>JABBOB010000030.1:34229-36163 GCA_019352055.1 Acidobacteriota bacterium
GCCACTGTCACCGCGACCGGCGGCGACGGTGCAGCGGCGATCGGCGGCGGCTTCGGCAGCACGGGCACGGGGTCGGCGGTGTCGATCGAGAACGGCGACGTCACCCTCGCGGGCAGCACCGCGAGCACCTTCAGCAGCTTCGAGAACGCGGCGACCGGGGGCGGCACGAGCAGGCTCAGGATCGCCTCCGGCAGCACGTTCACCGTCCCGGCCGGGCAGACGGTCCGCAACACCGGGGACCTCGTGGTGGACGGCACCCTGACGGGCTCGGGCACGATCGACAACCCGGGCGGCACGATCCGGCAGGGTTCAGCCGGGACCATCGACGACCAGGCCCTAACGGTCACGGGCCGGAACCACGCGGTCACCCTCGCCAGCGGCAGCGGCAGCGGCATGACGACCGCCCCTGCCGTGCAGCACGTGTACGCGACGACGTTCGCGAACGCCGGACTCGACCTGGCCGCGTACACGGGCAGCTCCTCCGGCAAGCCGCTCGTCGGCTGGACCGGGCCCGGCGTCGCCCACGTGAGCAACGACGACCTGCTGGCCGCGCTCTCGAGCTCCGGAGGCGACTCCGATCCCGTCACCCTCACCGCGGCGTACGAGACGCCGATCGCCTTCACCGCCACGACGCTGCCGAACGCCGCCACCGGGCAGCCCTCCGCGCTCCAGGCACCCGTGACGGGCGACGCGACCACGTTCGCGGTCGCCGGCAACCCGGCGAGCGGCCTGCCCGCGGACACCATCCCGGCGTTCCCGATCGGCCTGACGATCGACACCGCCACCGGCTCGATCACCGGGAGGCCGACGACCGGCGGCCACTACTCGTTCGTCCTCACCGCTTCATCCCCGCACCAGCTGCGCTCGCAGGTGATCACGATCGACATCGCGGGCGCACCGACGATCGCGACCACCGTGCTGCCCGACGGCACGGCCGACGCCGCGTACAGCGCTCCGGTGCTCGCGACCAGCGAGAACGGCGCGATCACCTACGCCGTCACCGGAGGCTCGCTGCCCGACGGCCTGCAGCTCGACCCATCGACCGGCGTGCTCGCGGGCACCCCGACCTCCGCCGGGACCGCCACGTTCACGGTCTCAGCGAGGAACGCGTTCGGGACGGCCGAGCGGACGCTGTCCGTCACGATCGCGCCTGCGGCGGTCGTCCCGTCGACCGGCGGCGGCTCGACGACCGACGGGAGCGCGGGGACCGGAGGGAGCCCGACGACCGGGCAGAGCCCGGCGCCCGCGGACGGGACGACGAACCCGGACCCCATCCGGAGCGACTCCCCCGCGCCCGGCGCACCGGTCGCCCGGCCCGTGCTCCCGGTCCTCCGGACGACGACCGTGAAGCTCGGTCATCCGCTCGCGCTCTCGATCGCGGGCAGCAGCACCGTCGCGGTCACCTACTCGGTGCCGGCGAAGGACCTCCCCGCGGGCATCGCCCTCCATCGGGGTTCGGGTCTGCTCTTCGGCGCACCGCGCGCCTCCGGACGCTTCGTGCTGCACATCACGGCGCGGAACAGCGCGGGCTCCGCGTCCCGGTCCTACGTGCTCGTGGTGCCCGCGGCGACGCGTCTCGTGACCGGCAGCACCAGCGCGGTCACGCCGCGCTCGGGCACGTCGGTGCTCGTCACGATCCGCGGCCTGCGCGCCGGGGAGCGGTGGCGCATCGCGCTGAACGGCCACCAGGTGACGACCGGCGTCGCGAAGCACGGCGGCAGCGTCAAGCGGGCTGTCCGCCTCCCCGCGCGGTCGAAGGACACGAAGCATCGGATCCGGGTGAGCGGCGACCGGCGGATCACCGACCCGGCGACCACCGCCACCCATGAGCTCAGCGTGACGGCGGTCACCGCGAAGAAGTCGCTGCGGGTCTCCCGCTCGGGCCGCACGCTGACCGTGCGGGGGCTGGCCGCGAAGGAGCGGGTCACCATCAG
>JABBOB010000031.1:0-32101 GCA_019352055.1 Acidobacteriota bacterium
TCTACGCCAAGGACGGCGGCCAGAACGTCCTCATCGCCTCCTTCTACGCGCAGAACCGGCAGGTCGTCGCCTGGAACGAGATCTCGCAGATCACCAAGAACGCCGCGATCGCGGGTGAGGACGTCCGGTACTACGAGCACGGGGCCATCGACCCGGTCGGCATCGCCCGGGCGGCCGTCGCGAACCTCGCCGGGAAGAGCCTCCAGGGTGCGTCGACGATCACCCAGCAGTACGTGAAGAACGTCTGCGTGCAGGAGGCGGAGAACCTGTCGACGCAGAAGGCGGTCGACGCCGCGTACGCGGACTGCACCGACCCGTCCGTCGGACGCAAGCTCAAGGAGGCGCGGCTCGCGATCGCGCTCGAGAAGAAGTACTCCAAGAACCAGATCCTGCTCGGCTACCTCAACATCGCGGGGTTCGGGGGACGCATCTACGGCATCGAGTCCGCCGCGGAGTACTACTACGACACGACGGCCGCGAAGCTGACGATCGCGCAGGCGGCGAGCCTCATCGCGATCGTGAACAACCCGACGTTCCTCCGCCTCGACGACACGGCGAACCTCGCGGGCAACAAGTCCCGTCGCGACTACATCCTCGGCGTGGAGCTGAGGAACCGCCTCATCTCGAAGGCCGACTACACGACCGCGGTGGCGACGCCGATCCTGCCGAAGATCACGCAGACCACGTCGGGCTGCCAGTCGGCGGGTGTCGCCGGCTTCTTCTGCGACTACGTGGTGCGGTCGATCCTCTCCAGCCCGCAGTTCGGGTCGAACCCGACCACGCGGCTCGCGAACCTGCAGCGATCGGGCTGGAAGATCTACACGACGCTGGACATGAGCATCGAGAAGAAGGCTCAGCGGGTGATGAACACCTACGTCCCCAAGACGTCGGTGGTGTTCAGCGTGGGCAGCGCATCGGTGTCGGTGGAGGTCGGCACGGGACGGATCATCTCGATGGTCCAGAACAAGGACTACAACGACTCGAGCTCGAACCCGCCGGCGAGCGACACCGCGATCAACTACAACGCCGACGCCGCGCTGGGGGCGTCGAACGGCTGGCAGCCCGGTTCGACGTTCAAGCTGTTCACCCTGCTGCAGTGGCTGAAGACCGGGCACACGCTCAACGAGACCGTGGACGGGAACCCCGGTATCAAGGCCGCGTCGTCCTTCACGGTCTGCGGCAAGAACTACGCCACGCTCGGCGGCCAGGACTGGAACGTCGGGAACGACCCCGGCGACCCGGGCGGGATGCAGACCGTGATGCGGTCCACGGCGCTCTCGATCAACGGGGCCTTCGCCTCGATGGCCCAGCAGCTCGATCTCTGCGACATCCAGAACCTCGCCGAGTCGATGGGCATCGCGCCCGCGGCGGGTCCGACCTTCCCGACGATCGTCGCCCCGATGGTGATCGGCGGCTCGTACGGGGTGGCCCCGGTCGCGATGGCCGGTGCCTATGCGACCATCGCCAACAACGGCGTCTACTGCAAGCCGGTCGTGATCGACAAGGTCGTGAAGACCGACGGCTCGCAGCTCGCCGTCCCGCAGGCCGGGTGCACCCGGGTGATCGACCAGGGCGTCGCGGTCGCCGCCGCGTACGCCCTCCGCAGCGTGATGACGTCCGGCACCGCCGGCGGGGACAACACCGCGGACGGCATCTACGAGCTCGGGAAGACGGGGACGACCGACAACGCCTACGACACCTGGATGGACGGCACGACCTCGAAGGTCACCACCGTGGTCTGGGTGGGCAACAACGGCAGGTTGGCGAACAAGCCCCTCCAGGGCCTGCGACTCACGTCGTTCACCACGACGCCCTGCTACCTGAGCGGAAACGGCACGGCCGCGATCGCGCGGCACTGCCTGTGGCATGACATCCAGGCGGCGATCAACGCCGAGTACGGCGGCGCGACGAGCTGGGCGCAGCCGGACCCGCAGTACCTGAACGGCGGCACGGCGGTCGCGCCCGGCATCGCACCCGCCACCCCGGCCACCCCCGCCGCCACCGGCACGGTGCCGGACGTGACCGGCCAGTCGCCGGCGGCAGCCGAGGCGGCGCTCGTCGCGGCCGGCTACTCGTGGGCGCTGAACGGCACGACGACGTCCACGCAGCCCGTCGGCACGGTCGCGGCGACGTCGCCTGCCGCGGGGAGCGCGCTGGCTCCCCACTCGCAGGTGACGATCCAGACCAGCGGCTGACCCGCCGCCGTGCACCGCGGCTCAGGCTGCGGCGCCGCTCGGGGGGCTCGGGGTGCCCGCGGAGAGGGTGGGGGAGCCGCTCGGGACCGGTGAGGCGGAGGGCGACGGCGGGGGCGGGGTCGTCGCCGGAGCCGATGCTGCGGGCGCGGGAGCGGTCGCGGTGGGGGTGCGGGTGGGCGTGGACGTCGTGCGCGTGGCGGTCGTGGGTGAGGGGCTCGAGACGGTCGGGCTCGGGCTCGGCACGGGGGCGGACGAGCCCGTCGACGACTCCGGCTCGACGTACCCGACTCCGGCGTTCCCGGCCGAGCGCACCTGCTGCTGTGCGACGGCTGTCGGCCCCTTCGGGACGGTCGTCGCGCCGCTGTGCTGAGCGGCCGTCGCGGCAGGCGAGTCGACGTTGGTGGCGGCCGAGATCGCGACCCCGGTGACCGCAGCCGCGAGGGCTGCGGCGGACGCGGCGAGCAGGGTCGGGAAGCGGCGCCGCCGCGTGGGGTGGACGGTCGTCACCGAACCGCTGAGGGGCATGCCGCGGCTCGGAGTGAACAGCGGCTCCTGCGGCAGCGTCGCGTCGGCCGGTCGCGGGACCATCGCGGCCGCGGAGAGGCCCGCGACCGGGGTGGGAGCCGTCTGGACGGCGTCGGGCGCGGTGACGCGGCCGACGAGCTGCTCGCGCAGCGCCGCGGCGACGTGCGCGGCCGTGGGTCGGTGCACCGGGTCCAGCGCGGTCATCCGGGACAGCAGGTCGGCGAGCGCGGGGGACGCGTCCTCCGGCAGGGCCGGGGGGCGCTGGAGGCGCGCCATCGCGGCCTCCGCGGCCGGGCCGGGGAACGCGCGCTTGCCCGTCAACGCCTCGAGCAGCACGAGACCGAGCGAGTACACGTCGCTGGCCGGGCGTGGAGGCGCACCACGGACCTGCTCGGGGCTGAGGTACGCGGCCGTACCGAGGATCGAGTCCGGGGCCGTCAGCCGTGCCCCGTCGACGAGCTGCGCGATGCCGAAGTCGGTGAGCTTCGCCGCGACGGTCGCGATCGACGAGGTCGCGGACGTCGGCACGAGGATGTTGGCCGGCTTCACGTCACGGTGCACCACCCCCTGGGCGTGCAGGGTGCCGAGCGCGCTCGCGACGTCGGCGACGATGCGCCGCGCGAAGTCGGCGGACAGCGGACCGCGGGCACGGTGGAGGAGCAGCCCCAGGTCGTCGCCGACCACCAGCTCCATGACCAGGAAGGCGCCGAAGACGCCGTCGCCGTTCGATGCGTCCAGCACCGCGACGACCGACGGATGGTTGACAGCGGCGAGCAGCCGCATCTCCTGCGTGGTGCGCTGCGGGTCGACCGCTTCGGAGAACCCGCCGCGGAACACCTTGACCGCGACGGGGCGCTGCAGACGCCGATCGAGCCCGCGGAAGACGGTCGCCATCCCGCCACGTCCGAGCTCCGCCTGGATCTCGTACCGGCCGCCGAGGACGTCTCCGGGGACGGGCTCGCGCTCAGCCATGGAGGCAGGAGCGGAGCTGGGCGGGCACGCGTCCATTGTCCCTGGTCCCCCGGTTCCCGTCAGCCCCGCAAGATCACGGATCAGGTACTTCACGGCGTGGCGAGCGAGGCCCGCTGCCGACCGCGTTCGAGCAGGCCCTGCAGGACGACGACGGGATCACTCCGTTCCGACGCCGATCAGGCGGGAGCGACCGGCTGCTGCTGGGTGATGCAGTGGATGCCGCCGCCGTACGCGAAGATCCCGCGGGCGTCCACCGACACCACCTGCCGACCCGGGTAGGCCTCCGCCAGCACGTCCCGCGCGGCCGCGTCCGCCCGTTCCTCCCCGAACCCGCAGGCGATCACGCCGCCGTCGACGACGACGTGGTTGACGTAGGACCAGTCGACGAACCCCTCGGCGTCGCGCAGCGTCTCGGGTGCGGGCAGCGGCACGATCTCGAGCGACCTCCCGGCAGCGTCGACGGCTCGCTCGAGCGTCGCGCGCAGCGTCGCCGACACCGCGTGATCGGGATGGCCCGGATCCCGCTGCTCGTGCAGCAGGACGCGACCGGGGGAGGGGAAGGTCGCGCAGATGTCCACGTGCCCGCTCGTCCCGAACCGCCCGTCGTCGCGGGTGAGGCCCCGCGGCAGCCAGATGGCGTGGCTCGCGCCGATGGTCCTGGCGAGCTCCGCCTCCACCCGTGCCCGATCGGCGAAGGGGTTGCGCCGCGGGTCGAGCTGGACGGTCTCGGTCAGCAGCACGGTGCCCTCGCCGTCGACGTGGATCCCGCCTCCCTCGTTCACGAGCAGGGAGGGGATCACCTCGGCACCGGCCGCCGAGCCGACCGCGGCCCCGACCAGGCCGTCCTTCGCCCACGCGGACCACTCGTGGTCGCCCCAGCCGTTGAACGACCAGTCCACGGCGCCGAGCCGGCCGTCCCCGTCCAGCACGAACGTCGGGCCCGTGTCCCGGAGCCAGGCGTCGTCGAGCTCCTGCTCGACGACGTCGATCGCCGGATCGAGCAGCCGGCGCGCGGTCGGGAGCGACACCGGGTCGACGAGCATCGTCACCGGCTCGAACGTCACGACCGTGTTCGCGACCGCCGCCCAGGCGGCGGACGCCTCCGCCGGCTGCACCGAGCCGAACGTCGCGTTCGGCCTGGGGAACGCCATCCAGAGGCGCTCGTGGGGCTCGGTCTCGGCGGGCATGCGCCAGGTGGTCACCACGGAAGGATCCTGCCGCACCGGCCCCCTCCGTCATCCCTCGGAATCCGTGGGATCCTTGGAGCCCCTGCAGCTGAAGACCGTCGCTCCTCCATGGGCGGTCCCGCTCACCGACGGGCAGCACGCCCTCATCGAGTACCGGGTGGCGGTCGCCGGGTTCTGCCTGGTCGCCGTGCTCACCCGGATGTGGTCGGCGCGCAGCGAGGTCGGCCCGCGGTACCGGTCGGCCGTGCCTGCCAGCGTCGCGGTGCTGACCGTCGCGTTCCTCTCCTCCCTCCTGCTGGCGTTCGAGCTGCTCGGCGGCTACCACCGGGTGCACGGGGTGTGGCTGCCGGACGCGGACACGATCGGCACCCGGACCGCGCGCTACGTCGACTGGACGGTGAGCGTGCCGCTGCTCGTCGTGGAGGGGGTCGCCGTCTCCGCCGTGATCGGCCGGGCCGCATTCCTCGCGAAGCTGATCGGCGCCGCCGCCGCGGTCCTGATGATCGTGCTCGGCTTCGTCGGTGCCGTGGTCGTCGGGGAGGGCACCGACCTCCACGCGCTGCTCTGGCTCGGTGTCGCGTCCTCCGTGTGCTTCCTGGGCGTGTACGCGGTCGTGATCACGGTCGTGCTCCGCTCCCTGCCGGTGCTCCCCGCCGCCGCCCGCACGCCGCTGACCGCCGCGGCGGTGCTGCTGCTCGTGGTGTGGTTCGTCTCCCCGATCGTCCACGGGATGCAGGGCGTCGTCACCGGCGGCGCCTGGACGGTGACCGAGCACCTGCTGCTGTCGGGCGCCGACGTGGCCGCGAAGGTCGTCTTCGGGCTCCTGCTGCTGCGCGTCGCCCGGGTCCGTACCGCGGCGGACGTGCTGGCGGGCGAGGACGTGCACCCGGAGAGCATCTGGATCGACCAGCTCCGGCAGTCCGACGGGACGACCCGACCCGTACGATCGGACCCGTGACGCGACCGCCCCGGCCCGCCCTGTGACCACGGCGTCCCCGGAGCGCGGCGGAGGCCGAGTGGTGCTTCCGGAGCGCTACCGGATCGAGCACGTCATCGGCCGAGGTGGCACGGCGGTCGTCTACGCCGCGCACGACACGCTCCTGAACCGTGCGGTGGCGGTCAAGGTGTTCACCGCGCCGACCGACTCGGCCCGCGTGCTGCGGGAGCAGCAGCACGAGGCGCAGATGCTGGCCGGGCTCAGCCACCACGCCCTCGTCACGCTCTTCGACGCGGGCGTCGACGACGCCGACCCCGAGCAGCCGCACATCTACCTCGTGATGGAACGCGTCGACGGCCCGGACCTCGGGCAGGCGCTGCGCAGCGGCGCGCTGACACCTGTGCAGGTCGCGTATCTGGGGCTCGACCTGTGCGACGCCCTGCTGTACGTGCACGAACGGGGCTGGCTCCATCGCGACATCAAGCCCGCGAACGTGCTCCTCTCCGGAAGGGCCAGCGAACGCCGGCTGCGCGGGAAGCTCTCCGACTTCGGCATCGCGACCGTGCTCGGAGCGGCGGCCGACGACGGGGAGTTCACCGTCGGCACCGCCGCCTACCTGAGCCCGGAGCAGGTCGAGGGCGGCGTGCTCGCGAGCGCGTCGGACGTGTACTCCCTGGGCCTGGTACTGATCCAGGCCGCGACCGGGCGGGTGTCCTTCCCCGGCACGGTCATCGAGTCCGCGTTCGCCCGGTTGACCCGCGACCCGGAGATCCCCGACGGGACCCCGCCGCGGCTCGCGTCCGTCCTCGCCGGCATGACCCGGCGCTCGCCGAGCGAGCGCATGACGCTCGAGGAGGCGCGGGCCCAGTTCGAACGGACCCTCGCGGAGCAGATCGCGAGCGACACCGTCGCTGCGCAGCCGGCCGCAGCCCCGGCAGCGCCTCCGCCGGCACCCGCCATCGCGGACGTGCCACCCGACCGGGAGTTCGCGCGGATCACCGGCATCGCCGCCCGCCTGCTGAAGGTGCCGGCCGCGTTCGTCGTGCTCGGCGACCCTCGGGAGGAGGCGTCGGCGTTCGTGCCGGAAGCCCACCGCACCGAGCTGGTCGCGCTGGCCACCCGGGCGCTCCTCGTCGATCGGGTCGACGGCTGGTCGGTCGAGGACGTGCACGCCGACCCGCGGACCAGCGGGGCGGTCCACACGGCGCCGGTCCGCTCGATGGCCGTGCAGCCGATCATCGACGGCGCCGGCAGGCGCATCGGCGTGCTCGCCGTCCTCGACGCGCTGCCGCGCACGTTCGACGCGGAGGAGGGCGCCACCCTCACGGACCTCGCGCAGCTCGTCGGGCACGAGGTCGACCTGCGTCGAGCGGTCCGCAGGGCGCTGTTCTCGCGCGAGCCGTGAGTGGCCCAGCCGGTGACTCAGGCGACCGCTGACCGACCGGGCCGGCGCACGTGCGCCTCGGGATCGAGCGCGCGCAGCGCGCGGGCGATCTGGTCGTCCAGGTCGACGATCCGGTCGTGCAGCGCCTCGTCGCCGGGCAGTCGGAGGATGTAGTACTCCGCGAGCGACGCCCGCCGTGTGCGGTGCACCCGGACCTCCGCGTCGAAGCCGCGCCCGATCTCCGACCGGGACGCGAGCTTCATGGTCATGCCGGCGGACCCGGCGATGTAGATCTCGCCGTAGGCGACGTCGTCGCGGTCCGACGGCAGCGTGAGGGACCTCGCGAGGTGGATGAGCACCTGCTCCTCGCCCGCATGCACCTCCGCCGACACCCGCGGGCTCATCGGGTTGGCCTCGAGCGGCGACGAGCGCTCGGCCCCGCGCCGCACGACCGCGACCACGCCCGCGGTGGCGCCGACGAGGGCGAGCACGGCGAGCAGCAGCAGCACGATCATCTCGACGGACAAGTGGACGCCGTCTCCTTCATGCCGGGCGCACCGGGCGGGGAACTCGGGGGCAGCCGCCAGCGGTCGTCGAGCACGGTCACGGCGGGGTCGGTGCGGACTGTCAGGGCGAGCGTGGCACAGACCGCTGCGCCGATGCTGGAAGCGACCGCGCCGTGTCCCGAACGGGTGACCCGAGCATCGGTGCGGCGGGTGAGCCGACCTGGTAGGCAGGGTCCATGGCTGACGAGAAGACCGGCACGGGGCGGACGATCGTGGTGGGGATCCTCCCCGATCAGCCGCTCTGGGTGCTGCAGGTGGCCGCCGACTACGCCCTCGCGTTCGATGCCGAGCTGATCTGCGTCGCCGCCGACGCGACGAGGTACGCGTACCAGGAGCTGCCGGACGGCTCGCTGCTCACCGCGCCCATCGACCCGGACCTCTCGTCGGTCGGCCCGCTGTTCAGCGAGGAGCGTCTCGGGGAGATCCGCGCCCTGCTCGCTCCGAGCGGGGTGCGCTGGTCCATCCGGGAGCTGGTGGGCCTCGCGACGGAGGCGCTGATGGACGTCGCCGACGAGGAGAACGCGCTGATGATCGTCCTCGGCACCCGGCCCGGCGGGCTCCGCGGGGCGCTCCGCAACGTGTTCACCGGGTCGGTCGCGCTGCGGCTCGCGCACCGCCAGTACCGGCCCGTCGTCGTGGTGCCCACCGCGCCCGCGGAGACCGACGCGGCGCTGCTCGCCGGGCTGGGCTGATCGGGAGGCGGGACCGAACCGGGTCAGACGATCCGGCAGTCGTTCGGCCGGACCTCGATCGTGAGCGTCCCCGCGGTGTCCGCGGGGACGACGCAGAGGCCTGCGATCCGGACGGACACCCAGCCCTTCGGCACCGGCACGGTGCGGGTCTGACCGGACCGCATGCTGAACTGCGAGCGGAAGCCGACGCCTGCCTCCGCGAGATGCACGTCGTACGCCTCCGGATGGGCGGACGGCGCGATCCGCACGATCACCCGTGCCTCGGGGGCCGGTGCGGCCGTGCACGCCGCGAGCGGCAGCAGCGTGCTCAGCAGCGCCGCGGCCAGCAGGGGCTTCGAGGGGTGCACACCAGGAAGCGTCGACCCGCGTCCGGGGGCCGATGCGGACCCCGCCCGGCATGTCGCGGATGCACCCCATCGGGCTTCACCCCATCGGGCTTCACCGATCCGGGACCGATAGACAACCGGTCATGGGTGGGGCAGCCGTCGGCGGGGTGGACACCGTGGTGCGCACGACCGCCGGGCGGGTCCGGGGTGCGCGGGAGGCGGGCCTCACCGTCTGGCGGGGGGTGCCGTTCGCCGCACCGCCGGTCGGTCGGCTGCGGTTCCGCGCCCCGCGACCTCCCGAGCCCTGGGAGGGCATCCGCGACGCCACCGAGGACGGGCCGCTGCCGCCGCAGCCGAGGACCTCGACCCTCACCGGGGCCGGGCTGCGCACGCCGATGTCGGAGGACTGCCTGACGCTCACCGTCGCGCGCCGGACGGCCGATACCGAGCCGAAGCCCGTGATGGTCTTCATCTACGGCGGGGCGTTCGGGATCGGCGGCGCCATCGCCGGCCAGTACCGCGGCGAGTCCCTGGCCGCGTCGGGCGATGTCGTGTTCGTGGGCTTCAACTACCGCCTCGGCGCGCTCGGCTGGCTCGACCTGTCCGCCTACGGCGACGAGAACGACCCCATCGAGACGAACGTCGGCCTCCGAGACCAGCTCGCGGCGCTCGCGTGGGTGCGGGACAACATCGCCGAGTTCGGCGGCGATCCGGACGACGTCACCCTGTTCGGCGAGTCCGCCGGCGGCTCGAGCGTGCTGACGCTCATGACGATCCCGGCAGGGCGTGGCCTCTTCGCCAGGGCGATCGCGGAGAGCCCGGCCATCGCCTCGGTGCACGGCAGCGCGCGGTCCCAGGGCTGGGCGGCGGAGCTGGTCGCGGACCTGGGCGGTGCCGCTCTGCGGACGGTCGGCACCGCCGAGCTCGCCGCCGCCGCCTTCCGGCTCGACATGGCGGTCTCCGACCGCCTGCCGGCCGCGAGGGTGCTCGGACCCGTCGTCGACGGGGACCTCGTGCCGGACTACCCGCTCGACGTGCTCCGGCGCGGCGAGGCGCACCCGGTCCCGCTGATCATCGGGACGAATGCCGACGAGGGCACCCTGTTCCAGCGGATCCGCAGGCTGCGCGCGACGCCGGTCCGGCTGGAGCGCCTCTTCGAGGCGACCGTCCCCGCCGCCAAGGAGCCCGTGCTCGGCGAGTACGGCGGCGGACGGGGCGCACGCGCCCTCGAGCGCTTCGTCACCGACCTGATGTTCTGGACCCCGGCCGTCGAAGCGGCCGCGGGCCACGCGCAGGTCGCCCCGGTGTGGATGTACCGATTCGACTTCGCGCCGCCCGCCCTCCGCGCCCTGCATCTCGGCGCGGCCCACGGCTTGGAGCTCGACCACGTGATGGCCCGTCGGGGCGGTCCGACCCGACGGCTCGCGTCGCTGTTCGGCGCCGACCGGGCGGCTCGGGCGCTGACCGGAAGGATGTCCGGCGCCTGGCTGCACTTCGCCCGCACCGGATCGGCCCCGGCGTGGTGGCCGCCGTTCGACGACCGGGACCGCAGGACCTGGGTCTTCGACCGGCACGACCACCTCGAGACCGATCCCTCACCGCGGATCCGTGAGGTCTGGCAGGCGTGGCAGCCCTACCGGTGAGCGCCCGCGATGCAGGTCCGCCGAGCGAGGAGTACGGTCGTGATGATCGGTCAACCAGTCCGGCCCGCCGTGCTCGGCGTGTGGCCGGCTGCGCCAGGGAGCGCCCATGCAGGACGAACGGACCCCCCACGAGGCGGCCAGCGGCTCGGCGCACGCCCTCGTGACCGCCGTCGACGCGGTCGAGGATGCCGAGAAGGCGCTCGATCAGCGCGTCCGCGTGGTGCTCGGCGTGAACAACACCGACTTCGCCGTGCTCCAGTACCTGGACCGGGTGCAGCGCCGCGGCGGCAGCGCCCGGGTCGGTGACATCGCCGCGCGGTTCGGGGTCAGCTCCGGCAGCGCCACCGAGATCGTGCACCGGCTGACCGGCGCGGGGCTCGTGCACCGGGTGCCTCATCCGTCGGACGCCCGCGTGCGCCGCCTGGCGCTGACGGCGACCGCATCGGAGCGGCTCGAAGGGATCGTCGGCGGGGTCCGCGCCGACCTCGACGCGCTCCTCGAGTCGATCCCTCCCGTCGAGGAGGCGCGGCTCATCGAGCTGCTGCGTCAGGTCGGCGAGATCTTCCGCTCCGGGTCCGTCGCCGGCTGATCGACGACGATCCGCAGCCGCTCGCCCTCCCGCTCGACGCGGACGCGGCTCAGGTCCGTGACGACCGCATCGGCACCGAGCGTCGCGCCCGGCACCGAGCCCAGCACGCCGAGCGTCGCGCACCCTGCCGCTCGGCCCGCCTGCACGCCCGCGACCGCGTCCTCGACGACGAGGCAGTCCCGCGGGTCCACCCCGAGTCGGGCGGCCGCAGCGAGGTAGGGAGCCGGGTCCGGCTTGCCGAGGGCGGTGTCGGAGGAGGTCACCAGCACCGGCGGCTCGATGCCGGCCGCGGCGAGCCGGGCGGCGGCCAGCGGCGCCGTGCAGGACGTCGCGACCGCCCAGCGATCCGCCGGGATCGCGCCCAGCAGCTCGCGCACGCCGGGCAGCACCACGATGCCGTCGGTGTCCGCGACCTCGAGCCGTTCGATGTCGCGGAAGGCCGCCTCGGCATCCGCTGCCGGTACCCGCGCAGCGACGATGTCGCGCGCCGGCTGCCCGAGCGACGAGGCGCGGACCCCGAGCCGCACGTCCCACAACCGCTCCCACGCCGCCCAGGACCGATCGACCGCGGGGGTCGAGTCGATGAGCGTGCCGTCCATGTCGAACAGGACGGCACGGACGGTGAACGACACGGGCACCGGCCCACCGTAGGGGAACGCCCCGGTCCGCGTTCCGGGCAGACTCGTGCCATGACGGACACGGCACCCACGGGCACGCTCGACGGCTGGGCGGTCGCTCCGTTCCCGTCCGGCGGCATCACCCACGACGTCTACGAGCGGGGGAGCGGGCCCGGCGTCGTGCTCGTGCCGGAGGTGCCCGGCATGACGCCGGAGGTGCTCGGGCTCGCCGACCACCTGGTCGAAGCCGGGTTCACCGTCGCCGTCCCCTCCCCGTTCGGCGAGCCCGGGAAGGAGGCGGGCGTCGGCCAGGTGCTGCGGGTACTGCCTGGGCTCTGCGTCTCCCGCGAGTTCCGAGCGTTCGCGACCGATGTCCGTCGTCCGTTCACGGACTGGCTCCGTGCCCTGGCCGCCGATCTGGCGGCGCGCACACCCGGGGCGGGGGTCGGCGTGATCGGGATGTGCTTCACCGGCGGGTTCGCACTCGCTGCCGCGGTCGAGGGATCGGTGCTCGCGTCGGTCCTGAGCCAGCCGGCCGTGCCGTTCCCGGTCGGGCGGGCACGCTCGATGGACCCCGGCCTGTCGTCGTCGGACCTCGACCTCGTCGCGGCGCGCAGCCGTCGCGGCGAGGTGTGCGCACTCGGCCTCCGGTTCAGCGAGGACGCGTCCGCGCCGCGGGCCCGGTTCGACACGCTCCGTCGCAGACTCGGCGACGCGTTCGAGGTCATCGAGCTCGACTCCTCGCCGGGCAACCCGGGCGGCTTCGGGCGCACGGCCCACTCGGTGCTCACGGGCGAGGTCCGCGAGCGGGAGGGGCACCCGGCGTTCGAAGCCCGGGCCCGCGTCGTGGAGTTCCTCCGGGAGCGCCTCCCCGTGGTCGCACGGTAGCGGCGGTGCCGGGGCGGGGCGGGGCGGGAGGACGGTGGTCCGCTAACGGCCCGCGACCGCGGGCAGGGCGATGTCCCGGTCGATGCGCCCGTCGACCCACTGCACCATCCGGACCCGGCCGCTCGCGGTGATCGGCCAGTCGCGCACCAGGGCGACCACCGCCTCCGCCTTGGTGCCGGGTCCGATCGCGAGCCATTCGTCGAGGCGATCGACCGGGCTGCCGGTGCGCAGCCGGCCGACGATGTCGGCCCATTCGGTGTAATCGGCGTAGATCCCGGTCGTCGTGCCGACCCCACCCCTGTCGGGCGGCGCGGTGAAGGCTGTCGCCATGCCCTCGACCACCGCCTGGTTGAACCGCTGGTCCGTGCTCCAGGTGCCCTGCGCCTCCACGTCGATCCAGAACCGATGGGACCTGGGGGAGCGCAGTCCGGGGATCGCGGCGGCGGAGCGGGCCATCGCCCAGCCGTAGACGTAGGCGCACGCCTCCTCGGTTCGGCCACCGCTGCAGGTCGTGCCCGTCGCGCTCGAGGCGTACGAGGCGGGCACCGCGACGGTGACGCCGTCCACGCGGTTCGAGGAGGGCCAGGACGGGTGCGGCTGCCATTGCAGCTCCGGCTTCGTCCACGGGTCCGCGGCCATGACGTAGTAGTCGAGGCGGCTCGCGGACGAGCCCCCGGTGGTCGTGTCCGCCCAGGCCAGCTCCCGCGCGAGGCACGCGCTCGTGGTGCCGGGCAGGCCGTCGTTCACCCCCACGACGACGAACGCGGGACCGCTCGCGAGCGGCATCGTCCGCGTGGAGCCGTGCGGCGGTGTGCAGGCGGGCCACGACGCGTCCGATCCGGGCCGGACGGTGGCCCAGGCGACCGGGGCGGGGGTGGGTGCGGGTGTCGTCAGAGCGGGCAGCGCGACCGCGACCTGGACGCCCACGACGCCGGCGAGCACCGCGACGAGGGCGACGAGCAGCACCTTGACCCGCACGCCGAGATCATGCCGAACCCGCGCTCGACCGGTTCGACGACGCGCCCGGGCCGCGCATCCGGGTCAGCGGCGGGTCAGGCGCAGGAAGCCGCTCAGGGCGGCGACACCCTCCGCGTCGTGCGGCAGCGCCCCGGCGAGCGCGGGCGAGTGCACGAGGTAGCCGACCCACTGCGCCCGCGAGATCGCGACGTTGATCCGGTTGCGCGAGAGCACGAAGCCGATCCCGCGCGGTACGTCCGCCGGTGAGGAGGCGGTCAGGGAGACGATCGCGACCACGGCCTCCTGGCCCTGGAACCGGTCGACGGTGCCGACCCGGACCCGGCCGAACCCGGCCACGTCGAGCGTCGTGCGCAGCAGGGCCACCTGGGCGTTGAACGGCGCGACCACGATCAGGTCCTCCTGGTCGAGCGGGCGATCGCCGGCGCCGCGCGACGGGTCGCTCCAGCGCAGGCCCACGTGCCGTCGCACGAGCTCGAGCACCGTTCGCGCCTCGGCGGCGGACTCGACCGTGTCGCCCTCGTGGACGACCGGGACCGGATGCAGCCCGGGTTCGACGCCGGCCAGCCGGCGGTCCGTCGTCTCCGGCACGCGCGAGCCCAACCGCCCCTCGTAGGAGAGCTCGGAGACGACGGCGGTCAGCGCCGGGTGCATGCGCCACGTCTCGGGCAGGAACACCCCGAACTCGGCGGGCAGCACGTCATGCCCCGCCGACAGCCATCCGAGCGCGGACGCGTCGACCGGCTCGGGGTGCAGGCCCTGGCTGACCTGGGGCAGCTGCTGCGGGTCGCCGAGGAGCAGCAGGTTGCGGGCGCTGACACCCACCGCGATCGTGTTCGCGATCGAGAACTGCCCCGCCTCGTCCACCACGAGCAGGTCGAGCTGCTTCTGCTCGACCTGGTTCGGATCGGTGAAGGTCCACGTGGTGCCCCCGAGGACGTAGCCGCCCGGGTCGGTGCCGCGGGTCCACAGCCGCACCCCGGCCGGCCGGTCCGGCTCGATCACGGTCCACGCGCCGACGGTTCCCGCTGAGCCGATGCGCTTGCCCACCCGGCCGGCGTCGAGACCCGCGGCGACGACGCGGTCGAGCAGGTTCTCGACCACCGCGTGCGACTGGGCGACCACGCCGATGCGCCAGCCGTGGTCACGGACCAGCGCCGCGATCACCTGCGCGCCGACGTGGGTCTTGCCCGAACCGGGGGGACCCTGCACGGCGAGGGAGGAGCGCCGCAGCCGCAGCACGTCGCGCACGATCGCCTCGACGGTCGGGTCCGCCGGCGACTCGATGGCGCCACCGGCCGTGCGCGGTGCGGTGCGGCGCAGCAGGTCGAGCACCGCGTCCCCCTGCGCGAATCCCCGCACGAGCCGTTCGCCCCACGCGAGGATCGCGGCACGCTGGTTCCTCGTCCGCAGCGGCGCGCGAGGCGTGATCGCGACCGGCACGGCGGCCCACGGCTCGTTGGCCGTGCCGTCGGTGCTTCCCGCCTGCTCGTCGAGCACGACGGCGGTGCGCCCGTCGCGGAGCGGCTCGACCGAGCGCACCGTCGTCCTGGCGTGCTCGCCGCGCTGGCCGACGGGCACCTGCCCGCAGCCCGCCGGCACCGGCTCGTCGTACATCAGGAAGACGTCGGTGTCGCCCGCCTTGAGGCCGCTGCCCGGAGCGAGCGCGCCGGTCAGGCGCAGGGTCCGGACGTCCGACCACCCGCGCCCCTCCCTCCGCCAGCCGTCGACGACCTCGGCCTCGTCGACGACGAGCACGTCCTTCTGCTCCATCCAGTCGTCGATCGGCGCGATCTCGCGGTCGTAGTGCTCCCACCAGAACGACTTGTCCTCGCGCCGGTGGTACTCGATCGCCGCCGCTGCGAGCGCGATCGCGGTCTGCTCCGCGTCCCGTTCGGCGCGAGGCACGTCCGCGACGCGGGCGAGCAGCGAATCGCGGACCTCCTCCTCCCGCCGGGCGATCACCGCGTCGCGGTCCGGCTCGTCGGGGAGGGGGGGACGCCGCGACACCCCGTGCTCGTCGGCGAGGGCCAGGAGCCAGTCGCGCAGGCCGAGGGTCGAGGCGCAGTCGTACTCGTTGTAGTCGGCGATCTGCCGCAGCTGCGCTTCCGCCTCGGCGAGGCGGCCGGCGTCGACGAGGCGGGTCCAGGTGACGTACGCGTCCACGGACGCGGCGCCGTCCGTCACGTCGCTCTCCCGCAGACGGTCGCCCATGTAGAGCGGCTCGAGCCGCTTCAGCGAGTAGGAGCGCTCCGAGATCCGGATCGACCGCAGCACGATCGGGTACAGGTCGACGAGCACGTGCTCGCGCAGCAGGTCGTCGAGCAGCGCTTCGCCGACGCCGTGCCGGGCGCAGAGCTGCTGGAGGTGGCTGCGCTCGTAGTCGGCGTAGTGGTAGACGTGCATGCCCGGATGGGCGCGCCGGCGCTCGGTCGCGTACTCGAGGAAGTCGAGCAGCGCCCGCTTCTCCTGCTCGCGGTCGTGCGCCCAGAACGGTCGGAAGACCTCTCGGCCATCGTCCTGCTCGATCACCCCGAACAGGTACTCGAGGCCCCAGGTGCGGCCGTCGTCGGACCACAGGGGGTCGCCCTCGAAGTCGAAGAAGACGTCGCCCGCGTCGGGGCGGGGGAGCGCGGCGAGCCCCTCCCGGTCGATGACCTCCGCCTGCACGCCGCGTCCTCCGCGGCGCTCGGCACCGAGCTGCAGCGTCGCCTGCAGGCGGAGCCGCTGGAGGGGAGCGGTGCCGATGCCCTCGACCGCGCCGGTGCTCGCGGCGAGCGCGTCGATCGTCGTGACGCCTGCGGCCCGCAGTCGGTCGCGCTGCCGCACGGTGAGCCGCCCGACGAGCAGCACGTCGCGGGTCGCCTCGACCTGCGCCGCGCACTCGGCGCAGCGACCGCACGCCGCGACGTCCGCGGCACCCCAGGCGATCGGCTCCGAAGCCGCGAGCCGATCGTCGATGAGGGACCGGAGCCGCACCATCCGCTCGGTGAAGACGGGCTCGACGTCGGCGAGCCGGTGCGTGGACGTGCTGCCGTCGCCGAGCAGCAGGTGCACCCGATCACCGACCTGCACACCCAGCGCCCGCAGCTGCCCGGCGTAGGCGGCGAGCTGCATGAGCGCGGTGACCTTCGCCCGGCGCGCGAGCTTCGTGTCGTAGACGTCCCACGCCTCCCCGTTCCGCACGAGGAAGTCGGCGAACCCGACGAAGCCGCCGTCGAAGAGCGTCGCCTGGAACACCACGTCGGCGCCGGAGCGCAGTGCGTCCAGCGTCCGCTGCTGGGCGGCGGCGATCGCCGCGGGGTCCCTCGCGTCCGCAGGCCGCTCGATCTCGACGACGCCGGACCCGAACGCGGCCCGGTACTCGGCGAGCTGCCGAGCCTCGTGCGCGTCCCCGAGGCGCGCGGCCCGCTCCAGCAGCGCATCCTCCGGGTCCGGGACCGCCGTGACCCGACCGAGGCGGGCGTCGAGCCGGCGCAGCACGGCCCACTCGCAGTCCGTCGCCTTCGTCAGATCGGTGGCCGACAGCACGGCCGCGCCGTCGAGGAGGAACATCCCTGCACCGTATGCACCCCCTCCGACAGCGCACGGCCTGATCCGGCACGGTGCGCTGCGGGTCGTACGGTGGACGCTTGACCACCGACAGCGCCGACACCCGTCCCCTCGAGATCCGAGTGGCCGGCGGGGTGGTCCGGGGTCGGCGCGAGTCCGATCGCGTCACCTGGCTCGGGATCCCGTACGCCAGGGCGCCCATCGGCGACCTGCGGTTCCGTGCCCCGCAGCCGGTCGTGTCCTGGGCGGGCGTGCGCGACGCGACCCGGTACGGCCCGGTCGCGACCCAGGCGCTGCGAGGGCAGTTCCCGGGCATCGGCCCGGGCGTCGCGTCCGGTGAGGACTGCCTGAGCGTCAACGTCGCCGTGCCGCTCGCGCCGAAAGGGCCCGCAGGACGGTTGCCCGTCATGGTCTGGATCCACGGCGGCGGGTACAGCGCGGGCTCGTCGCAGAGCTTCGCGGGCCGGGGCGACGGCTTCGTCGGTACCGGGCGCGTGGTGTTCGTGAGCATGAACTACCGGCTCAGCGCGCTCGGCTACCTGGACTTCAGCCGGTACGCGTCCGAGGACAGGCCGATCGAGCGCAATCTGGGGCTGCGGGACCAGCTGGCCGCGCTGCAGTGGGTGCACGACAACATCGCCGCGTTCGGCGGCGACCCGGCGAACGTGACGGTCTTCGGCGAGTCCGCCGGTGGCAACGCCGTCGCCGCGTTGATGGCGATGCCCGCCGCGGAGGGGCTCTTCGCGCGCGCGATCGCCCAGAGCCCGCCTCCGAGCGCCTTCTACTCGCCGGATCTCGCGGCGCGCTGGGCGGAGGAGTTCGTCGAGATCCTCCGCCAGCAGGTCGGGGACCCCGGCGACCGGAACCGGCACGCCGATCGGAGCGCTGCGCCCGCGCTCGAGCTGCTGACCACCACGTCGGCCTCCGACCTGGTCACGGCCTCCGTGACGCTGCAGATCCGCACCCCGGCGACCTACCCGGGCACCTTCTGCCTCGCGCCCGTCGTCGACGGGGAGCTGCTCCCGGAGGCGCCGCTGGCCGCGATGCAGTCGGGGCGCGCCCATCGCGTGCCGCTGATCGTGGGCACGAACGAGCGCGAGGGGACGCTGTTCCGGGGGAGGCTCGACATCCTGCCGCGCTCGCCGGCCAGGATGCGGACGGTGTTCGCAGCGGCGCCTCCCGAGGCCAGGGGTCCGATGCGCGACGCCTACCCGGGCCTTCCCGCCCGTCGCGCCGCGGCGGACTTCGCGGGCGACTTCGGCTTCTGGTTCCCGAGCGTCCGGATGGCGGACCACCACTCCGAGGTCGCGCCGGTGCGCGCGTACCGCTTCGACGCGGCTCCCCGCCTCCTGCGCGTCGCGGGGCTCGACGCGACGCACGCCGTGGAGGTGCCGGTGCTGTTCGATCAGGGGGAGTCGCCGCTCGTGCGGGCGATGTCACTGCTCGGCGGCGGCGGGCCGTTCGTCGCGGCCGGGGCACGGATGCGGGAGCACTGGCTCGACTTCGCGACCACCGGGACGGTGGACGACGCCTGGCCGGCCTACACGCGGGCCGACCGCCGGACCCTGATCATCGACGACACGGACCGCGTGGAGTCCGACCCGCGCGGCTCGAAGCGCATGGTCTGGGAGCGATTCCTCCCCGACCTCTGACCTCCTGCGCGGAGCACTTCAGCAGGCTGTGCTCGCTTCAGCAGGCTGTGGGGGGCGCTCTCAGCCTGCTGGACCGAGCACAGCCTGCTCAGGTGCTCCCAGCCTGCTGAAGTGCTCTCAGCTCTCGATCGCTGCGGCGAACTGGGCCTCGTAGAGGCGGGCGTAGGCGCCCTCCGCGGCGAGCAGCTCGGCGTGCGTGCCCTGCTCGACGATGTCGCCGTGCTCCATCACGAGGATGAGGTCCGCGTCCCGGATCGTGGAGAGCCGGTGCGCGATCACGAAGCTCGTCCGGTCGCGACGGAGCGCGCTCATCGCCTGCTGCACCAGCAGCTCGGTGCGGGTGTCGACCGAGCTGGTCGCCTCGTCGAGGATCAGCACCGACGGCCGGGCGAGGAACGCCCGCGCGATCGTGATCAGCTGCTTCTCGCCCGCGGAGACGTTGCCGCCCTCGTCGTCGAGCACCGTGTCGTACCCGTCGGGCAGCGCGTGCACGAACCGGTCGACGTACGCGGCGGTGGCGGCCGCGTGGATGTCCTCCTCCGTCGCGCCCGGCCGGCCGTAGGCGATGTTCTCGCGGATCGTGCCGGCGAACAGCCAGGTGTCCTGCAGCACCATGCCCATCCGCGATCGGAGCGTCGCGCGTGCCATGTGCGCGATGTCGACGCCGTCGAGCGTGATCCGGCCGCCGTCGAGCTCGTAGAACCGCTCCATCAGGTTGACCAGGGTGGTCTTGCCGGCCCCGGTCGGCCCGACGATCGCGATCGACTGGCCGGGCTCGGCGACGAGGGACAGGTCCCGGATCAGGGGCTTCTCGCGGTCGTAGGAGAAAGCGACGTGCTCGAACGCGAGGCGGCCGGTGCGGTCCCGGGGGACGTCCTCCGGGTCGCGGTCGGGCGACTGCTCGTCCGCGTCGAGCAGGTCGAACACCCGTTCCGCCGAGGCGACGCCCGACTGCAGCAGGTTGGCCATCGAGCCGAGCTGGCTGAGCGGCTGGGTGAACTGGCGCGAGTACTGGATGAAGGCCTGCACCCCGCCGAGCGACAGCGACCCGCCGGCGACGAGCACGCCCCCGACGACCGCGACGATCACGTAGACGAGGTTCCCGATGAACATCGTCGCCGGCATGATCAGGCCGCTGATGAACTGAGCGCCGAACGAGGCCCGGTACAGCTCCTCGTTCTTCTCCTGGAACCGGGCCGCGACCTCGTGCTGCCGACCGAACACCTTCACGAGCGCGTGCCCGCTGTACGCCTCCTCGATCTGCGCGTTCAGCCCGCCGGTGCTCGTCCACTGCTGCACGAACAGCGGCTGCGACCGCTTCGCGATCTGCGTCGTCACGACGACGGTCAAGGGCACGGTGACCAGGGCGACGACCGCGAGGATCGGGGAGATCACGAACATCATCACGATCACGCCGACGACCGTGAGCACCGAGTTCACCGCCTGGCTCAGCGTCTGCTGCAGCGACTGCTGCACGTTGTCGAGGTCGTTGGTGACCCGGCTGAGCAGCTCGCCGCGCGGGACGCGGTCGAAGTAGGCGAGGGGGAGGCGGTGCAGCTTCGACTCGGCGTCGGCGCGGAGGCGGAACACGGTGCGCTGGGTGATCGCGTTCAGCACGAAGCCCTGCAGGAACGAGAAGAGCGACGCGACGACGTACAGGCCGAGCACGAGCAGCAGCAGCGACCCCAGCGCACCGAAGTCGATGCCGTGGCCCGGGGTGATCGGCAGCGTCCGGAGCAGGTCCGCCTGCGCGCCGCGGCCCTGCTGCTCGAGCGAGGCGATGACCTGGGCCTTCGTCGTCCCGGCGGGCAGCGACTTCGAGAGCGCGCCGCCGAAGACGAGGTTGGTGGCGTCGCCGAGCAGGCGCGGCCCCAGCACCGTGAGGACGACGCTCGTGATCCCGAGCACGAGCACCAGGACGACCCCGAGTCGTTCGGGAGCGAGGCGTCCGAGCAGGCGTCGCGCGGACGGCCCGAACCGCATCGCCTTCTCGACCGGCATCCCCATGCCCATGCCCCCGGGTCCGCCGCGCCGGGCGCCGGCCGGCGCGACGCTGCGGGCGGCGACCTGCGGTCGCGGGGCGCTCATGCGGACGCCTCCTCGATCGCGAGCTGGCTCGTCACGATCTCGGTGTACTCGGGCGACGACTCGAGCAGCTCGTCGTGCGTGCCCGTCGCGACGACCCTGCCGCCCTCGAGCACCACGATCCGATCGGCGCCGACGATGGTGGAGATGCGCTGTGCGACGACGATCCGCGTCGCGTCCGTGAAGTCCCGGTCGAGCGCGGCCCGCAGTCGCGCGTCGGTCCCCGTGTCGAGAGCGGAGAACGCGTCGTCGAACACGAGGATCGGTGGCCGTTTGACCAGCGCCCTGGCGATCGCGAGCCGCTGCCGCTGCCCCCCGGAGACGTTGGTGCCGCCCTGCGCGATCGGCGCGTCGAGCCCCTCCGGCATCGCGCGCACGAAGTCGTCCGCCTGCGCGGTCGCGAGCGCGGCCCACAGCTCGTCGTCGCTCGCCTTCGGGTCGCCGTAGCGGAGGTTGGACGCCACGGTGCCGCTGAACAGGAACGCGCGCTGCGGCACGAGCCCGATGCGCGACCAGAGCACCTCGGGGTCGAGGTCGCGCACGTCCGTGCCGTCGATCAGCACCGCACCGCCGGTCGCGTCGAAGAGCCGGGGGAGGAGGTTCACGAGGGTGGTCTTGCCGGCGCCGGTGCTGCCGATGATCGCGACGGTCTCGCCGGGGCGGGCGGTGAGGTCGACCGCCTGCAGGACCGGATGCTCCGCACCCGGGTACGCGAAGGTCGCGCCCCGCAGCTCGACCGTGCCGTCCGCGGCCGCGAGCGGCTTCGGGACGGCGGGCGGGACCACCGTCGACTCGGTGCCGAGCACTTCGCCGATGCGGCCGGCCGACACGTTCGCGCGCGGCAGGATCACGGCGAGGAAGGTCGCCAGCATCACGGCCATCAGGATCTGGACGAGGTAGCTGAGGAACGCCACGAGAGCACCGACCTGCAGGGTGCCGTCGTCGATCCGGGACGCGCCGAACCAGATCACGGCGACGCTCGAGACGTTGAGCACGAGCATCACGAACGGGAACATCACGGCGAACCAGCGGCCCGCGCGCACGGCCGTCTCCGTCACCGACCGATTCGCCTCCGCGAACCGCTCGGTCTCCACGGGCTCGCGCACGAAGGCCCTGATGACGCGGATCCCGGTGAGCTGCTCCCGCAGCACCCGGTTGACGCCGTCGATCCGCACCTGCATCCGCTGGAACTGCGGCGACATCCGGGAGATGACGAGCCCGACGCCGAGGAGCAGCACCGGCACCGCGACGACGACGATCCAGGACAGCCCGACGTCCTGCCGGAGCGCGAAGATCACGCCGCCGATCGACAGGATCGGGGTGGAGACGATCATCGTGCAGGTCATCAGCACGAGCATCTGCACCTGCTGCACGTCGTTCGTGGTGCGGGTGATCAGCGACGGGGCACCGAAGCGGGAGACCTCCCGCTCGGAGAACGCGCCGACGCGCTCGAACACCGCGAGCCGCACGTCGCGGCCGAAGGCCATCGCGGCGCGGGCGCCGAACCAGACCGCGACGATCGAGCAGACGATCTGGACGAGGGTGATCGTGAGCATCAGCATGCCGATGCGGAGGATCGTGCCGGTGTCGCCCTTGGTGACGCCCTCGTCGATGATCTGCGCGTTGAGGCTGGGCAGCGCGAGGGACGCGATCGACTGCCCGGCCTGGAACACGATCACACCGACGATCAGGGTCCGGTAGGGACGCAGGAACTGCGCCAGCAGGTGTCGGAGCATCAGCGCGACCTCACCCGCACACGGTAGGAGCGTCCACCGACAGCGGCAAGGGGCTCAGGCGGCCCCGATCACCGCACGACCTCGACGACCGCGCGCCCGCGGAGGTGCCCGGCCTTGCTGACACGCTGCGCCTCCGGTGTCTGCTCGATCGAGTAGGTCTCCTCCACGATCATCCGCAGGTCGCCGGACTCGAACAGCCGGACGGCCTCCTCGAGCGCCGCGCGCTTGTCGCCGCCGCCGGTCGTCACCTTCGCTCCGAGGCCCGGCGCCGAGAAGTCCGCGATGGACACGACCTTCGCGGGATCGCCGGTCAGCTCGATCAGCTGCGGCAGCACGCCGGCTCCGGCGACGTCGAGCCCCACGTTCACCTCCGCGACGGCGAGCGCGCGGACGCGGTCCGCCCAGCCGTCGTCGTAGGTGGTGTGCAGGGCGCCGAGCGCCTCCACGTACTCCTGGTTGGCGGCGCTCGCGGTGCCGATCACGATCATCCCGCGGGACCGGGCCAGCTGGATCGCCGCGGTGCCGACCCCGCCGGCCGCACCCGAGATCACGACGGTGTCGCCTTCGTGCGCGTCGACGGCGGCGAGCATCCGGACCGCGGTGTCGATCGGCACCGGCGTCGCGGCGGCCTCCGCGAACGAGACGTGGTGCGGCATCCTCGCCCAGTCGGTGAGCACCGCGAGCTCCGCGACGGTGGCGCGCCCGGAGCCGAAGACGCGGTCGCCGACATGGACCCCCGTGACGCCGTCGCCGATCTCGTCGACGACGCCGGCGGCGTCGAGCCCGACCCCCGCGGGCTTCGCGAGCGGTGTGCCGCCCGAGAAGGCGCCGTCCCGCATCTTCCAGTCCGCCGCGTTCACGCCGGCGGCGTGCACCCGGATCCGGACCTGGCCGGCCGCGGCGTGCGGCTCCTCCACTTCGGCGATCTCGAGGACCTCGGGTCCGCCGTAACGCTGGTACTGGACTGCACGCATGCCGACATCCTCCCGCGGAACGGCTGTGCGGCTGAAGCGCTGGCCCCGCGCGCGCGAGGCGGCCCCAGCGCGGTCCCCGCCCCGGGCCGTAGGTTCGGCCCGTGAGCACCGACGGGACCAGCAGGCAGATCCACCTCGCGAACCGGCCGAAGGGCTGGCCGACGCACGGCGACTTCCGCGAGGTCGAGGTGCCGCTGCCGGAGCTGGAGCCCGGACAGGTGCGGGTGCGCAACGAGGTGCTGTCCGTCGACCCCTACATGCGCGGCCGGATGAACGAGGGGCGCAGCTACGTCCCGCCCTTCGACCTCGACGCCGTGATGACCGGTGCGGCGCTCGGCCGGGTCGTCGCCTCCCGCGCGGACGGGCTCGCCGAGGGCGACCTGGTCAGCTCGCAGCTCGGCTGGCGCGACGTCGCCCAGGGATCGGGGCGGGAGTTCCAGCGGGTCGTCGAGGTGCCCGGCGTCCCGGCGACCGCGCACCTCAGCGTCCTCGGCGTGACGGGGTTCACGGCATGGCTCGGCCTCACCGAGATCGCGCGCCTGCAGGAGGGGGAGGTCGTCTTCGTCTCCGGCGCCGCCGGCGCTGTCGGCTCGGCGGTCGGCCAGATCGCGAAGCTGAAGGGCGCGTCGCGGACCATCGGCTCGGCCGGCGGCCCGGAGAAGGCGCGTCTGCTCACCGAGCGCTACGGGTACGACGTCGGACTCGACTACAAGGCGGCGCCGATCCGCCGCCAGCTCGTCGCCGCGACCGGCCGGGAACAGGGTCAGGGCATCGACGTCTACTTCGACAACGTCGGCGGCGACCACCTGGAGGCCGCGCTCGAGGTGTTCAACGACGGCGGCCGGGCGGCGCTCTGCGGCGCCATCGCCGGCTACAACGACGAGCGGCGCGCGCCGGGTCCCGACAACCTGTGGTTGGCGATCACCCGCGGGCTGACCCTGCGGGGGTTCACCGTCCCCACCTGGTTCCGCTTCTTCCCGGGGTTCCTCGAGGAGGTCGCACCGTGGGTGGCGGACGGTCGGATCGTGTTCGACGAGACGGTCCGCGACGGGTTCGACGCGACGATCGACGCCTTCCTCGACCTGATGCGCGGCGCCAACACCGGCAAGATGCTCGTCCGTCTCCGATGACCGCGCACGTCCTCGACGACTGGGTCGGCGACGCGCTGCGCGGAGACCACCGCACCTACGCCCTCGCCGCGCCCGGCGTCGTCCGCTACGACCCGGGGGTCGCGGTGTTCGGGTCGGTGACGCCGGATCCGGCGACCGGCGACCTCCGCGCGCTCGACGCGATGCCCGCCGACGACATCGTGCTGCCGACCCTGGAGCGCGTCGAGGTGCCGCCCGGGTGGCAGCGGACCCGGGAGTTCCCCGTCCTGCAGATGGTCGACGACGGGGTGGGGGCGCTCGACCCCGAGCCGTTCGGCGCCCCGCTCACGGCGGCCGACGTCCCGGCGATGCTCGAGCTCGTCGCGATCGCCCAGCCGGGGCCGTTCGCGCGGCGGACGATCGAGCTCGGGGGCTACGTCGGCGTGCGGGAGGAGGGGCGCCTGGTCGCGATGGCGGGTCGCCGCGCCGCGCCCACGGGCTGGACCGAGCTCAGCGCGCTCTGCACGCACCCGGACTTCCGCGGTCGCGGGTACGGCAGGCGTCTGCTGCTGGAGGTGCTGCGCGGGATCCGCGCGGACGGGCGCCGAGGATTCCTCACGGTGCTGGAGACGAACCCGGCGAAGGGGCTGTACGAGTCCCTCGGGTTCGTGCCGCGCCGGCGGTTCGTGCTCGCCCGACTCGCCAGGAAGCGCTGACGGGCTTCCGGATCCGCGATTAGTCATGCGAGACTGATCGCGTGTCCTCCGTCCGTGTCTTCCTGCTCGGCGCCCTCGCCGAGCGAGGACCGATGCACGGGCACCAGCTGCGTCTCCTCGCCGAGAAGGAGCACGTGCACATGTGGACCGACTTCCACGTCGGCGGCATCTACGGTGCGCTCAAGCGGCTGCTCGCCGACGACCTCGTCGAACCCGTCCGCACCGAGCGCGAGGGCGGCCGGCCCGAGCGGCAGATCGTGCGGATCACGGACGACGGACGGGCCGCCCTCGATCGGCTCCGGCTCGAGGCGCTCGCCGAGTTCTCCCTCCGGCCCGACCCGTTCGACCTGGCGCTCGCCCGCGTGGGCAGGGACCTGGCCGATCGGCTGCCGGAGATCCTCCGTGCGCGCCGCGCCGCGATCGACGCGGCCGCAGAGCACCACACCGCGCGGCTCGAGCACGTCGCCCAGTACCTGAACCTCACCGAGCAGCACGTGATGCAGCACCAGACCCACCGCCTGCGGGCCGAGCTCGACTGGCTCGACTCCGTGCTCGCCGACCTCCCCGCCATCGTCGCCGACGAGAAGACCAGAGAGCCCGACTGACATGTCCGCTTCCGCGCCCGCACTGGGCACCATCCAGGTCGCACCCCGACGGGGCTGGATCGCGTTCGCCGTGATCCTGCTCGGCGCCGTGATGTCGCTGATCGACGCCACGATCGTGAACGTGGCGCTGCCGTCCATCCGGACCAGCATCGACGCGTCGGAGGCGACGCTCTCCTGGATCATCTCCGGCTACGCGCTCGCGTTCGGGCTGGCCCTGATCCCCGCCGGGCGCCTCGGCGACCGGTTCGGGCACAAGTGGGTCTTCTTCAGCGGCCTCGCGCTGTTCGTGATCGCGAGCGTCACCTGCGGGCTGTCGCAGTCCGACGGCGAGCTGATCGTGTCCCGCGTCGTGCAGGGCCTCGCGGGCGGCATCTACCTGCCCGCCGTGTCGGCCTACATCCAGCTGCTCTTCTCCGGCCGGGTGCGCGGACGCGCCTTCGCGATCTTCGGCGCGGTGCTCGGCGTCTCCTCCGCCATCGGTCCGGTGCTCGGCGGCCTGCTGATCCAGGCCTTCGGCGACGCGAACGGCTGGCGCTGGGTGTTCTTCGTGAACCTGCCGATCGGCATCGTGGCGCTCATCGCGACCGCGATCCTCGTGCCGAACAGCCCGAAGCAGACCTCGGCCGCGTCGGGGGTCGACCTCGTCGGCCTGCTGCTGCTGACCGGCGCGCTGTCCGCGATCCTCGTCCCGCTGATCGAGGGGCAGGACCAGGGCTGGCCGCTCTGGACGTTCCTCTCCCTCGCCGGCGGCGTGGTGCTGCTCGTGCTGTTCGCGGTGTGGGAGCGCGGCGTCGTCGCGCGCGGGCGCACCGCGCTCGTGCCGCCGCACCTGTTCACGCACCCCGCGTTCACGGCCGGCACCTTCCTCGCGCTCGTGTACTTCGCCGCGTTCGTCAGCATCTTCTTCTCGATCTCGCTGCTCTGGCAGGCGGGCCTCGGCCACACCGCGCTCCAGTCGGGTCTCGTGTCGATCCCGTTCGCGATCGGCAGCATCGTCGGCGCGTCGCAGAGCACCCGGCTGGCGATCCGGATCGGCCGCACGGTCCTCGTGATCGGTGCCGGCATGGTCGCGCTCGGGCTGCTCGGCGTGTGGCTCGTGCTGCTGCTCGTGCCGGCGACCGACCTCACGAACTGGGACCTGCTCGCTCCGCTGCTGGTCGCGGGCGTCGGCAGCGGGTTCTTCATCGCACCGAACGTGCAGTTCATCGTCGCGACGGTCGACCCGTCGGAGGCGGGCGCGGCGAGCGGCGTCATCTCCACGATGCAGCGCATCGGCTCGGCGATCGGCATCGCGGTGATCGGCAGCGTGTTCTTCGGCAACCTGTCCTTCCCCGCCGGCCGTCGCCCGACGCCCACCGACGTCGCGAACGCCTTCGCGACCAGTGCGACGGCTGCGCTCCTGGTCAGCGCCGCCTTCGCGGTGGTGGCGTTCCTCCTGGTCTTCACGCTCCCGAAGCAGGCCGGTCGTGGCCGGGGACCCGCTCCGGAGGGCGCGAAGCAGCCGGAGGCGGTGCCCTCCGCCTGACGCTCCGATGGAGCCGACGCTCCGATGGAGCCGACGCTCCGATGGAGCCGACGCCCGGGAGAAGGCCGAGCCCGGGTGAAGGATGGCGGCATGAAGCTCGCGATCGTCGGCGGCGGATCGACCTACACCCCCGAGCTGGTCGACGGCTTCCTCCGCCACCGGGACGTGCTGCCGGTGGACGAGCTGTGGCTCGTCGACCCGTCGGAGGAGCGCCGCCGGCTGGTCGGCGGCATGGCGCGGAGGATGCTGGCCCACGGCGGCCACCCGGGCGTCGTGCACGCCACCGACGACCTGGTCGCCGGGGTCGCGGACGCCGACGCCGTGCTGCTGCAGCTGCGCGTCGGCGGGCAGGAGGCCCGCCACGGCGACGAGACCTGGCCGCACCAGGCCGGCGTCGTCGGCCAGGAGACGACCGGCCCGGGCGGGTTCGCGAAGGCGCTGCGCACCGTGCCCGTGGTGCTCGAGGCCGCGGAGGCGATCCGCCGGTACGCGAAGCCGGGCGCCTGGATCGTGGACTTCACGAACCCGGTCGGGATCGTGACCCGGGCGCTGCTGTCCGAGGGGCACCGGGCCGTCGGGCTGTGCAACGTGGCGATCGGCTTCCAGCGCCGCTTCGCCGCGCGGTTCGGCGTCGCCCCCTCCGCCGTCCGCCTCGACCACGTCGGCCTGAACCACCTCACCTGGGAGCTCGGCGTGCGGGTGGACGGCCGCGACCGGCTGCCCGAGCTGCTCGCCGGGGACCTGGCCGGCCTGGCCGGCGAGGTCGAGCTGCCGGCTCCGCTGCTCGCGCTGCAGCGAGCGGTGCCCTCCTACTACCTCCGCTACTACTACGCGCACGAGGAGGTGCTCCGCGAGCAGCTGGCCGGACCGACCCGGGCCGAGGTCGTGCAGGAGGTGGAGCGCGCGCTGCTGGCGAAGTACGCGGACCCCGCCGAGCGCACCAAGCCCTCGGAGCTCGAGCGGCGGGGCGGCGCGTTCTACTCGGAGGCCGCGATCGACGTGCTGCTCTCCCTCACGACGGACCGCGGCGACGTCCAGGTGCTCGACGTGCGCAACGACGGGATCCTGCCGTTCCTCCCCGACGACCACGTGATCGAGGTGCCGAGCACGGTGCACGCGAGCGGCGCGACCCCGCTGCCGGTCGCGCCGCTCGCGGACGACATCCGCGGGCTGATCGCGGACGTCGCCGGCTACGAGCGGCTGGCGCTCGACGCCGCGAAGCGGGGCGGCCGCCACCGCGTGCTGCACGCGATGTGGTCGCACCCCCTGGTGCGCGACTTCGACCGCGCGGAGCGGCTCACCGACCTGCTGCTCGCGGCGAACGGCGAGCACCTGGCGTGGGCGTGATCGCGCCGGCGCGCCCCGTCGTGCTGGCGGCCGACGGCGGCGGCTCGAAGGCGGACGTGCTCGCGATCGATCTCGACGGCGCGGTCGTCGCCCACGAGCGGGGGCACGGCGGGAACCCGCAGGTGGTCGGCTGGCCGACGGTCCGGGCGGAGCTGGACCGGCTGCGGACCGCGGTGCTCGCCGCGGCGGGGGAACGGCCGCTGCTGCTGCAGCACCTGTACCTGACGGGCCTCGACCTGCCCGAGGAGGTCGCGGGCGCCGAACGGGAGCTCGCGCACTGGACCGCGCAGGCCCCGCTGCTCGCCGAGAACGACCTGTTCGCCCTGCTCCGGGCCGGGACCGCCGAGCCGGACGCGGTCGCCGTGGTCTGCGGCACCGGCATCAACGGGATCGGCGTGCGAACCGACGGCGCCACCGCGCGGTTCCCCTCCCTCGGCCGGGTCTCGGGCGACTGGGGCGGCGGTGCCGAGCTCGGCGCGCTGGCGCTGTGGCACGCGATCCGCGCCGAGGACGGCCGCGGACCCGACACCGCCCTGCGGGTCGCGGTCGCCGACGCGTTCGGGCTGGGCACCGTGCGCGACGTCGTCGCGGCCGTGCACCTCGGCCGGATCCCGCAGCGGGCCGTCACCCTGCTCACCCCGCTGCTGTTCGCGCACGCGGAGGTGGGGGACGACGTCGCCGGGGCGGTGGTCGACCGGCAGGCCGAGGAGGTGGTGCTGCTGGTCGACGTGCTGCTGCGCCGGCTCGGCCTGCAGCACGCCGCGGTACCGGTGGTGCTCGGCGGGGGCGTGCTTGCCGCGCGGCCCCCGCGACTCGTCGGCGGCATCGTCGCCGGCCTGGCCGCGTGCGCCCCCGCGGTCCGCCTCACCTGGGTCGGCGGGCCGCCGGTCGTCGGCGCGGCGCTGCTCGCGCTGGAGGCCGCAGGCGCGACACCGGACGCGCTCGAGCGCGCGACCCGGGACGTCGCCCACCACATCGCCTGATCCCCGATCGGCGGTCTCGGGTCAGCGGCGGCGGACCTCGCCGCGGAGGGCCGCGATGTCCCGGTAGCCGTCGACCGCCATCGTGAGGTCCGCCTCCGCGAGCAGCGACCGGACGACGTGCTCGACGCCGCGCTGTCCGGCGACGGCCAGCCCGTGCACGTACGGCCGGCCCACGGCGACGGCCGTCGCGCCGAGGCCGAGCGCCTTCAGCACGTCGACGCCCGAGCGGACACCCGAGTCGAAGACGACCGGGGCCCCCTCGGCGGCCACGACGATCGGCTCGAGGCACTCGATCGCCGGGATGCCGCCGTTCGCCTGCCGGCCCCCGTGGTTCGAGCAGACGATGCCGTCCATGCCGCCGTCGAGCGCGCGCTTCGCGTCGTCCGGGTCGCAGATGCCCTTCAGGAGGACCGGGAGGGACGTCATCGACCGGAATCGGGCGAGGTCGTCCCACGTCATGGTCGGATCGCCGAACAGCGACGCCCACAACCGGACCGCGGCCTCACCGCCCGAACCGCCGGACTCGGCCAGCAGGGTGCGGAACCGCTCGTCGATCAGGTAGTTGGCGAGGCACTTCCCCTGCAGCATCGGGAGGTAGGCGCGCTCCAGGTCACGCGGCCGCCACCCGTTGACCCAGGTGTCGAGCGTGATGACGATCGCCGAGTACCCGGCCGTCTCGGCACGGTGCACGAGGCGCTCCGCCAGCTCGTGGTCGGCGGGCGGGTACAGCTGGAAGAGCCCCGGGGTCCCGCCCTGCGCCTCCCGGACCTGCTCCAGCGGCGCTTCCGACAGCGTCGAGGCGATCATCGGGACACCGGTCGCCGCGGACGCGCGGGCCGTCTGCAGGTCGCCGTCGTCGGCGACGACTCCGAGCACCCCGACCGGGGCGAGGAGCAGCGGGCTCGGGAGGTGCAGCCCGAGCAGGTCGACGGAGAGGTCGCGCTCCGTCGCGCCGCGGAGCATCCGCGGCATGATGCCGTAGCCGCCGAACGCGGCCACGTTCGCGTCCTGCGTCGCGCCGTCGCCGGCGCCTCCTGCGACGTAGCCGAGGACCGCCGGGTCGAGCGCCTCCGCTCCGCGTCGTTCCAGCTCCGCGTACCCCATCGGCAGGTCGGGCGCCGAGCCGGCGACCCCGGCGAGGTAGATGCCGAGCTGGTAGTCGCTGAACGCCGCCATGCGGCTCACCCTGGCACGACGAGCCCGGCGAGCAGCAGGGCGACCTCCGCCGGGTCGAAGCCGAGGGTGGCGTCGCCGACGGCGATCTCCGTGCGCCGGGTGCGCGGATCACCCGTCGATGCGGCGCCGCGGATCGTGAAGACCCCGGTCGTCTCCGCGATCCGCCGGACGTTCGCGTCGACGGTCTCCTCGGACGCGTCGAGGAGGAGGTGGAACATCGGCGTGTGCGGTGGATCGGGCAGCACGGTCACGCCGTCGACGTCCCGGAGCGCGTCGGCGATCGCCCGCGTGTGCTGCAGGTACCGCGGCATGAGCGGGAGCCGGCGTCGCAGCAGCGTCAGCGCCGAGGCGGCCGCGGGCCAGAGCCCGTACAGGGTGCCCCCGAGGCGCCTCCGCCATTCGCGCACCTCCGCGACCGTCTCGTCGTCTGCCGCGACGCAGCAGCCCGCGAGCGCGCCGATGCCCTTGTAGAACGAGACGTAGACCGAGTCGAACAGCTCGGCCAGGTCCCCGACCGGCCGGCCGTACCCGGCGGCGGCCTCCCAGAGCCGGGCGCCGTCGCAGTGCACGGCGGCACCCCGGTCGCGCGCCCACGCGGTCTGCACGACGAGGTCGTCCCAGTCGGGCAGCATCCCGCCGAGCTCCCGCTGGGGCAGCTCGAGCAGGAGCGCTGCCGGGGCCTCGGCGACGGACTCGAGATCGTCGAGCGTGAGGAGGCGGTCCGCGTCGCCGACCGGGCGGCCCAGGAGGTGCTGGACGCGCTCGAGCGCGCCGCCCTCGTGGTGGGCGAGGTGGCAGGTCGGGTGGTACAGCACCGTGCCGCGGCCGCGATGGTCGGCGTGCACGCGGAGCACCGCCTGCTGCGCCATGATGCCGCTCGGCAGGAACACGGCAGCGGGCTTGCCGAGCAGCTCCGCGACGGCCTCCTCGAGCTCGGCGACCGCACCGCCCTCGCCGTAGGTGTCGACCGCGACGTCGGCCGGGATGCCGGCCAGCAGGTCCGCCGCCCGGACGGGGCCGTGGCCGACGAGGAATCGATCGCAGCGGAGCCGCAGCTCCGTCACCTCCGCCTGACTCAGCATCCGAAGACCCTGTCACGCGGGGCTGAGCGCGTGCGAGGACCCGCGGCGACCGACGGGCCTCCCGCTGCTGACCGGGCGGTGCGC
>JABBOB010000031.1:32111-36008 GCA_019352055.1 Acidobacteriota bacterium
GCGCACCGGAGGATCAGCAGCGGGAGGCCCACCGAGGGACGCGTCAGGCGCCGACGGGCTCCCGGACCGGGGCCTGCGCGGCGGGCGCCTCCTGGTGCGCGGTGTGCAGCGCGAGGCCGTGGCCCCGGCGGCGGAACACCAGCGCTGCGAGCACCGCACCTCCGGCGAAGATCCCGGCGCACACCCAGTAGGCGGTGTCGTAGCCGTGGATCAGGCCCTCGGCGCCGACCGCCGGTGTGACCGGCGCGTGCGACACGAGGTAGTCGGTGACCGCGGACGCCGCGAGGGTGTTGAGCAGCGCGGTGCCGATCGAGCCGCCGACCTGCTGGCTGGTGTTGACCAGCGCGCCGGCGACACCGGCGTACTGCCGGTCGACGCCGAGCGTGGCGGTCTGCATCGAGGCGGGCATGATCGAGCCCATCCCGGCACCCATGAGCATGAGCGGCAGGAGCAGGCCGGGCGCGTAGTCGCTGTGGACGTCGAGCCGCGTGAAGAGCACCATCGCCGTGGCTGCGAGCAGCATCCCGATCGGGACCATGACCTTCGGCCCGAAGCGCGGCACGAGCACGTTGGTGCCGAGCTGCGCGGCGATCACGAGCATCACGATCATCGGCAGGAACGAGACGCCGGTCTGGATCGGCGTGTAGTGCAACGTCGTCTGCACGTAGTAGGTGACGAACAGGAAGACGCCGAACATGCCGACGGCGGCGAGCATGACCGAGCCGTACGCCATCGCCCGGTTGCGGTCCTTCAGGATCGCGAGGGGCAGCAGCGGATGCGCGGTGCGCAGCTGGCGGGCGACGAACGCGATCACGAGCAGGCCGGCGGCGGTGAGGAAGCCCCAGCTGGCGGGGGAGCCCCAGCCGTCGGTCTCCGCGTTCGAGAAGCCGAAGACGAGGCTGAACAGGCCGGCCGAGATGAGGATCGTGCCGGGGACGTCGAGCTTCGGCCGTGCTCCGCTGCGCTGGATGTTCGGGACGAGGACGATCGCGCCGACGAGCGCGAACACGGCGATCACGTCGTTGATGTAGAGATTCCAGCGCCAGTCGAAGCTCTGCGTGAGGAATCCGCCGAGCAGCAGGCCGATCGCACCGCCGGCGCCGGCGAGCGCTCCGAAGACGCCGAACGCGCGGGCGCGTTCCTTGGGGACGGTGAAGGTGGTGGTGAGCACGGCGAGCGCGGTCGGGGCGAGCATCGCCCCGAAGACGCCCTGCAGGGCGCGGGCGGCGATCAGGACGCCGAACGTCGGCGCGGCGCCGCCGAGCGCGGAGGCGAGGGCGAAACCGATGAGCCCGATGATGAACATGCGCTTGCGGCCGACGAGGTCGCCGAGGCGGCCGCCGAGCAGCAGCAGGCTGCCGAAGGCGAGGGAGTAGGCCGTGACGACCCACTGCCGGTCGGCGTTGGAGAAGCCGAGGTCGATCTGCGCGGACGGCAGCGCGATGTTCACGACGGTGGCGTCGAGCACGACCATCAGCTGCGCGAGCGCGACGACGGCCAGCGTCCACCAGCGCCTGGAGGACTGCGGAGCGGCCGATGCCGCTGCCTGGGGGAGGGAGGTCATGCGACGAGCATATACGGAACTGACCAGTTCCGGATCTGGTAAGTTCCAGAACGTCGAAGTGTCGTATCCGGCGTACACTGGGCGGCGAACCAGGAGGTACAAGCCGCGATGACGCAGCTCGACACGGTCCCGGACGTCCAGCTCGACCCCGCGCAGGCCGACGACGGCGATCCTCATCGCCTCGGCCGCAAGCGGGACCACTCGCGTGACCCCGAGATCCTCGACGCCGCGCTCGCCGTGCTCTCCGAGTCCGGCTACGACGCCATGACGATGGACATGGTCGCGGCCCGTGCGAAGGCGGGCAAGGCCACCCTCTACCGGCGCTGGCCCTCGAAGGCCGAGCTGGTCGTCGAGGCCGTCGCCTGCATGAAGCAGGGGATGTCGTCGCTCGAGAGCGCCCCCGACACCGGCACGCTCCGCGGCGACCTCGTCGCCCTGATCCGGCCGCACTCCATGGAGGAGAGCGCGCGGAAGATGCAGGTCATGGGCGGGCTGGTCTCGATGCTGTCCCGCGACCCGCAGCTGGCGGACGCCGTGAACGCGGCGATCACGGAGCCGCGCGCGCGGCTCAACCGGATGCTGATCGAGCGCGCGATCGCGCGCGGTGAGGTCCGTGCCGATGCGGACATCGACACCATCGCGCACATCACCCCCTCGATGACGGCCTACCGCACCCTCGTGCAGCGCAAGCCGGTCGACCGCGACTTCCTGATCGGCCTGATCGACGGCGTGGTGCTGCCTGCGCTCGGCCTCCCCGCCGGCCGCTCCTGATCAGGGCGGATCCGCGCTCGCCTCACACGGCGTCGTCGGGGGCGTGAGCGAGACTCGGTGCATGGCGGGTGGACGCGGTGCGCCGAGGTCGGACGAGGTGATCCGGCGCTTCTTCGCCGCCCAGCGCCGGGGCGTCACCGGCCGGCGGCTCGAGCGGCTGCGGACCGCCGAGGCCGACCTGCGCGCGTGCCTCGACGAGCACGCAGCCCTGGTCCTCACGGAGCAGGAGGTCGCCCTGCTGGCGCTGGAGCGCCAGTTCGACCCGGCGGGAGCGGCCTCCCGCGTCGCCGAGGCCGACGCGATCCTCCTGCTCCTGCCGCTCTACCTCGAGGAGTCGCAGTGGCGCGGTCTCGACTACGAGGACCGGCGCCTGCGCATCCGGCTCGCTGAGCCGCTCGCCTACGAGGTCGCACGACTGCCCGAGCTGCGCGGCCCGGAGGTCGGTGCGGCCGTCTGGACCGTGGAGGCGACGGTCGAGCACGCGGTGTGGATGCTCCGCCAGGAGCGCGAGGCGACCCGGCGCAACTAGCGACACGCCACCTCTTCGTGGGCTGGTGGCGGACCCTGCGCTCGGCTCTGATCGGAGGATGGCCCCTTCCCGTCGCGCGTCCGCCCGCAGGCGCGCCCGGATCGCGGCCCTCGTCAGCCTCGTCGGCGCCCTCGTCGGTGCGGTCGGCATCGCCACAGGGGCGCAGGCGACCCCGGTCGTGCGCACGGCCGCGGCGACCGCAGTCTCCGACATCACGCTCGGTGCGCTCGCCTTCGACGGCGCCGGCGGCGACACCACCTCCACGGTCGGCAACGGCGGCAGCCTCGTGCTCAGCGGGGGCTACCAGGTGCGCTGGTGGGGGCATGAGGCGACGCCGCGCCTGTCCCTCCAGCGCAGGATCGGCTCGGGGCGATGGACGACGACGGCCGCGCGGGTGTCGGTGACGGTGCACGGCGTCGTCGTGCGCACGCCCGCGTTCTCCACGACCGCGGCGAAGCAGACCGTCTCCTACCGCCTGCGCTCCGCCGCGTACACGACGGCGACCACCCGGGTGAGCGCCAACTCCGTCTCCCACGTCGTCCGCGTCGTCACGGAGAACCAGCACCGGTACACCGGGCTGGCGAGGACCGTCTACCGGGCCGTGCAGGCGTACTGCCCGGCCACCGCCGTGCACGTCGGCGCGCTGTCCGCCGGGGCGGGCGACTACCGCACCGGTGCCCTGGTCATCCGCGTGTCGACGGCGGTGCGCTCGTACCTGCCGATCGACGTGCGGGCGGTCGCGCTGCACGAGTGCTCGCACGAGCGCCAGTGGCTCGACTACGGCGGCACCACGGCCGGCTGGGAGGCCATGAAGGCCGACGCGGCGAAGGTGTTCGCGGACTGGACGAAGCCGGCCGGCGCCCGCACGAGCTACCCGTACGAGCAGCCGGACGCGGCGATCACGCCCGTCGAGCACGGGGCGGACTGCGGTGCGCAGTCCGTGGACCCGGGCGGCTACCTCGGCTACGGCGGGTACTGCACGACGGCCGAGCTCGCCGCCGGCAGGCGTCTCCTGCACGGTCACCGCTACTGA
>JABBOB010000090.1 GCA_019352055.1 Acidobacteriota bacterium
GCGCGGGCCGCGCCGACGCCCGGGCCGATGCGGACCTCGGGTCCGGGAGTCCTCGCTCAGAAGCGGCCACCTCCGCCGCGACCGCCGCGGCCACCGCCGCCGCCGCCGCCGAAGCCGCCACCGCCACCGCGACCCCCGCGGCCGCCGCCGCCGAACCCTCCGCCGAACCCTCCTCCGCCGAACCCGCCCCCGCCGAACCCGCCGCGGCCGCCGCCGCGCAGGAGCTGGTCGATCAGGATCCCGCCGAGGATCATGCCGGCGGAACCGCCGGGCATCCCTCCGGGGCCGGACGTCCGCCGCTGCTGCTCCTCGAACGTGGCGACGTCCTGCTCGGCGAGCCGTTGCGCGACCTGCGCCAGCCGGTCGGCCCGGGACACCTCGTCGAGCGCGGCCACCGGGTCGTCCGCAGCGGCCGACTGCGCCTGCTGCGCGTGCCTGGCGGCCTCCGAGAGCCGGGTGCGGGCCTCGGGCCCGACGGCGCCGCGTCGGGCCTCGACGTAGGCGCCCACCGCGCCGATCTGCGCCGTGACCCGCCCGAGCTGGTCGGCGAGCCGTGCACGCGCGCGATCGACCTGCTCGGCGTGCTCCCGGTAGGGGACCAGCGCGGCGTCGAGCGCCGCCTCGGCACGGGCCAGGTCGCGCAGCGCCGCGAGCGGGTCGCCGCCGGAGCGGGCCCGCTGTGCCGCGTCGACGGCGCGACGTGCCTCGGCGACCTGCGCGCCGATCGCCTGGTCCGTCGACGCGAGACGAGCCGCGTCGGTGAGGTCGCTGCTCAGCGAGGCGATCCCTGCCTCGAGGCTCTGCGCGGCCGAGGCGAGCTGGGCGCCGGCCTGGTCGACCGCGTCGAGCAGACCGACCGCCTGGGCGAGTGCCGCCTGCGCCGCGCGTACCGCCGCGACGGCCGCCCCGCGATCCTGTCCGGCTAGCGAGGTGCGCCCGCTCGCCACCGACGCAGCGATCCCGGCCGCGAGCCGCTCGACCTGGTCGGGGTTGCCGCTGACGGAGCCGAGCGCCTCCGGCGGGTACTGGGTCGCCAGCCCGGCGAGCGTCGTGCGAGCGGCCGGGACGCGTGCGACCACCTCGGACGCCCGCGTCTCGACGTCGCCGAGCAGCTCGGGGGCGCGCGCCTGCAGGTCGCGGAGCGCGTCGAACTCGTCGGCGTGCGCGTCGAGCGCCGCGCTGACCTCGCCGCACGTCCGGATGATCCGGGTCATCAGCTCGCGCGCCTGCGGCTCGGTCTCCGGCACGGTGTCGTCGAGCTGCTGGCGCAGCGTGAACGCGTCGGCCACCGCCCGCTTCGCGTCGACGAGCGCGGTCGAGAACGCGGCGGTCGCCTCGAGCCCGAACTGGGCCTGCGCGAACCCGAGCTCCTGCTCGGACGCCTTGATCGCGTCGTCGATCGCGACGAGGGCAGCGCTCGCCCGTGCGCTCAGCTCGGCCGTCGGAAGAGCTGCGAGTCTGTCGCGCGCCGCGTCGTGCCCCGTGCTTCCGGTGCGGCCGCCGAGGCGTGCGGCCGTGCGACGCATCGCGGACCGGACCACGAGGGCGACGCCACCGAGCAGCACGACGAGGATCAGCGTGAGGACCACGATCACGGTCCCGCTGCTGCTCGCGGGGCTCGACGTCGAGGTGCCTGCGTCCGATCCCGAGCTCGTGCCGGTGCCGAGGGCCACGTCGCGGAGGCCGTCCGCGGCGGCGATCGCCGCGCCGGCCCAGTCCGACCTCGCGAGCAGCGGCTCGACGAGATCGGCACGCACGTGCGCGATCTGCGCGTCGGTCAGCGTCGCGGCCGTGTCGAGGGAGAACGCGTACGCGCGCTCACCGGTCGCGACCGCGAGCACGACGTCGTCGACGCCGAGCTGGGACACGGTCGCGGTGTCGTCCGCCCAGGTCTGCGGGTTCGCCCCGTCGAAGCTGTCGACGTACACGACCCAGAGGTCGAACCGGGTGTCGGCGCTGAGCCGGTCGACGTGGCTGCGCACCTCCGCGGTGCGGTCTCCCAGGGCGCCCACCTGATCGGTGACCCGGTCGGCCACCCGGAACGGTGTGACCGCCTCGGCCGCGCTCGCGTCCGTGCTGGTGGCCAGGGTCACCAGCAGAGTCGCACCGGCGCCGAGGACCCCCATCAGCGCCACCAGGCCGAGGGAGGTCAGGAGCCGGGTCGCGCGCCGTCCGATCACGTGGCGATCCTTTCCCGTGCGTGACCTGTGCGCAACGTGTGCGCCCGACGGGATTCGGCGTGCGGCCCCCCACGCGAGTACCGTCGTCCGGTGACTTTCGATCAGCACGCGGCTGCCGCGACCGGCAGCTCCCACGAATCGGCACCGCAGCGCGTCGTCACCGTGGTCCAGCACGCCGGGGACATCCCCCTGGATCGCTTCGCCGAGTGGCTCGACGACGGCGTCCAGGTCCGCATCGTCCGGGTCGACCTCGGCGAGGCCGTGCCGGCCTCGGCGGCGGAGGTCGGCGACGGTCTGGTGGTGCTCGGCGGTGAACGGTCCGCGTACGACGACGCGGAGTGGCCGTGGCTGCCGGCGACCCGTGAGCTGCTGGCCTCGGCGGCCCGCTCCGGTGTCCCGACGTTGGCGATCTGCCTCGGCGCGCAGCTCCTCGCTGTCGCCGGCGGCGGGCGCGTCCAGGTCGCGGCACCTCCCGGCGTCGAGGCCGGGGCCGTGGCGGTGCGGTGGCGGCCCGAGGCCGCGAGCGACCCGCTCCTCGGCCCGCTCGTCGCGGCCTCGCCGGCGGGCGCCGTGCTGCCGAGCCTGCACGGCGACTCGGTCGTCGAGCTGCCGGCGGGCGCGGTCTGGCTCGCGTCGTCGAGCATGTACCCGTTCCAGGCGTTCCGGTGGGGCTCCGCGTGGGGTCTGCAGTTCCACCCCGAGGCTTCCCCGGCAACCGTCGCCCACTGGGCCCGCCAGACGCCGGGTGTGGACGCGGACGCCGTCGAGGCCGAGCTCGTCGCGGTCGACGACGAGGTGCTCGCGTCGGGCCGGCTGCTCGCCGAGGCGTTCGTCGCCATCGTGGTGGCCGGCGAGCTCGCGGGTGCGCGCACCGCACCGTGAGGCGGCGGCCGATGAGCACCGCACCGTGAGGGGGCGGCCGATCGGCACCGCGCCGTGAGGCGCAGCCGATCCGCACGGCGTCGTGAGGCGCCGCCGTCACTTCACTCGGTGACGAGGTCCTCCGCGTCGACGATCGTGTACGCGTAGCCCTGCTCGGCGAGGAACCGCTGGCGGTGCGCCGCGAACTCCTGGTCGACGGTGTCGCGCGCGACGACGGCGTAGAAGTGCGCGGTGCGGCCGTCCTCCTTGGGCCGCAGGATGCGCCCGAGCCGCTGGGCCTCCTCCTGCCGCGACCCGAACGACCCGGAGACCTGGATGGCGACGGACGCCTCGGGCAGGTCGATCGAGAAGTTCGCGACCTTGCTCACGACGAGCGTGGTGAGCTCGCCGGTGCGGAACGCCTGGTACAGGCGCTGCCGCTCGGTCACGGTGGTCGCGCCGGTGATGATCTCGGCGCCGAGGTGCTCGGCGAGCTCCTCGAGCTGGTCGATGTACTGGCCGATCACCAGCGTCGGCTCACCGGCGTGCTTCGCCACGAGCTGCTCGACGACGCGGTTCTTGCCGGGGGCCGACGCGGCGAGCCGGTACTTGTCCTCGGGCTCGGCGGTCGCGTAGAGCATCCGCTCGCGGTCGGGGAGCGTGAGCCGCACCTCGATGCAGGCCGCGGGGGCGATGTACCCCTGGTTCTCGATGTCCTTCCAGGGCGCGTCGTAGCGCTTGGGGCCGATCAGGCTGAAGACCTCGTCCTCGCGGCCGTCCTCGCGCACGAGGGTCGCCGTCAGGCCGAGTCGACGCCGGGCCTGGAGGTCCGCCGTCATCCGGAAGATCGGGGCGGGCAGCAGGTGGACCTCGTCGTAGATGACCAGGCCCCAGTCGCGCGCGTCGAGCAGCTCGAGGTGCGTGTAGACGCCCTTCCGCTTGGTCGTGAGGACCTGGTAGGTCGCGATCGTGACGGGGCGGACCTCCTTGCGGGCGCCCGAGTACTCGCCGATCTCGTCGTCGGTGAGGGTCGTCCGCCGCAGCAGCTCGTCGCGCCACTGACGCGCCGAGACGGTGTTCGTGACCAGGATCAGCGTCGTGGTCTTCGACGTCGCCATCGCACCGGCGCCGACGAGGGTCTTGCCGGCGCCGCACGGCAGCACGACGACCCCGGAGCCTCCGTGCCAGAACCCGTCGACCGCCTGCTGCTGGTACGGCCGGAGCGTCCACGGTGCGTTGCCGTCGGAGCCGTCGGTCACGAGGTCGATCGGGTGCGCCTCGCCGTCGACGTACCCGGCGAGGTCCTCGGCGGGCCAGCCCAGCTTGAGCAGGACCTGCTTGAGGTGCCCGCGCTCGCTCGGGTGGACGACGACGCTCTCGGCGTCGATGCGCTCGCCGACGAGGCCGGCCGTGCGGCGGGACTTGAGGACCTCGGCGAGCACCGCGCGGTCCAGGGCCTGGAGCACGAGCCCGTGCACCGGGTGCTGGATCAGCTGCAGGCGCCCGTACCGGGACATGGTCTCGGCGATGTCGACCAGCAACGCGTGCGGGACGGGGTAGCGCGAGTAGTCGAGCAGCACGTTGACGACCTGCTCGGCGTCGTGGCCGGCCGCGCGCGCGTTCCACAGGCCGAGCGGTGTCAACCGGTAGGTGTGCACGTGCTCGGGTGCGCGCTCGAGCTCGGCGAACGGTGCGATCGCGCGGCGGCACGCCTCGGCCTGGTCGTGGTCGACCTCGAGGAGGAGGGACTTGTCGCTCTGCACGATCAACGGGCCGTCGGTCATCCGTGGGCTGCCTTTCGCGGTGGCAAGGGGTGGTCGCGTGCGGTCCGGCTCGTCACGCGGTCGCGTGGTCCTCGGTGTCGATCAGCGTGACGGACGCGATGCGGTGGACCGCGATGGTCAGCTCGGACTCCCGTTCCACGTCGATCGCGCGGACCCGGCCGCCCTCGACGGTGACGGGACGCACCCGCCGCCGGGTGGGTGTGCCCGCAGGGCCGACGATCTCGATCCAGACCTCGTGCCGGCCCGCGACCGCCTCGCGCAACGTCCCCAACGCGACGGCGGGGTCCTGTGTTCCCCCGTCCGCCCCTCCGTCGTCCGGCTCGGCTGCCGCTGCGGCCGCCGCGGCACGCGACTGCAGGGACCGGTCCGCCTGGGCCGCGCGGTCGGCTCCGCGCAGTCGCGGGATGAGCGCGGTCAGGCGCGCCGTACGGATGCCCGCCACCTCGCGGACGACCTCGACGACAGCGTCCGGCTCGACTCCCGGGCGGCGTCGGTCGCCGCGGACGCGCCGCACCGTCGGTCGGCCGAGCACGACCTGCCCGTCGGGCCCCTCGGCCGAGGGCGAGAGCCCGTGGACCCGCAGCGCCTCGAGGACGGTGGACGGGTCGGCCTGGCACGCGAGCACGGTCGGGGCGAGCTGGACGCGCAGGGCTTCGAGGACGGTGGACGGGTCGGCCTGGCACGCGAGCACGGTCGGGGCGAGCCGGACCACCCCGAGCCGCGCGAAGACGGGGTTCTGGGCGACGCCCGCGAGGAGCATCGGGTCCTCGGCGCGGATGTAGCTGGTCGCTGCCCCGACGCGCAGGCGTCCGTGGGTGCGTGCCGCATCCCGGATGAGGTAGTCCAGGGCCTGGGGGACATGCGTGCGCGAGTGGTTCGCGAGGTCGGCGAGGACCTCGTCCGCGCCGCGACCGTCGTCGAGGGCCCGGCGCACCGTCTCGGCCGTGAACCGTACCGTCAGCGCCGCGCCACGCGACTCGACCTGGGCGAGACAGTCGAGGAGGTGCGCGAGCGCGGGCGTCGGACGTCCCGGCACGATCCCGGTGAGGTCGCCCTGCAGGACGAGGTCGTCCACCGGTGGGGCGAGGAGGTCGGCAAGGGTCGTGTCGGCACGCCCGGCTGCGCGGTAGCCGGGACCGGTGAACGTGAGACGGCGAGGGGCCACGCCCAGCTCCACCGGGGGTGGCGCCGGGCTGACGTCATCGACGCCCTCCGCGCGCTCGTTCTGAAGCTCGGCGAGCAGCGCAAGCCCCGGGGCGCCGAGAGCGCCCGCTCCGGTCACGCCGACGAGCGCGGCCTCGGCGAGCACGGCCGCGACGGCGTCGGACGACGGGACCGCGCGGGGCGTCCGCCAGGCGAGGCGCGCGCGGCGTCCGCCAGGCGAGGACGGCGATCACACCGTCGGCGTCGAGGGCGTGGACCTCGTCGCCGCGCGTGGCGTCGGCCAGGACCTCGAGCACGACGCGGCGCAACCGGGCGGCCCACTGTCGGTGCAGCTCGGGGTCGAGCGCGGAGGGCTGGCTGCCGCGGGTCCCGCGGACGCTCGACGCCCACGCCGTGCGGTCGCTGCGGGCCCAGGTGCGGGCGAGGTGCGCCCACTGCTCCGGGAGCTCCGCCGCGAGCCAGTCGTCGACCGCGACGGTCGGTGCGAACATCGGGACGGCCTCGCCGTCGTCGAGCACGAGCCCGGCGCTCTGTGCGAGCTCGGCGACTAGGCCCGCCGTCGCGTCGTCGACGTCGAGCTGCTGGGCGAGCCGTCGCAGCTCGCGGACGCCGAGCCCGCCGGAGCGCAGGACCGGGGGCGGGGTGCGCTCCCACGTCCGGATCAGCACGGTGACCAGGCGGACGATCTCCTCGGCGGCGCGGGCGGACTCCGCATCCACGACCTGGGCGTCACGCGCGGGACCGTCCGGTCGCGGCGGCTCCACGAGTGCGACGGGGTGCGTGCGGCCGCCGCGCAGGGCGAGGCCGACGTGCCGGGGCAGCACGACGGTGTGCGCGTCCTGGGCGATCAGGAGGCCGTGCTGGACGAGCCACGCGGCGGCGCGGGCCGACGTGCTCGCGCGGTCGAGCGGGGTGTGGCCCACGGGCGGGCCCCAGGTCAGCGCGGTCAGGACCTCGCGCGC
>JABBOB010000004.1:0-2653 GCA_019352055.1 Acidobacteriota bacterium
ACCCGCTCTACATGGCGATGTACTTCCTGCTCATCGTGGGGTTCACCTACTTCTACGTCGCGATCACCTTCAACCCGGAGGAGGTCGCGGACAACATGAAGAAGTACGGCGGATTCATCCCCGGCATCCGGGCCGGTCGCCCGACGGCCGAGTACCTGGACTACGTGCTGACGCGGGTCACGCTGCCCGGCTCGCTCTATCTGGGCCTGCTCGCGCTGATCCCGCTGATCGCCTTCGTCGCGATCGGCGCGAACCAGAACTTCCCGTTCGGCGGAGCGTCCTTGCTGATCATCGTCGGTGTGGGTCTCGAGACGGTGAAGCAGATCGACTCGCAGCTGCAGCAGCGCCACTACGAGGGCCTGCTCCGCTGATGCGGCTGCTGCTGATCGGCCCTCCCGGGGCCGGCAAGGGCACGCAGGCGGCCCGGGTCGCGCACGCCTACGGCATCCCCGCCATCTCCACCGGAGACATCTTCCGTGCCAACGTCGACGAGGGCACTCCGCTGGGGCTGCAGGCGAAGGAGTACATGGACCGCGGGGCGTACGTCCCCGACGAGCTGACGAACTCCCTGGTGCTGGACCGTCTCGCGCAGACGGACGCGGGCGCCGGATTCCTCCTCGACGGCTTCCCCCGGACCCTCGCGCAGGTGTACACGCTCGACGACTGCCTCGAGGCCACCGACGGCGGCCTGGACGCCGTCGTGCAGCTGACCATCGACACGGACGAGATCGTGCAGCGACTCCTGCGGCGTGCGAAGGAGCAGGGGCGCAGCGACGACACGGAGGACGTGATCCGGAAGCGGCTCGACGTCTACCAGGAGCAGACCCATCCGCTCGTCGCGGTGTACGCCGACCGGGGGATCCTCGTGAGCGTCGATGCCAAGGGCGACGTCGGTGACGTGACCGAGCGGATCTTCGGCGCACTGGGCGGCCGGATCCGGCGCGCAGAGGGCTGACCCGCGTCCCTGTGACGGGAGCGGGTTCGCGGGCCGCCTCATTGTGGGCTACGATGGTCCGTCGGCCATCCATGCCTTCGGGCCCGCGCCCAGTGTGCGGTACGACGGCCGATCCGTCTGCAGGGCATCCCGCCCGACGGACGTCCCGCATGACCAGCGATCAGTCGCGGCCGGCCCCAGCCGGTAGAGCGACCAAGTGACGAAGTGAGGCTATGGCCAAGAAAGACGGTGTCATCGAGATCGAGGGCGCGGTGGTCGAAGCACTGCCCAATGCGATGTTCCGAGTGGAGCTCAGCAACGGACACAAGGTGCTCGCCCACATCTCCGGCAAGATGCGGCAGCACTACATCCGCATCCTTCCCGAGGATCGTGTGATCGTCGAGCTCAGCCCGTACGACTTGACCCGCGGTCGGATCGTCTACCGCTACAAGTAGGCCCGACGGCCGACGTCGGTCCGCTTCGCCGCACGATCGCTGAGAAGTAACGGCCGACCGGGAGACCGGTCGGTACGAGGACAGCGAGAAGAGGAAATCCCCATGAAGGTCGCGCCTTCCGTCAAGCCCATCTGCGAGCACTGCCGCGTGATCCGCCGTCATGGCCGGGTCATGGTGATCTGCTCGGTGAACGTGCGTCACAAGCAGCGTCAGGGCTAGTGGAGAACCGCGGTCCCCGTCCCTGACAGGGGTGGGGGCCGCACACAACTGAACAGCTCCAGCGTCATCAGATCCCGCCTGCACGCCAGGGGGGGACACCTCGGGTCGGAGGCCCGGGCACCGATGGCGCTTCAGACCTCCGCATCCTGTTAAGGAGACACGCATGGCGAGACTCGCCGGCGTCGACATCCCGCGTGAGAAGCGCGTGGAGATCGCACTCACCTACATCTACGGCGTGGGACGCACCCGCGCCATCGAGACGCTGAAGGCCACGGGCATCGACCCCGACATCCGCGTCCGCAACCTCACCGACGACCAGCTGGTCGCGCTCCGCGACCACATCGAGGGCACCTACAAGGTGGAGGGAGACCTCCGCCGCGAGGTCGCCGCCGACATCCGCCGCAAGGTCGAGATCGGCTCCTACCAGGGCATCCGGCACCGCCGCGGACTGCCCGTCCACGGACAGCGCACCAAGACGAACGCCCGCACCCGCAAGGGCCCGAAGCGCACCGTCGCCGGCAAGAAGAAGGCCGGCCGCAAGTAGCCGGTGCGGCCTTCCGGCCGCGCTGCTCGCCGACGGCGGGCATCCCCACACACTTCGTAGGAGAGAACAGACATGGCAGCACCAAAGGCGGCCGCGCGGAAGCCGCGCCGCAAGGAGAAGAAGAACGTCGCGATCGGGCAGGCCCACATCAAGTCGACGTTCAACAACACGATCGTCTCGATCACGGACACCACCGGTGCTGTGATCAGCTGGGCGTCCTCCGGCGGCGTGGGCTTCAAGGGCTCCCGCAAGTCGACCCCGTTCGCCGCGCAGCTCGCTGCCGAGTCGGCGGCGCGTCAGGCCCAGGAGCACGGCATGAAGAAGGTCGATGTCTTCGTCAAGGGGCCCGGCTCCGGCCGCGAGACCGCGATCCGCTCCCTCCAGGCCGCCGGCCTCGAGGTCGGCTCGATCAACGACGTGACGCCGCAGGCGCACAACGGCGTCCGCCCGCCCAAGCGCCGCCGCGTCTGACGTCCCGGCCGCGTCGCACCCCTGAGTGGT
>JABBOB010000004.1:2663-36201 GCA_019352055.1 Acidobacteriota bacterium
GCGACGCGGCTTCCGACGTCCGCCGCAACGACTCCGGGTCGCTCTCCCGGAACCCACCCCTTGTGTGTCATATATCGGACACCGAAAGGACAACACCGTGCTCATCGCACAGCGCCCCACCCTCGCCGAGGAGCCCATCAGCGAGTTCCGCTCGCGGTTCGTCATCGAGCCGCTCGAGCCGGGCTTCGGCTACACGCTCGGCAACTCGCTCCGCCGCACCCTGCTCTCATCGATCCCGGGTGCCGCGGTCACGTCCATCCGGATCGAGGGCGTCCAGCACGAGTTCACGACGATCCCCGGTGTGAAGGAGGACGTCACCGAGATCATCCTGAACATCAAGCAGCTGGTCGTCTCCTCCGAGCACGACGAGCCGATCACCGCCTACCTGCGCAAGCAGAGCGAGGGACCCGTCACGGCGGCCGACATCTCCGCTCCGGCCGGCGTGGAGATCCACAACCCCGACCTGCTCATCGCGACGCTCAACGACAAGGCGCGCTTCGACCTCGAGCTCACCATCGAGCGCGGTCGCGGCTACGTCTCGGCGACGCAGAACCGCAGTGAGTTCAGCGAGGCCGGCCAGATCCCGGTCGACTCGATCTACTCGCCCGTCCTGAAGGTCACCTACCGCGTCGAGGCGACGCGTGCCGGTGAGCGCACGGACTTCGACCGCCTGGTCGTCGACGTGGAGTCGAAGCCGGCGATCACGCCGCGCGACGCCATCGCGTCCGCCGGCCGAACCCTGACCGAGCTCTTCGGTCTCGCCCGCGAGCTCAACAGCGCGGCCGAGGGCATCGAGATCGGTCCGGCTCCGGTGGACCAGCTGGTCTCCTCCGAGTTGTCGATGCCGATCGAGGACCTCGACCTGTCCGTCCGCTCGTACAACTGCCTCAAGCGCGAGGGCATCAACACGGTGAGCGAGCTGGTCTCCCTCTCCGAGACGCAGCTGATGAACATCCGCAACTTCGGTCAGAAGTCCGTCGACGAGGTCAAGGACAAGCTCGTCGAGCTCGGCCTCTCCCTCAAGGACGCCGTGCCCGGCTTCGACGGCACGCACTTCTACTCCGCCTACGACGACGAGGAGAACGCATAATGCCCAGGCCCACCAAGGGACCCCGTCTCGGCGGCGGACCGGCGCACGAGCGGCTGATGCTGGGCCTGCTGGCCTCGCAGCTGTTCGAGCACCGCTCGATCCAGACCACGGAGGCGAAGGCCAAGCGCCTGCGCCCGGTCGCCGAGCGTCTCGTCACGTTCGCGAAGCGCGGCGATCTGCACGCGCGCCGTCGTGTGATGCGCACCATCAACGACAAGACCGTCGTGCACGAGCTCTTCACGGAGATCGCGCCCCTGGTCGCCGAGCGTCAGGGTGGCTACACCCGGATCGTGAAGACGGGCTTCCGGAAGGGTGACAACGCTCCGATGGCCGTGATCGAGCTCGTGCTCGAGCCCGTCACCCCGAAGCGCGCCGCGCGCACCCGCACGGCGGCGTCGACGACCCCGACCGTCCCGGTCGAGGAGACCGAGGCCGTCGAGGCGTCCGCGCCCGTCGAGTCGGAGTCGGAGACGCCCGCGGCAGCCGAGGTCGAGGAGACCGCGGCCGCCACCGGCGAGGACGCGCCCGAGGTCGAGGCACCCGCCGCCGACGAGCCGGCCACGCCGGACGAGAAGCCGGCGACGCCCGCCTCCTGACACCCGCGCCGACACACGCGGTCGTCCACAGCACGGAGCCGCGCACCTTCGGGTGCGCGGCTCCGCTGTCGTTCCGGGGGTGCACACAGCGGCTCGGCCGGGGATCGCGGGGCGGCGGGTCCCCGGGGGCGCCATCTAGGCTCCCCGCATGGCGAGCGATGCGACCACCGTCGATGTCGACGGGCCGCACGGCACCCGGACCATGCGGGTGTCCAGCCCGTCGCGCGTGATCTGGCCCGAGATCGGCATCACGAAGCTGGAGCTCGTCGAGTACGTCGTCGCGGTCTCCGAGGCGTTCCTCGCCGCGAACGGCGACCGCCCGCTGTCCCTCCAGCGGTTCGGGGGCGACGTGACCGGGGAGTCGTACTTCTCGAAGAACCCGCCGAAGGGCGCGCCGGGCTGGATCCGCACGGTCGACGTCACCTACCCCTCCGGACGGACGCACCCCCAGCTCGTGCTCGACGAGGCGGCCGCGATCGTGTGGGCCGCGCAGATGAACACGGTCGTGTTCCACGCCTGGCCCTCCAGAGCCTCGAACCCGGACAACCCGGACCAGCTGCGGATCGACCTCGACCCCCAGCCCGGGACGGCCTTGGCCGAGGCGACGCATGCGGCGTTCGGCATGCGCGACGTGCTCGCCGAGGCGGGGCTGACCGCCTTCGTGAAGACGTCCGGCAACCGGGGTCTGCACCTGTACGCACCGATCCGGCCGGAGTGGGAGTTCCTCGACGTGCGGCACGCGGTGATCGCGGCGGCGCGGGAGCTCGAGCGGCGAGCGCCGGAGGCGGTCACCACGGCCTGGTGGAAGGAGCTCCGCGGCGAGCGGATCTTCCTGGACTACAACCAGGCCGCCCGCGACCGGACGATCGCCGGTGCCTACAGCCCGCGTCCGCTCCCGACGGCGACGGTGTCCTGCCCGGTGACCTGGGAGGAGCTCGAGGCAGGGGTCGACCCCTCGGCGTTCACGGTGCGGACGGTGCCGGACCGGCTCGCCGCCGTCGGCGACCCGTGGGCGACGATGACCGATGCCGCCGGCGGCATCGAGACGCTGCTGTCCTGGTGGGAGCGGGACCTCGCGCACGGGGAGGGCGAGCTGCCCTTCCCGCCGGACTACCCGAAGATGCCGGGGGAGCCGCCGCGCGTCCAGCCGTCGAGGGCCCGCAAGGAGCCCTGACCGTCCGCCGCTCACGGCGCGATCCGGGTCGTCGTCGCGGCGCCGACGCGGCTCGAATCGCGAGCAGAGCCCGGTTCAGGCGGGCTGCGCCTCGTGGATGAGGTCGAGGGCGGCGCGGAGGGCACCGGCGTCCACCTGCCCGGGCGCGCTCGCGGCGCCGACGGTGCCGAACGTGAGCGCCGAACCGAAGGTCTCGCCCGCCAGACGGGAGACGACGCCGAGCGGTCCCATGGCCATCGTGATCGCGGGACGAGCTCCCGGCCGGGCGGCGTAGTCGCTCGTCGCGCCGAGGAGCGTGAGCACGTCGTCCGTGCTCGCCGGCATGCAGGCGAGCTTGACGATGTCGGCGCCGAGCTCCTGCTGCCGCACGAGTCGCGCCAGGATCTCGTCGCGCGTCGGCGTCGAGCGGAAGTCGTGGAACGAGAGCACGACGGGTTTGCCGATGTCGTGCACCCCGTCGACGACGGCCAGGACGACGTCCTCCGGCAACGCCATCTGCACGTCGACGGCGTGCACGCCGCTCCGTGCCGCCGCGGCGAGCAGCAGATCGCGGTAGCGGCCCGGCTCGAGTCCGGCCGCGCCGCCCTCGGACGCGGTCCGGAACGTGAGCAGCACCGGCAGGGCCGGGTCCAGCGCGACCCCGAGCAGGTCGACGGCGTCCTGCACGGCCCGCAGGCTCCCCGCGTCCGCGAGCCGGTCGATCCGCAGCTCCACGAGATCAGCGACGGCGACGGTCACGGCCTCGGCCTCCGCCGCCAGCTCCCGCAGCGTGGCGCCCGTGAGCGGCACGCAGATCTTCGGACGACCGCTTCCGAGCTCGACCCCGCCGAGCCGGACCGTCATGCGAGCACCTCGCCGAGGTCGTACGCGCGCGGAACCTCGAGCTGCTCGAAGGTGCAGGACCGCGCCTCGCGGTCAGGCCGCCAGCGCTCGAGCTGCACCGTGTGACGGAAGCGGTCGCCCTCCATCTGGTCGTACCGGACCTCGAGCACGCGCTCGGGCCTCAGCACGACGAACGAGGTGTCCTTCGACGACGAGAAGCGGTTCCGCTCGCCCTGCCCGCGCATCGGCTCACCCTGCTCGTCGAGGGCGACGAGTGGCGCGAGCCCGCCGATCAGCTCGTCGCGCACCTTCGACGTGAACGCGGAGACGCCGCCCACCTGCCGCAGCACGCCCTCCGCGTCGTACAGCGAGAGCAGGAGCGAACCGACACCGCGGCCGCTCGCGTGGATGCGGTACCCGGTCGCGATCACGTCGGCGCTGCGGTGGTGCTTGATCTTCAGCATCGTCCGCTTGCCGGGCGCGTAGACGGCGTCGACCGGCTTGGCCACCACGCCGTCCAGCCCAGCGCCCTCGAACTCGGCCAGCCAGCGCTCCGCGACCGCGGCCTCGTCGGTCACCCGGGACACGAAGAGCGGCGCGGACGGCCTCGGCAGCAGCGCCGTCAGGGCCGCCCTCCGCTCGCCGAACGGCGTGTCCAGCAGCGATCGGTCGCCTTCGGCGAGCAGGTCGAACGCGATGAACGACGCGGGCGTCTCCACCGACAGCTTCGCGATGCGGGAGGCGGCCGGATGGATGCGCTGGGACAGCGCCTCCCAGTCGAGCCGCTGCGCGCCGGGGTCCCCCGTCGGCACCACGACCTCGCCGTCGAGCACGCACGGACCGGGGAGGGCGGCCGCCAGCCCGGCGACGAGCTCGGGGAAGTACCGGGTGAGGGCCTTGCCGCCGCGGCTGCCGATCTCGACGCTCTCGCCGTCGAACGCGACGATGCCGCGGAACCCGTCCCACTTCGGTTCGTAGAGCAGCGCACCGCCGCCCGGCGCCGTGGTCGGCACGCTCGCGACCGCCTTGGCGAGCATCGGCTCGATGGTGTGGTCCACGGACTCGGGCATGCGCTCATCCTGCACCGGGGGACGGCGGGCACGATGGGGGATGACACCGCTCGAGGCGGCGGACCCGATGCGTTCATCCGGTGCCGGGGGACGACCCGCACCCCACTTCGCTCACGCTTCGTGCCGTGCGACGGCGGGTCACGCGGCACGAAGCGTGAGGACAGTGCGGGTGTGCGGCAGCATGGAGGGATGGAGGGGTCCGAGCGCGTGCGTCTGGACCTGGCGTACGACGGGACCGGCTTCGCGGGGTGGGCCGTGCAGCCCGGGCTGCGGACCGCGCAGGGCGAGCTGGAGACCGCACTCGCGGTCGCGACCGGCCGTGCGGAGGGGGCTCCACCGCGACTCGTCGTCGCGGGTCGCACCGATGCCGGGGTGCACGCGACCGGTCAGGTCGCCCACGTCGACCTGACGGCAGACCAGCTGGCGGCGCTCACCCGCCGGCACGGCGGCACCGGCGAGGTGGAGGCGATCGCCCGTCGGCTGACCGGACTGCTCGGCGAGCGCGGCGACCTCGTCGTGCACCGCGCCTCGCGCGCACCCGAGGGCTTCGACGCCCGCTTCAGCGCGATCTTCCGGCGCTACCGCTACCGGATCGCCGACCGGCTCGCGGCGCGCGACCCGCTCGACCGGCATCGGACGGTGACCCACCCGCGCCGGCTGGACGACGCCGCGATGGCCTCGGCGGTGGCGGGGCTGCCGGGCCTGCACGACTTCGCGGCGTTCTGCAAGCCGCGCCCCGGCGCAACCACGATCCGCACGTTGCAGGCGCTGACCTGGCAGCGGGACGAGACGGGCGTGCTGATCGCCGAGGTCCGCGCCGACGCGTTCTGCCACAACATGGTCCGCTCGCTGGTGGGGGCGAGCATCGCCGTGGGCCTCGGTCGAATCGCGCCCGAGCGGGTGGGGGAGCTGCTGTCGTCGCCGGTGCGGGCGAACGAGTTCGCCGTCGCGCCGGCACACGGGCTCACGCTGGTGGAGGTCGGCTACCCCGCCGACGCCGATCTCGCGGCCCAGGCCGAGCAGGCGAGGGCCACCCGAACGCTGGCCTGACCGGCGCGCCTCCGGGATCGGGTACAGTGGACCGGCTGCACGGAACGCTCCGTCGCGGCTTCGAGCCCTCCACCGCTCGTTCCGGCCCGTCTCTCGGGTCATGGAACAGGCAACGGAGCGGGATCCACGACCACCTCGAACAGGAAGCGTGCACACAGTGACGCGTACGTACAGCCCCAAGGCGAGCGAGATCACCCATGACTGGGTCGTCATCGACGCCACCGACATCGTGCTCGGCCGACTCGCCACCCACGCCGCCGCGCTCCTCCGCGGCAAGCACAAGGCGACGTTCGCCCCGCACCTCGACAGCGGCGACTTCGTCATCATCGTGAACGCCGACAAGGTCGCGCTGACCGGTTCGAAGCGCGACGAGAAGATCGCCTACCGTCACTCGGGCTACCCGGGCGGGCTGACCGCGACGAAGTACTCCGAGCTGCTCGAGAAGAACCCGGCCCGCACGGTCGAGAAGTCGATCCGCGGCATGCTGCCGAAGAACTCCCTCGGTCGCGCCCAGATCAAGAAGCTGAAGGTCTACGCGGGCGCCGAGCACCCGCACGCCGCGCAGCAGCCCACGCCCTACACCCTGACCCAGGTCGCCCAGTAGGGCCCGGAAGAGACAAGCACAGACCATGGCACAGATCGCAGATTCCATCGACGTCCCGTCGACCTTCACCACCTCCTCCACCCCGGCCCCGGCCCCGGCCGTCGAGCGCCCGCCGCTCACCGTCCCGGGCGCCGCAGTCGGCCGCCGCAAGCAGGCGATCGCTCGCGTCCGCCTCATCCCGGGCAGCGGCACGATCACGGTCAACGGCCGCACGTTCGAGGACTACTTCCCGAACAAGCTGCACCAGCAGCTGATCAACGACCCGTTCACGATCCTGCAGCTCACGGGCGCCTACGACGTCATCGCGAAGATCTCCGGCGGTGGCCCCTCCGGCCAGGCCGGTGCGCTCCGCCTCGGCATCGCGCGCTCGTTGAACCAGATCGACGAGGAGAACAACCGACCCGACCTGAAGAAGGCGGGCTTCCTGAGCCGCGATGCGCGGGTCAAGGAGCGCAAGAAGGCCGGTCTGAAGAAGGCGCGCAAGGCGCCGCAGTTCTCCAAGCGCTGATCGGCGCGCTGCACCACCGCTCGATGCCACGCCTCTTCGGCACGGACGGCGTGCGCGGTCTCGCGAACCGCGAGGTCACGGCCGAGCTGGCCCTGTCCCTCGCGCAGGCGGCCGCGCACGTCCTGGGCGACGGTCCGCGCGCGAGCGGCCGTCGTCCCGTCGCCGTGCTCGCGCGGGACCCGCGGATCTCCGGCGAGTTCATCTCGGCGGCGGTCGCGGCGGGTCTCGCCGGGTCCGGCGTGGACGTCTACGACGCAGGCGTCATCCCGACGCCGGCGGCCGCGTTCCTGATCGCCGACATCCGAGCGGACTTCGGTGTGATGATCAGCGCCTCGCACAACCCTGCACCGGACAACGGGATCAAGATCTTCGCCGCCGGCGGGAAGAAGCTCCCCGACGAGACCGAGGACCGCATCCAGGCGGCGATGGCCGAGCCCCCGCTCGCACCGGTCGGCGCGGAGGTCGGGCGCATCCGGCGCTTCGCCGACGCGGAGGACCGCTACGTCGTGCACCTCATCGAGTCCCTCCCGCACCGTCTCGACGGCCTGACGATCGTGCTGGACTGCGCGAACGGGGCGGCAGCCGGCGTGTCGCCCGAGGCGTTCCACCTCGCGGGCGCGGAGGTCATCCCGATCGGCAACGATCCGGACGGCATGAACATCAACGACGGTGTCGGCTCGACGCATCTCGACCTGCTCGCAGCGGAGGTGCTGCGGCACGGCGCCGATGCGGGGATCGCGCACGACGGCGACGCGGACCGCTGCCTCGCGGTCGATGCGAACGGCGACCGGATCGACGGGGACCGGATCATGGCGATCCTGGCGAAATCGATGCACGAGCGCGGCGTGCTGCGCGAGGACACGCTCGTCACCACGGTGATGAGCAACATCGGCCTGCACCGCGCGATGCGCGCCTCCGGCATCACGGTGCTGCAGACCCGGGTGGGTGACCGCTACGTGCTCGAGGAGCTCGGGGCACGCAACCTCTCGCTGGGCGGCGAGCAGTCGGGCCACGTGATCATGGCCGACCACGCGACGACGGGTGACGGCCTGCTGACCGGACTGCACCTGATGGCCGAGGTCGCGCGGACCGGGCGCACGCTCGCCGACCTCGCGGGCGAGGTCGCCGTCTACCCGCAGGTGCTCGTCAACGTGCAGGGTGTCGACCGCGACCGCACCGACGATCCGGTGCTCGCCGCGGCGGTCAGCGCCGCCGAGGCGCAGCTCGGGGAGTCCGGACGCGTGCTGCTGCGTCCCTCCGGCACCGAACCGCTGGTCCGGGTCATGGTGGAGGCATCCGAGCTGGACACCGCCACCGCGATCGCCGCCTCGCTCGCCGCGGTCGTGCGCGAGCGCCTCGCCCTCCCGCCGGGCCCGTGAGCCGCGTCGCTCCGCAGCCGGACGAGGCCGCACGGCGCCGGACCGCTCGCGGCACCCTGATCCTCGGCATCCTCATCTGCGTCCCGCGGCTGGTGCTCGTCTGGTTCGCCCGGCCCGTCGTGGACATCCTGCAGGTCGCGACGACGCTGCTGTTCGTCGGCGGCCTGCTCGTGATCGCGGTCGCGATCTTCCGGTACAAGGCGATCCGGGGACCGAGCGTCTGGCCGCTCGCTGTCGCGGGGGTCGTGTGCGTGCTGCTCGCCGGGGTCCTGCTGAAGGTGTTCCCGGCCGGTCAGGCCCAGCTCGCCTACGACGGCGGCGTCCTGGCCCCGCCGGCGGCGATCGCGTACCAGTACGGCTACGTCGCGCTCGGCGGCATGTCGCAGCTCGGGCTGATGCTCATCGTCGGTGCGATCGGGGTCGGCATCACGAACCGCAGGAGCCGTCGCGCATCCTGATCCGCGCCCGCATCGCGACCAGCGGGGTCAGATCTTGCGGAGGAGCACCGAGTGGACAGCATGGTCCTCGGCCTTCTTCAGCACGAGGGTCGCCCGCGAGCGCGTCGGCAGGATGTTGTCCCGGAGGTTCGGCTCGTTGATCGACCGCCAGTAGCCCAGCGCCGTCTCGCGCGACTCCTCCGGGCCGAGGCTCGCGAACCGGTGGAAGTAGGAGGTGGGGCTCGTGAACGCCGCGGTCTGCAGCCGTTGGAAGCGGCGGACGTACCACTCGGCGATGTCCTGCGTGCGGGCGTCGACGTAGACGCCGAAGTCGAACAGGTCGCTCACCGCCAGGCCGTTCCGGCTCGGTGCCTGCAGCACGTTGAGGCCCTCGATGATGAGGATGTCGGGCCGGCGGACGATGAGCTCCGCGTCGGGGACGATGTCGTACCGCTCGTGCGAGTAGAACGGGGCACGCACCTCCGGCACCCCGCTCTTCACCGCGGTGACGAACCGGAGCAGCGCGCGACGGTCGTACGACTCGGGGAAGCCCTTGCGGTCCAGGATCCCGCGGCGCTCGAGCTCGACGTTCGGGAGGAGGAATCCGTCGGTCGGCACCAGCTCCACCTTGGGGGTGTCGTCCCAGTGGGACAGCAGCTCGCGCAGCAGCCGGGCCACGGTCGACTTGCCGACGGCCACGGAACCGGCGACACCGATGACGAACGGGGTCGTGTCCGCTCGGGTGCCGAGGAACGAGCTCGTCCTCGCGTGCAGCTGCCTCGCCCCGGTGGCGTAGAGGTTCAGCAGCCGGCTCAGAGGGAGGTACACCTCCGACACCTCGCGCTGGTCGAGCGGTTCGCCGAGGCCCGCGAGCCGGTACAGCTCCTCCGGGCTGAGCGGCTGCTCGATACCGGGCGCGAGCGCCGCCCACCGGGCGCGCTCGATCTCGACGAACGGGCTCGGGCCGTGAGCCGCGACGGTCACGGTTCGATCCGACACGCCCCCGATCGTAGTGAGGGCGCCTGGCCCCTGATCGGGAGCCGGACTGCACCGATGGGCCGGGCTCCGGCATCGCCCGATTAGAGTCGTCCGGGTGTGCGGGATCGTGGGATACGTGGGGCCTCGGGCCGCGATCGACGTGCTCGTCGGCGGGCTCAAGCGGCTCGAGTACCGGGGGTACGACTCGGCCGGCGTCGCGATCATCGACGACGACGGCGAGCTCGTGACGCACAAGCGTGCGGGGAAGCTGGGGGTGCTGGAGGGGGACCTGCGGGCCTCGCCGCTGCCTGACGCACGGACCGGCATCGGCCACACGCGGTGGGCGACCCACGGCGGTCCCACCGACCGGAACGCCCATCCGCACCTCGGCGACGACGGCCGGCTCGCGCTGATCCACAACGGCATCATCGAGAACTTCTCCGCGCTGAAGGACGAGCTGCTCGACGAGGGCTTCACGTTCACGAGCGAGACGGACACCGAGGTCGCCGCGGTGCTGCTGGGCCGCGAGTACCGCAGGACCGGCGATCTGCTCACCGCGTTCCGAGCAGTGGTCGGGCGTCTGCACGGCGCCTTCACCCTGCTGGCGGTCCACGCCGACGAGCCCGGGCTCGTCGTCGGCGCCCGCCGCAACTCCCCGCTGGTGGTCGGCCTCGGCGACGGCGAGCAGTTCCTCGGCTCCGACGTCGCCGCGTTCGTCGAGTACACCCGGCGCGCGCTCGCGATCGGCCAGGACCAGATCGTCGCGATCCGGCCCGAGGGCATCGAGCTCACCGACTTCGCCGGGAACCCGGTCGAGGGCGAGGAGTACGAGGTCGCGTGGGACGCGTCCGCCGCCGAGAAGGGCGGCTGGTCGAGCTTCATGGCGAAGGAGATCAGCGAGGAGCCCGAGGCACTCGAGCAGACCCTGCTCGGTCGCGTCCACGAGGGCCTGGTCGTGCTCGACGAGATCGCCGACGGCTTCCCCGACGACGTCCTCCGCGACGTCGACCGCATCGTGCTGCTCGGCGCGGGCACCGCCGCGTACTCCGCGATGCTCGGCAAGTACGCGATCGAGAAATGGGCCGGAGTCGCGGTCGAGGTCGACCTCGCGCACGAGTTCCGCTACCGCGACCCGGTGCTCGGGCCGAACACCCTCGTCGCGTCCATCAGCCAGTCGGGCGAGACCATGGACACGCTGATGGCGGTCAAGTACGCGTCCGAGCGAGGGGCGCGGACGCTGTCCATCTGCAACACCCAGGGCGCCACGATCGCGCGCGAGTCCGACGCGGTGCTCTACACGCGGGCCGGTCCGGAGGTCGCGGTCGCGTCGACGAAGGCGTTCACCGCCCAGGTCGCCGCCCTCTACCTGTTCGGCCTGCACCTCGGTCGCGTCCGCGGGGTGCTGTCCGACGCGGCGTCGCGCGCGCTCGTCGCGGAGCTGCAGTCGCTGCCCGCGAAGCTGCAGGAGGTGCTGGAGCAGGGGCCCGAGGTCCGCGAGATGGCACGGCAGATGTCGGACACCCGCAGCGTGCTGTTCCTCGGCCGCCACGTCGGCTACCCGGTGGCGCTCGAGGGTGCGCTGAAGCTCAAGGAGCTCGCCTACATCCACGCCGAGGGCTTCGCCGCGGGGGAGCTGAAGCACGGCCCGATCGCGCTGATCGAGCCGGGCCAGCGGGTCTTCGTGGTCGTGCCGAGCCCACGCGACTCGTCGAGCCTGCACCCGAAGGTGGTCTCGAACATCCAGGAGATCCGCGCCCGCGGTGCGCACGTGCTCGCGATCGCGGAGGCCGGGGACGTCGCGGTGCTGCCGTTCGCGGACGAGGTGCTCCGCATCCCGCTCGCGGGCACGATGTTCGAGCCCCTGCTCGCGGTGGCTCCGCTGCAGATGTTCGCGATGGAGCTCGCCGCCGCGAAGGGCCTCGACGTCGACCAGCCCCGCAACCTCGCGAAGTCCGTGACGGTCGAGTGATCCTCGGCATCGGGGTCGACGTCGTCGACATCGCCCGCTTCGGACGCTCGCTCGAGCGGACCCCGCCACTGCGCGACCGCCTGTTCGTGTGGAGCGAGCGCGACCTCCCCCTCTCCTCCCTCGCTGCTCGGTTCGCGGCGAAGGAGGCGCTGATCAAGGCGTCGGGCGACTCCAGCGGGTTCACCTGGCACGACATGGTCGTGAAGAGCGACCCGGCGCGGCGCCCGCGGCTCGTGACCTCGGGCGAGGTCGCCGCTCGGCTCGAGCTGCTCGGTGTGACGTCCACGCACCTGTCGCTCAGTCACGACGCGGGCATCGCCTCCGCGTTCGTGGTCCTGGAGGGGTGAGCGCGCAGATGGGGGTGACACCGCTCGTACCGGCGGGCGGAGGGGCTGCGGATCCGACCGAGTCCCGCTCGCCGACGGCACCGCTTCGCCGGGCCCGCATCGACGCCTCGGCGATCGAGCACAACGTGCGCGTGCTCCGCGAGCGGGCGGGGACGCCCGAGTTCCTCGCGGTCGTCAAGGCCGACGGGTACGGGCACGGCGCTGTGACCGCCGCTCGTGCCGCGCTCGCGGGCGGGGCGACCTGGCTCGGCGTCGCCGATCCGGAGGAGGCGCTCGCCCTCCGACGCGCCGGGGTCGATGCGCCCCTCCTCGCGTGGATCCTGCACACCGATGCCGACTTCGCGCAGGTCGTCGCGGCCGGCATCGATCTCGGGGTGTCGTCGGAGGAGCAGGTGGAGCGGGTCGCCGCGACCGCACCCGGCGCCGCCGTGCAGATCAAGCTGGACACCGGCCTGAGCCGCAACGGCGTCGACGCCCGGTCGTGGGGGCGGGTCTTCGAGACCGCAGCCGCCCTGGAGCGCAGGGGTGCCCTGCGAGTCAGAGGACTGTTCAGCCACCTCGCCAACACCTCACCCCAGGAGGACGCGCTCGCGGAGGCGCGGTTCGCGGACGCCGTGCAGCTCGCCAAGGGCGCGGGCCTCGACCCGGCGCTGCTGCACCTCTCCAGCACGGCGGCCGCCGTCACCCGCGACCAGTCGGCCTACACGATGGTCCGCTGCGGCATCGGCATCTACGGCGTCTCCCCGTTCGGCGATCCGACTTCGCTCCCGGACGGTCTCCGGCCGGCCATGACCCTCGCGAGCGAGGTCGCCGCCGTGCGCCGCATCGCTCCCGGCACCGGGGTCTCCTACGACCACGTCTGGCGCGCGGAGGTGCCGACGACCCTCGCTCTCGTCCCGATGGGCTACGCCGACGGCGTCCCCCGGGCGGCGTCGAACCGCGCGGAGGTGCTCCTCGGCGGGAGGCGCCGCCCGGTGCGCGGGCGGATCGCGATGGACCAGTTCCTCGTCGACATCGGCGACGACGCGGCCCGGGTGGGCGACGAGGTCGTGCTGTTCGGCGACCCGGCGACCGGCGCCCCCTCCGCGGACGAGTGGGGGGCATGGGCCGGCACCATCGGCTACGAGATCGTCACACGAATCGGCCCGAGGGTCGAGCGGGAGCCGTCGTGACCCGCCGGCTGACGGTCCCGGACCCGGAGGCGATGCACGACCTCGGGCTCCGGATCGGCCGGATGGTGCGCGCCGGTGACCTCGTCGTGCTGACCGGGCCGCTCGGTGCGGGCAAGACCACGCTCACCCGCGGGATCGGGGAGGGGCTCGGCGTCCGCGGACCGATCACGAGCCCCACTTTCGTGCTCGCCCGCACCCACCCGTCGCTCGTCGGAGGAGCGCCGCTCGTGCACGTCGACGCCTACCGGCTGGGGTCGCCGGCCGAGCTCGACGACCTGGACCTCGATTTCGAGTCGTCCGTCGTCGTCGTCGAGTGGGGCGCCGGCATGGTCGACGGCATCGCGGACTCGGTGCTCGAGATCCGCATCGACCGCGGACCCGACGACACCCGCTCGGTCGAGCTCGCCGGCTCGGGCCCCCGCTGGGTCGGACGCACCGACCCGTAGGACGCGGCGTCCTCCGGTCCGAGCCGGCCGCTCAGCAGGAGGTGGCGGGGTCGCGGGAGAGCCGCAGGGTCTCGCCGGGTGGGAGCCTCGCAGGGTCGAATCCGTAGGGGAGCGCGCGCAGCACATCGCCAGGGCACAGCTGGAAGCGGCTCGCGATGGCCGCAACGGAGTCGTCGGACGCGAGCGTGTAGCGAACCGCCTCCGGGCCCTCCGCGACCGAGGATCCGTTCGCGTGGGCGCGCTCGCCGCCGTCGAAGACGATGGACTGCCCGGCCGCGATCCGCCCGGGCCCACCGGTCGCCCGCGCGCCGATCGTGGGCGGCGCCGACGTCGCGGTCGTCGCGGTCGGTGTCGGCGGTCCGCCGCCGAGGAGCACCGTGCCCAGCAGAGCGGCCGCGGCAACGACGAACCCTCCGATCACGAGCTTTCGGAGCGACGGCCCGGACGGAGCGATCGCCGACGGCACCGGGTCGGGGTCGGCCTCCCGCTCCGTCGCGCGGAGGTAGCCGGCGAGGTCGGCAGCCGAAGCGCCCGGGCGGTAGAGGCGTCGGCGCAGCGACTCCGGGTCCCCCAGCTCCATCCCGGCACGGTACCTCCGCCTCCTGGTCAGCCGAACCGTGCCCGGAGCAGCGCGAGGGTCGAGTCGCGGTCGAGACCGCTGCGCCGCGCGGCCGCGACGTACGCGTCGGCTGCGGATCGCACGGCTTCGTCCGCACCGGCCGGCTCGGCCACGCGCGTGCCCCGGCCGCGCGCGGTGACGACCAGCCCCGCGCTCTCGAGCTCGGAGTAGGCCCTTGCCATCGTGCCCGCCGCTAGACCGAGGTCGGCGGCGAGCTGCCGGATGGACGGCAACCGGTCTCCGGCCGAGAGGTCGCCCGTGAGGATCGCCCCGGCCAGCTGCTCCCGGACCTGCTCGAAGGGCGGGACGGGGCTCGCGGTGTCGACCTCGAGCTTCATGCCGCGACCGGCTTCCCCGTCACGGCACGCCCGACCGAGCTGACGCGGATCGCGGCAGCGACGAGCAGCACGACGGCCGCGACCGCGGCCAGCTGACTGACGACGGATTGGGCGACCGCGATCGGGGCCAGCCCGGTCGTCCCGGTCTGCTCCAGCACCGACCATGCGGCGCCGGCCGCCCACAGCACACCGGCGAGGTAGAGGAGGAGGCCCGCGGCCGCGATCGAGCCGAGCGTGCGGCCGACCGCAGCGCGCCACGCGGCATCCGTCCTCTCGTCGGTGGTCATCGCGGGCAGCAGCACCGTCCGGCGGATCGCGAACGCCACGGCCCCGACGAGCAGCGTCGCGGTGACGAGGATCGGCGCGCCGTAGAACCATCCGGGGTACGGCGAGGCGCTGGCGCTCGTCGTCGCGCTCGCGGCGGAGAAGCCCCGCCCCGCGGTCGCCCCGGAACCGTCCGCGGTCACCCCGGTCGTCACGAGCACGCCGACCAGCGCGATGAGCAGGATGCCTGCCACCAGGCGCTCCTTGCCCGTCATCACCTGAGCGGCCGATCGCGGCAGGAGCGTGGCGACCCGGACGGCGCGGTCGCCGCGGGGACGGGTGGGCGGAAGCGCGAACCCGAGCACGCCGGCGGTCGCCGCGGCGCCGGGGCCGACCACGAGGGGCAGCCCCAGCAGGGAGGGCTGCGCGGTCGCCCACGCCCACGCCGCGAGGAGGACGAGGCCGAAGACCGCGAGGGAGAGCCTGAGCCGACCGCGCACCGCGTGGCCCGGGTCGGCGCTCCGCGAGGCGACGAGTCCGGCGGCACCGACCACGAGCGCCGCGATCACGGGGACCAGCAGGAGGGTCGAGCCGAGCAGCGAGCCCATCACGGAGCCTCCTTGTATCTTCCATCCGGTACAAGAGGAGTCTGGCGCGTATCGCCTGGGCGGCACAAGCGGCGCTCGTAGGCTCTTCTGTCGTGCTCCTCGCCATCGACACCTCCGGTGCCACGTCCGTCGCGGTCGTCCGTGACGACGGCACGGTCGTGACCTCCCTGCTCGACGAGGACGTCCGTGCGCACGCCGAGCACATCGGCCTCATGCTCGAGGCGGTGCTGGACCGGGCTGAGCGGCCTGCGATCGACGCGGTCGCCTACGGCGTCGGTCCGGGCCCGTTCACAGGTCTGCGCGTGGGGATGGCAGCGGCCCGGTCCGCGGCACTCGTCCTCGGCGCCGTCGAGCTGCCGGTGCTCAGCCACGACGCCGTCGCGCTCGCGGCAGTGCGCCGAGGTCTCGAGCCGCCGTTCGTGGTGGTCGCGGACGCGAAGCGGCGGGAGCTGTTCGCGACCGTGTACCGACGACTCGACGCGGCGGCCCTCCCGGTGCGCGAGACCGAGCCGACCGTCGGGCCGGACGATCGCGTCCCCGACCTCACGCGCGTCGTGGGAGCGGTCGACGCCGGGCTCCTCGGGGTCGTCGCCGCGCTGCGCCACGCGGCCGGCATCCCTCCCGAGCAGCAGGAGGCGCGCTATCTGCGCAGCCCCGACGTCACGATCGCCACGGTGAAGAAGTCGGTGCTCGGATGACCGCGGCGGTGCGCGCGGCGACGAGCGCCGACGTCGACGCCGTGATGGCGATCGAGCGCGCGAGCTTCCCGACCGACGCCTGGTCGGAGGCGGCCATGCGGGAGACGTTCGAGACGGGCGACGCGTTCGTCGCCGAGCACGCGGAGGGCGTGGTCGGCTACGCCGCCGTGCTCGCTCCGTCCGGCAGCGGCGACGCCGACGTCCTCACCATCGCGGTGCTGGAGGCGTACCGCGGCGGGGGCGTCGGCGGCGCGCTGCTCGCGCACCTGCTGGAGACGGCGGCCGACCGCGGTGCCTCGCGCGTGTTCCTCGAGGTCCGCGACGACAACCCGGTCGCGCAGCACCTGTACGACTCCCGGGGGTTCCGCGTCGTCGGACGCCGCCCCCGGTACTACCAGCCGGACGGCGTGGACGCGATCGTCATGCGACTCGACCTCGGAGGGGTGCGATGACCGGCGGCCCGCTCGTCCTCGGGATCGAGAGCTCGTGCGACGAGACGGGGGTGGGCATCGTGCGGGGCCGGGAGGTGCTCGCCAACGTGATCGCCTCCTCCGTCGACGAGCAGGCCCGCTACGGCGGGGTGGTGCCCGAGATCGCGGCGCGGGCGCATCTCGAGGCGATCCGGCCGACGCTCGAGCGCGCACTGGCGGTCGCCGGCGTCCGCATCGCGGACCTCGACGCCGTCGCGGTGACCGCCGGGCCCGGGCTGGCCGGTGCGCTGATGGTCGGCGTCGGAGCGGCGAAGGCGTTCGCGATCACCGCTCGGAAGTCCCTCTACGGCGTCAACCACCTCGTCGGACACGTCACTGCCGATCAGCTGCACGCACCGGGCGACGAGCCGAGGCCCGTGGAGCTGCCGACCGTCGCGCTGCTCGTCTCCGGGGGGCACACGTCCCTGCTGCTCGTGCGCGACCTCGTCGACGATGTGGAGCTGCTCGGCGAGACCCTCGACGACGCCGCTGGGGAGGCGTTCGACAAGACCGCCCGGCTGCTCGGTCTCCCGTACCCGGGCGGGCCCTCGATCGATGCCGCCGCGGCCCGCGGCCGTCCCGACGCGATCCGATTCCCGCGCGGCCTGACCGCGGCGAAGGACCGCGAGCGGCACCGCTTCGACTTCTCGTTCTCCGGCCTGAAGACAGCGGTCGCGCGGCATGTCGAGCACGCCGGTGCGGACGGCGCTCCCGTGGCGGTCGACGACGTCGCCGCGTCGTTCCGGGAGGCGGTCGTGGACGTGCTGGTCGCGAAGGCGCTCGACGCGTGCGCCGCGACGGGGGTCCCGCGCCTGCTGCTGGGCGGCGGCGTCGTCGCGAACCGGCGGCTCCGCGAGGTCGCGGCCACTCGCGCGAACGCGGCGGGAGTCCGCCTCCGGATCCCGCCGCTCGATCTCTGCACCGACAACGGGGCGATGATCGCCGGCCTCGGCGCTCGGCTCGTCGAGGCGGGGGTCGCAGCGAGCGGGGCCGGCTTCGGGGTCGATTCGACCCTCCCGGTCGGGCAGGTCCTGATCCGCTGAACGTCCCCTGGGCGTGCGTTGACGATCGGGTGTGCGCGCTGGGACCATGGCGCGACCACCCGAAGAGGAGCCATGAGCGACTACCAGCCCAGCCCGCCGCCGTCGACGCCGTACACCGGCCCCGGCGCACCCGTGCAGAAGACCAACGTCCTCGCGATCATCGCGCTCATCCTCGGCATCGTGGTCCCGATCGGCGGCATCATCTGCGGCCCGATCGCCCTCGGCCAGATCAAGCGGACGGGCGAGAACGGCCGCGGGCTCGCGCTCGCCGGGCTGATCATCGGCATCGTCTTCACGCTGATCGGCCTCCTCTGGTTCGTCGTGGTCGGCATCGCGGTGATCAGCGGCCTGAGCTCGGGCGCCTACTCGACGTCTCCCTGACGCCGGCCCGTCCCTGCCAGCGCGCTCGCGCCCGTCGTCAGCGGTGGCAGACGAGCGCGACCCGGCGGTCGGCCGTGCGGGTGACGATCAGGACCGCCTCCTCGTCCCCCCGCAGTGCGAGGCCCCTGCGGAACGCCGCCGGATCGAGGTCGACCCCGCGCTTCTTGATCTCGAGCCGTCCGACCCCGCGCGCGCGCAGCTCCTTCCGGATGCGCTGCGGATCGAACGGGAGCACCGCGTCGACCGCGAACGGGGTGAGGAACGGAGACGATGCGAGACCATCCCCGCTGAGGTAGGCGATGCCGGGACCGACGGGGTGCGTGCCGGTCGTCCTGGCGAGGTCCCCGAGCAACCGCGCACGGATGACCGCGCCGTCGGGTTCGAAGACGTGGTCGCCGAGCGCGCCGACCGGCTCGTCCGCCGTGTCGCCCCCGGCGGTCAGCTCGGCGGTGCCGGCGGGCCCGGACACGAGCGCCGCCCGCCGGACCCCTTCCCGCTGCAGGCCGCCGCGCCACAGCACGAGCTCCACGACCTCCCCCCGGTCGGACACCCACTGCGCCTCCGCCTCCGGGGGCACCGTCGCCCGGTCGTGCGCGGGTGAGAGCTTGACGCCCGTGGGCAGACGATCCGCGGTCCGGTCGACGAAGTCGAGGGACGGGCTGTAGGCGGCCGCGGCCACCCGCTTCGTGTCCGCGTGGCCGGCGGTGCGGCGCGCGGGGTCGATCCAGGCGGCGTCGACCGTCCCGAGATCGACGGCCTCCGCATCCTCGACGAGCACCTCCGCCTCCGGGAACGGGGTCAGGTTGTACTGCGCCAGGACGGCGGTCACCTCGTCGCGCTCGACCGCCAGGACCCGGAGCCCGACAGCGGCGATCGCCAGGGCGTCCCCGCCGATCCCGCAGCCGAGGTCCGCGACGACGGCCGCACCGGCGGCGCGGAACCGCGCGGCATGCCGGGCCGCGACGTCGAGCCGCGTGGCCTGCTCCAGCCCGGCGCGGGTGAACAGCATGCGGTCGGCGAACTCGCCGAACTTCGCCCTCGCGCGCCGCCGCAGCGCCGCCTGCGTCAGGATCGCCGCCGCCTGCTCGGGCGAGAACCCTTCCCGTCGCAGCGCCGTCGACCGGGCGAGGACGTCGTCCGGGGTCCCGGGCCTCGCCTCGGCGTCCACGGCGCTCAGGACCCGGGCGTCGAGCAGCGCCTCGAGCTCGCTGCGTTCCATCCGTCCACCGTAGGTCCGACCGCGTTGGCACTCGCGTTGCGTGAGTGCCAGGTGACGCCTAGTGTTGGGGGCTGGCACGCAGCAGCGCTCCGTGCCGCATCGAACGTGTGGAAGCAGCTTTTACAAGCACTACGGGAAAGCAGAGGTGGACCGTGTCGGTCTCCATCAAGCCGCTCGAGGATCGCATCGTGATCAGCCAGGTCGAGGCCGAGCAGACGACCGCGTCGGGGCTCGTGATCCCCGACACCGCGAAGGAGAAGCCCCAGGAGGGTGAGGTCGTCGCCGTCGGACCGGGTCGCATCGACGACAACGGCAACCGCGTGCCGCTCGACATCGCGGTCGGCGATCGCGTCATCTACTCGAAGTACGGCGGCACCGAGGTCAAGGTGCAGGGCGAGGACTACCTCGTCCTCTCCGCCCGCGACGTCCTCGCGGTGGTCGAGCGCTGACCACCGGTCGCACGCAGAAGGGCCCGCGCTGTCCGGCGCGGGCCCTTCTGCGTGCTGCGGCGCGCGCACGGAGCGTGGGCCGGTGCGGCGGCCGCGGGGCCGTAGGGTCGAGCGGGTGACAGCGGGGGTGGCGGACCGGGCCCGCTCGGGGTTGCTGTTCGGGCTCGCGGCCTATCTGCTCTGGGGCGCGATGCCGGTGTACTTCCTGCTGATGCGCCCCGCAGGGGCCTTCGAGATCGTCGCCTGGCGGATCGTCTTCTCCCTCGTCTTCTGCGTCGCGCTGCTGGCTGTCACCCGAGGGTTCGGCCGATTCCGCGGCGTGCTCCGCGACCGGCGCGCGGTCGCGTCGTTCGCGCTCGCCGGTGCGCTGATCTGGGTCAACTGGACCGTCTACGTGTTCGCCACGACGAGCGGTCAGGTCGTCGAGGCGGCGCTCGGCTACTTCATCAACCCGATCGTGACGATCCTGCTCGGCGTCGTCGTTCAGCGGGAGCGCCTCCGCACCGTCCAGTGGGTCGCCATCGGGATCAGCGCGCTCGCGGTGGTCGTCATCGCCGTCGAGGCCGGCGCCCTGCCGTGGCTCTCGCTGCTGCTCGCGGGCTCCTTCGGCGGGTACGGGCTGGTGAAGAAGAGACTGGGCCGCGTCGACGCGGTGTCGGGGCTGACGCTCGAGACCGCGTGGCTGGCTCCGGTCGCTGCGGTGGAGCTCGTGGTCGTCGGCCTCACATCGGGACTCGCGTACGGCACGGCCGGCGTCGCGCCCACCCTGCTGCTCACCTCCACCGGTATCGGCACCGCGGTCCCGCTGCTGCTCTTCGCAGCGTCCACCCGCCGGCTGCCCCTGTCGGTCGTCGGCTTCCTGCAGTACCTGACGCCGATCCTCCAGCTCGCGATCGGCGTCGCCGTGCTGCACGAGCCGATGTCCGCCGGACGGTGGGTCGGGTTCGGCCTGGTGTGGCTGGCGCTCGCGGTCCTGGTGGGGGAGTCGCTGATGCGCGGGCGCGGGCGCGGTCGCGCCCGCCGGACGGCGGCCGTCGCGGGCAGCTGACCTCAGCCGACGACGCCGGTGCTGTGGAACACCTCGTACTGGACGGTCCTCCCGATCTGCGGCCGGGTGAGCGCACTGAAGCCGACGCAGAGCCGGGTCGTGCACGCCTGTCCGTTCCCGCCGTCGACGACCGGTTCGTCGAGCGTCAGCTCGTAGCCGTGCTCGACGAGCAGCGAGCGCGCCTCGCGGTAGGCGGTCGGCGGATCCGCGACACGCACCGTGACGACCCAGTCGCCGGGCACGGACTCGGTGGTCGACAGCACCCGTCCTGCGATCCGGGGGAAGGACGGCGCCACCTCGGAGGCGCTCGACGTGACCGGGCCGGGTGTTCCGCTGCACCCTGCGAGCGCCAGTGCGATCGCGCCTGAGGCGAGGGCTGCCGGTGCGATGCGCACCTGCCGACGCTACCGCCGCAGGGGGCGCCGAGCCAGAGGCCGAATGGTTCGGAGGGCTCGCGGGTCACGGATTGCTAACGAAACCCGAGATGAGTAGCCGCTGGAAACATGACTGGAACACCCTCTGCATACCGTGCCTCAACCGTGCCGCCCACTCGGCGCGTCTGCCAACACACGCCAGAAGTAAGGATCCGCATGCCTGGATACCTCCGCCCACGCCGCGCTCTCGCGGTCGTGGCGATCGGAGCGACGGCCGCCATCGCGCTCGCCGCCTGCTCCTCCTCCTCGGGGGGCTCTCCGAGCGCCTCCACCACGTCGTCCGCGAGCGCCTCGTCCACCACGGCCCTCGCCGCGGTGTCCACGTGCTCCGGCAGCGAGGACAACTCGAAGACGTTCAAGCTCGGCACCTTCCTGCCGCTCACCGGCTCTCTGGCGTCGCTCGGTCCCGCTGCGGTCGCCGGCTCCGGGCAGGCGCTGTCGGACATCGCGAAGGCCGGTGGTGTCAACGGCACGGCGCCCTGCGTGATCTCGACCGACTCGAGCGACACCGACCACCCGACGATCGGCCAGCAGAACATCAAGAAGCTGCTCGCCGACAAGGTCTCCGCGATCCTGGGCGCCGAGTCCTCCGGCGTGACCGAGAGCGTGCTGAAGACCGTCGACGCGCAGAGCACGGTGATGTTCTCGCCGGCCAACACGGACGACGCCCTGACCGGCGCCTCCAAGTGGTACTTCCGCGACGCCCCGCCCAACGCGGTCGAGGGCAACGCGCTCGGCCAGCAGATCGTGCAGGACGGCAACAGCAAGGTCGGCATCCTGGTCTTCAACGACCCGTACGGCACCAACCTCCGCAACTCGATCCAGAAGGCGGTCGAGGGAGCCGGCGGCTCGGTCGTCTACGGCGCCCAGGGCAAGAACCAGGAGTTCCCCTCCACCGAGACGAACTTCACGTCCGAGGTGTCCTCGGTCATCGGGACCAAGCCCGACGCGATCGTCATCGATGCGTTCGACCAGACGGCGCAGATCCTGCCGGCCCTCGCGTCGGCGGGCTGGGACATGAAGAAGGTGTACTTCGTCGACGGCAACCTGAACGACTACACCGCCACGAAGGGCGTGCCGGACCTCACCGGCGCGAAGGGCTCGACGCAGGGCGTCAACCCGTCCGACGCGCTGAAGGCCCAGCTCTCCGCCTGGTACGCGAAGAACCAGAACGGCGGCAAGATCAGCGCCTTCGGCTACGCGGCCGAGTCCTACGACGCTGTCGTGATCATGGCCCTCGCCGCGCAGATCGCCGGCAACTCGACCCCGGCCGGGATCCAGGCGAACATCCTGCCGGTGACGGGTTCGACGAACGGCACGTCCTGCAAGACGTACGCCGACTGCCTGGCGCTCATCAAGGGCGGCAACAAGAACATCCACTACGAGGGCTACTCGGGCATCGGCGCGCTGAACGCGGGCCACGACCCGTCGAGCGGCTACATCTCGATCTACCAGTACGTCGGCAAGGCCCCGTCGAAGTTCCTGAACTCCGTCAAGGGCTGAGCGAGACCTGATCGAAACGCTGCGGGGTCCGGCAGGAGCACTCCTGCCGGACCCTGCAGCGCGTCCCCAGTCGACGAACCGGAGGTACGCCCGTGCGTGAACCGATCGCCCCGCGCCGCAGAGCGCACCGCATCCGACTTCTCGGGATCGCCCTGCTGGCAGCAGCGGGCGTCTCCTTGGCCGCCGTCGCTCCTGCGATGGCGGCCACCCCCAGTCCGACCCCCACGCCGACGAACACCGTCGTGCAGAGCGCCACGATCACCGCCGTGCCGCAGTGCACCGTCGACCCGGCGCTCGGCTGCGTCGCGGGCACCCTGAACGACGGGAACGGCAACGGCGTCAAGGGCGTCACGATCTCGATGAGCGATGCCGGCAGCGACGCCGCGAGCACCGTGACGAACGCCGAGGGGCATTTCGCGTTCAAGGTCAGCCAGAACGGCCTCTACACCCTGACCCTGAAGACGTCCACGCTCCCGAGCGGGGTCAAGGCGGCCGTCACGCAGCGCAAGGTCCAGGCCGTCGTCGGCGCGCTCCGCGCCGCGTTCTTCGAGCTCAGCGGGTCGTTCAAGGGGTCGAAGGCGACCACCAGCACCGTCCCGACGACCTTCATCGGCACCGCCGGCCAGCTGGCCGCTCAGGGCCTCCTGCTCGGCCTGCTCCTCGCGCTCGCCTCCATCGGGCTGTCCCTGATCTACGGGACCACCGGGCTGTCGAACTTCGCGCACGCGGAGCAGGTGACGCTGGGCGGGTTCATGGCCTACAGCTTCGGTACCGTGCTCGGCCTGCCGTTCATCCTGGCCGCTCTGGCCGCGGTGGTCGTCGGCGCCGCGTCGGGCTACCTGCAGGACCGCTTCATCTGGGGACCGTTGCGGAAGCGCGGTCTGGGCCTCACGCAGCTGATGGTCGTCACGATCGGGCTGTCGTTCGCCGCGGAGTACGTGTTCCAGTACTTCTACGGCTCGCAGGTGCAGTCGGTGTCCTCCGGCGTCCAGCTGAACACCGGTCCGCTGAACATCACGCCCGCGGCCTACTGGTCCATGCTCGTGTCGATCGTCGTGCTCGTGCTGGTCGGCCTCGCGCTGCAGCGCACCAGGATCGGCCGTGCGGCTCGGGCGGTGTCCGACAACCGGGCGCTCGCCGCGGCGTCGGGCATCGACGTCGACCGCGTGATCCGCCTCGTCTGGACCGTGGCGATGGGGCTCGCGGCGCTCTCCGGTGCCCTGTACGCCCTCGTGTACGGCGGCATCCAGTGGAGCACGGGGGTGCAGATCCTGCTGCTGCTCTTCGCAGCCGTCACCCTCGGCGGCCTCGGCACCGCGTTCGGTGCCCTGGTCGGCTCGATCGTGATCGGCCTCGTGGTGCAGCTGTCGACGTTGTTCCTGTCGAACAACGTGAAGTACGCGACCGCCCTGTTCATCCTGATCCTCGTGCTCGTCTTCCGGCCCCAGGGCATCCTGGGCCGGAAGGAGCGCGTGGGCTGATCGGAAGGTCCGAGCCATGAACTTCCTCTACACGCTGTTCCAGGACGGCGGCGCGGCGATCATCTCGTCCACCACCGCCGCCTTCGCGCTGGCCGCGATCGGCCTGAACGTGCACTTCGGCTACACGGGTCTCGTCAACATCGGCCAGGCCGGCTTCATGCTGCTCGGGGCGTACGGCTTCGCGATCGTCGTCGAGCAGGGGGGCGGGATCCTCCTCGGCGTGCTCGCGGGCCTCGCCGCGGCCGCGGTGTTCGCCCTCATCCTCGGCATCCCGACCCTCCGGCTCCGCGGTGACTACCTCGCGATCGTGACGATCGCCGCCGCGGAGATCATCCGCATCGTCGGCGGCGACCAGAGCCTCGCTCCTCTCACGGGCGGCGTCGCGGGCATCCCGAACGCGAAGTACTCGGACCAGTTCATCGCGCTGTCCCCGTTCCCGAAGGCGGGGCTGTTCACCTTCGGTCCCTGGACCTACCCCTACAGCGCGGGCAACTCGTGGTGGCTCAGCCTGGTGGGCTGGGCCCTCGCCCTGCTCGCCGCGCTGGTCGTGTTCCTGCTGTTCCGCAGCCCCTGGGGCCGCGCGATCAAGGGCATCCGGGAGGACGAGGACGCCGTGCGGAGCCTCGGCAAGAACGTGTTCGCCTACAAGATGCAGAGCCTCGTGCTCGGCGGGGTGATCGGCGCGCTCGGCGGCATCGTGTTCGTGCTCGGCGCCTCGGTGCAGCCGGACGCGCTCGGCCGCACGACCACGTTCCTGCTCTACACCGTGCTGCTCCTCGGCGGCGCGGCGACGGTGCTCGGCCCGATCCTCGGCAGCTTCCTCTACTTCATCTTCGTGGTGTGGCTGCAGGACGTGGTGGCGCAGTTCGTGCCCTCGACGGTGATGAACAGCTCGCAGATCCCGCAGTTCACCTACATCCTGGTGGGGGCGGGGCTCATGCTGCTGGTGATCTTCCGCCCGCAGGGGATCCTCGGGAACAAGAAGGAGCTGAGCTTCGGTGCCTGAGACGACCGACTGGTCATCCGAGACCTACGACTTCGACCGGGCTGCGCTCCGCGCCAAGCTGCGCGACGTGCCGCAGGAGCCGGGCAGCGCGAAGCCGCAGCCGATCCTGACGGTGGACAACGTCGTGCGGCGGTTCGGCGGCATGACCGCCGTGGAGGTCGAGCACCTCGAGGTGCAGCGCGGTGCGATCACAGCCCTCATCGGACCGAACGGTGCCGGCAAGACGACGTTCTTCAACCTGATCACCGGGTTCGACCGCCCGTCCTCGGCCAAGTCGCGTTTCGGCGGCGGCCAGGGACCGTTCGCCACCTGGCGGTTCCAGGGGGAGAGCCTGGGCGCGACGAGCGCGTTCCGCGTCGCGCGCACCGGCATGGTGCGCACCTTCCAGCTGACGAAGGCGCTGTCCGCGATGACCGTGATGGACAACATGCTGCTCGGCGCGAAGGACCAGCCGGGGGAGCACATGCTCGCGGCGCTCGCCCGGCCCCTGTGGCGGAAGCGCGAGGCCGAGATCCGGGAGAAGGCGACGGATCTCCTCGCCCGGTTCAAGCTCGACACGAAGGCGAAGGACTACGCGGGCAGCCTCTCGGGCGGTCAGCGCAAGCTCCTGGAGATGGCGCGGGCGCTGATGAGCGACCCCGCGATGATCATGCTCGACGAGCCGATGGCCGGCGTGAACCCGGCCCTCACGCAGTCGCTGCTGGGGCACATCCAGGACCTGCGCGACCAGGGCACGAGCGTGCTCTTCGTCGAGCACGACATGCACATGGTCCGGCACATCTCCGACTGGGTCGTCGTCATGGCGGAGGGCCGGATCGTGGCCGAGGGGCCGCCCGAGCACGTCATGCAGCACCAGGCCGTCGTGGATGCGTACCTCGGATCCCATCACGACCAGGACCTCGGCGACGACAGCGTCCTCGACGAGGACTTCGCAGCCGCGGTCGCGGACGAGGACGCGGAGCGGGCGGAGGAGAAGGCCTGATGGTCGTGTACACCGGCAACGACGGTCCCGTGATCGACGCCCAGCACCTGGACGCCGGCTACATCCCGGGCATCAACATCCTCAACGACTGCAGCCTGCAGGCCTACCCGGGCGAGCTGATCGGGATCATCGGTCCCAACGGCGCGGGCAAGTCGACCCTCCTCAAGGCGCTGTTCGGCCTCGTCAACATCCGGTCCGGCACGGTGCTGCTGAACGGCGAGGACATCACCAACTTCAAGGCGAACCGCCTCGTCGAGGCCGGCGTCGGGTTCGTGCCCCAGACCAACAACGTGTTCCCCTCCCTCACCATCGAGGAGAACATGCAGATGGGCCTCTTCCTGCGCCCGAAGAAGCTGAGCGAGCGCCTGGAGGCGATCTACGACCTCTTCCCGGTGCTCGCGCAGCGCCGCAGCCAGCGCGCCGGGGGCCTGTCCGGCGGCGAGCGGCAGTCCGTCGCGATGGCCCGCGCGCTCATGATGGAGCCGAAGGTGCTCCTGCTCGACGAGCCGTCTGCGGGGCTCTCACCCGTCCGGCAGGACGAGACCTTCATCCGCACCCGGAAGATCAACCGCACCGGCGTGACCGTGGTGATGGTCGAGCAGAACGCGCGTCGCTGCCTGCAGATCTGCGACCGCGGGTACGTGCTCGACCAGGGGCGCAACTCGTACACGGGAACGGGGCACGAGCTCGCGGACGATCCCAAGGTGATCGAGCTGTACCTCGGCACGCTCGCGGAGGACGTCGAGAACCTGACCGAGCACGAGCAGCCCGCTTAGCCGATCGCGGCCTCCCCGTACCATGGGCGCACGGGGAATTCCCGGGCGGATCACCGGTTGGGGGACACATGGCAGACGATCCGTTCGGACTCCTCGGACTCACCTACGACGACGTGATGCTCCTGCCGGGGTACACGGACGTCCTGCCGAGCGAGGCGGACACCTCGACGCGGCTCACGCGCAACATCCGGATCGCGTCGCCGCTGGTCTCCTCCGCGATGGACACCGTCACGGAGTCCCGGATGGCGATCGCGATGGCGCGCCAGGGCGGCCTCGGGGTGCTGCACCGCAACCTGTCCGTCGAGGACCAGGCCGGCCAGGTGGACCAGGTCAAGCGCAGCGAGTCCGGCATGATCACCCATCCGGTGACGACCACCCCCGACGCGACCGTCGCAGACGTCGACCGGCTGTGCGCGCACTTCCGCGTCAGCGGCCTCCCCGTGGTCGACGCCGACGGGAGGCTCGTCGGCATCGTCACCAACCGGGACATCCGGTTCGTCTCGCCCTTCGAGAAGGAGACGACGAAGGTCGCCGAGGTGATGACGAAGCAGCCGCTCGTCACCGCGAAGGAGGGGGTGCACCCCGACGACGCGATCGGCCTCCTGGCGCAGCACCGCATCGAGAAGCTGCCGCTCGTCGACGACCAGGGCCGGCTCACAGGCCTGATCACCGTCAAGGACTTCGAGAAGAGCGAGCGGTACCCGAACGCGACGAAGGACGAGGCGGGCCGCCTGCGCGCAGCAGCGGCGATCGGGTTCTTCGGTGACGCGTGGGACCGCGCGATGACGCTCGTCGACGCCGGCGTGGACGTGCTGGTCGTCGACACGGCGAACGGTGAGAGCCGCGGGGTGCTCGAGATGGTCCGCCGCCTGAAGTCGGAGCCGCGAGCGGCGCACGTCGACGTGATCGGCGGCAACGTCGCGACCCGGAGCGGCGCGAAGGCGCTGATCGACGCCGGCGTCGACGCGGTCAAGGTCGGCGTCGGCCCGGGTTCCATCTGCACGACCCGCGTCGTCGCGGGGGTCGGCGTGCCGCAGGTCACGGCGGTGTACGAGGCGTCCCTCGCCGCGCGGGAGGCCGGTGTGCCGATCATCGCGGACGGCGGCCTGCAGTACTCGGGAGACATCGCGAAGGCGCTCGTCGCCGGTGCCGAGTCGGTCATGCTCGGATCCCTGCTCGCCGGCACCGACGAGAGCCCTGGGGATCTGATCTACGTCAACGGCAAGCAGTTCAAGACGTACCGGGGCATGGGCTCCCTCGGCGCCCTGCAGACCCGCGGCAAGAAGACGTCGTACTCCCGCGACCGATACTTCCAGGCGGACGTGCCGAGCGACGAGCAGCTGATCGCCGAGGGCATCGAGGGTCATGTGCCGTACCGCGGTCCGGTGGGCAGCGTCGTCTACCAGCTGATCGGCGGCCTGCGGCAGTCGATGTTCTACGTCGGCAGCCGGTCCATCCCGGAGCTGCGCGAGCGCGGCCGGTTCGTCCGCATCACCGCTGCGGGCCTCAAGGAGTCCCACCCGCATGACGTGCAGATGGTCGCCGAGGCGCCCAACTACCGCCGCTGACCGACTCCGCGGTGTGGGGGGTCCTGCTGCTCCGGAAGGGCGGAGCCCGCGTCGATAGGGTGACGGACCGTGAGCATGGACTTCGAGATCGGCCGAGCCAAGCGTGCGCGGCGGGTCTACGCGTTCGACGACGTCGCCGTCGTGCCGTCCCGGCGGACGCGCGACCCGGAGGACGTGTCGACGACCTGGTCGATCGACGCGTTCCAGTTCGCGGTGCCGTTCCTGTCCGCCCCGATGGACTCGGTGACCTCGCCGGCGACGGCGATCGCCTTCGGGCGGCTCGGCGGCCTCGGTGTGCTCGGGCTCGAGGGGCTCTGGACGCGGTACGAGGACCCTGAGCCGCTGCTCGCCGAGATCCGCGAGCTGCCGGACGACCGCGCCACCGAACGCATGCAGGAGATCTACCGGGCACCGATCCGTGCCGACCTGATCACCGCCCGGATCGCCGAGATCCGCGCCTCCGGGGTCCCCGTCGCGGCGGCGCTCTCCCCGCAGCGGACCCGGGAGTTCTCCCAGACCGTGATCGATGCGGGCGTCGACCTGTTCGTGATCCGCGGCACGACGGTCTCGGCGGAGCACGTCTCGAAGTCGACGGAGCCGCTCGACCTGCGTCGCTTCATCTACGAGCTCGACGTGCCCGTCATCGTCGGCGGCGCCGCGACCTACACGGCCGCCCTGCACCTGATGCGCACGGGCGCGGCCGGCGTCCTGGTCGGCTTCGGCGGGGGAGCGGCGACCACGACACGCATGTCCCTCGGCATCCACGCTCCCATGGCGACCGCGGTCGCGGACGTCGCGGGCGCGCGGCGGGACTACCTCGACGAGTCCGGCGGCCGATACGTGCACGTGATCGCCGACGGCGGCCTCGGCAACTCCGGCGACATCGTGAAGGCGATCGCGGTCGGCGCCGACGCCGTGATGCTCGGCACGACCCTCGCCCGCTCGACGGAGGCTCCCGGCGGCGGATGGCACTGGGGCCTCGAGGCGCACCACGAGCAGCTGCCGCGCGGCCGCAGGGTCTGGGTCGGCCAGGCGGCACCGCTCGACGAGCTGCTCTTCGGACCCGCGCACCGGCCGGACGGCACCGTGAACCTCGCGGGCGCGCTGCGCCGGTCGATGGCCACCACCGGGTACTCGGACATCAAGGAGTTCCAGCGCGTGGAGGTCGTCGTCGCGCCCTACGAGGGCTGAAGCCACCGGCGGTGCGACACGTGCGGTCCCGCACGCTGAACATCCGTGCACATCCGGTTCCCGCGGCGGGTCGTCCCGAGGGGCCGAAGGTACCCTTCCTGCGTTCGACAGCGCTGCGGGACGCAGCGCCCCGTGAGGGCGCTGCGCAGCAGCACAGCCTTCGATCCGCCGGCGGATCGAAGGCCATGAACGCAGAGGAGGCGCGCGATGGCGACGAAGAACCCGGTGCGGACCGACGACGAGGTGACCCCGGTGGCAGCCACCGGCACAGGCGGCCTCGGGCCCGATCAGCGGCGCGCGGCGATCGCGGCGATGCGCGACCAGGAGCTCGACATCCTGGTCGTGGGCGGCGGGATCGTCGGCACGGGCTCGGCCCTCGACGCCGTCACGCGCGGTCTCAGCGTCGGCCTGGTCGAGGCGCGTGACTGGTCGGCGGGGACGTCGAGCCGCTCCTCGAAGCTCGTCCACGGCGGCATCCGCTACCTCGAGCAGCTGAACTTCGCCCTCGTGCGGGAGGCGCTGATCGAGCGCGGTCTGCTGCTGCAGCGCATCGCGCCGCACCTCGTGAAGCCGGTGAAGTTCCTCTTCCCGCTCACGCACCGCGTCTGGGAGCGCGCCTACATCGGAGCAGGCATGGCGATGTACGACGCGTTCAGCTGGACGGGCGGTCGCCCACCGGGTGTGCCCCACCACCGCCACCTCACCCGCGGCCAGCTCTACAAGGCGATCCCGTCCCTGAAGAAGGGGGCGATGATCGGCGGGATGACGTATTACGACGCCCAGGTCGACGACGCCCGGTACGGCGCCTCCGTCGCCCGCACCGCCGCGTACTACGGCGCGCACGTCGCCACGCGGGTGCGGGTCGAGGGCTTCATCAAGGTGGGGGAGCGCGTGGTCGGCGTCGAGGCCCACGACCTGGAGACGGGCGAGAAGTTCCAGATCCGCGCGAAGCAGATCGTGAACGCCACGGGTGTCTGGACGGACGACACGCAGGCGCTCGTGGGCGAGCGGGGCCAGGTCCACGTCCGCGCCTCGAAGGGGGTGCACCTCATCGTGCCGCGCGACCGGATCCGCTCGACGATGGGCATGATCCTGCGCACCGAGAAGAGCGTGCTGTTCGTCATCCCGTGGGGTCGGCACTGGCTGGTCGGCACGACGGACACCGACTGGAACCTGGACAAGGCGCACCCGGCCGCGACGGCCAAGGACATCGACTACATCCTCGACCACGTGAACGAGGTGCTCGCCGTCCCGCTGACGCGTGAGGACGTCGAGGGCGTCTACGCCGGCCTGCGGCCGCTGCTCGCCGGCGAGAGCGAGGAGACGAGCCAGCTCTCCCGCGAGCACTACGTCGCACATGTCGTGCCGGGCCTCGTCGTCATCGCCGGCGGCAAGTGGACCACCTACCGCGTGATGGCGAAGGACGCGATCGACGAGGCCGCGTCCGCGCTCGACGAGCGCGTGCCGAAGTCCGTCACGGAGGACATCGCGCTCGTCGGTGCAGAGGGCTACCAGGCGGCGTGGAACCAGCGGTCCGTGATCGCGGCCCGGACGGGTCTGCACGCCGCCAGGATCGAGCACCTGCTCAACCGGTACGGGGTGCTCGCCAACGAGGTCCTCGCGCTCATCGCCGCCGACCCGGGACTCGCGTCGCCCGTTCCCGGCGCCGACGACTACCTGCAGGCGGAGATCGTGTACGCGACGACCCACGAGGGCGCGCTGCACCTGGACGACGTGCTGGCGCGCCGCACCCGCATCTCGATCGAGGCGTGGGACCGCGGCGTCTCCGCGGCACCGATCGCCGCGGCGCTCATGGCGAAGGTGCTCGGCTGGGACGCGAAGCACGAGCAGCTCGAGGTCGACACGTACCTCGAGCGCGTCCGCGCCGAGCGCGAGAGCCAGACGATGCCCGACGACGAGTCCGCCGACCGCGTGCGCCTCGAGGCTCCGGAGATCGTGCAGGCTGTCTGACATGACGTCGCCCGCGGATCCCAGGAGTCTGCGGGCGGCGTTCCTCCTCCCGAGGTCGATCGGGCTGCTGCTGCTCGCGCTCGTGATCGCGGGGGCGTTCGCCGCGCTGGGCCAGTGGCAGATCTCGCGCGCCATCCAGCAGGGCACGGTCGTGTCCCGGCCCACCGAGCGGAGCGTCCCGCTGACGAGCGTCGCGAAGCCCGCGACGCAGCAGACGGACGCCTCCGTGGGGCAGCGGGTCATCACCAGAGGCCGCTTCGTGCCCTCCGACACGCTCATCGCCGCCGACCGCCTGAACGACGGCCGCCGGGGCTGGTGGGTGATCGGGCACGCGGTGCTCGACGACCCGAACGGCTCGCAGCTCGCCGTCGCGCTCGGCTGGGCGCCGACGGAGGACGCCGCGCGAGCGGCGGCGGCTCGCGCGAAGGCCGCGCCTGCCACGGACCTGACCATGACCGGGCGCTACGTCGACAGCGACGCGGCATCGCCCTCCACCTCCGGCGACCCGAACGCGCTGTCGTCGGTGTCCACCGCCCGGCTCGTGAACCTGTGGACGCAGGACGTCGGCGCGCCCACCTTCGAAGGCATCCTCACGCTCGAGTCCGCGCCCGACGGCCTCACGGACATCTACTCCCCGAAGCCCGGGTCCCAGGTCGAGCTCAACCTGCTGAACATCCTGTACGCCGTCGAGTGGGCGATCTTCGCCGTCGCCGCCTTCTACGTCTGGTACCGCCTGGTCCGGGACCGGTGGGAGCAGGAGCGCGCCGACGCGTTCGAGGACGAGCTCGTTCACGACGACGTGTAGAACTTCGCTTACGATCGGTGCTCATGCCCTGGAGCCCACTCCGTGTCCCGCCGACGCGCGACTTCCCGACGATCCGGCGCAGCCTGCTCTTCTACAAGGTCTTCGCCTACGCGACGGGGACGTTCCTGCTGCTCGTCTGCCTCGAGGTGGTCCTGCGGTACGCGTTCGGCTCCGAGATCGTGGTCGGGGGCGCGCTCGGGTCGGTCGCGCTCGTGCCGCCGGACCAGGTGCACGCGGTCGGGGGGTTCAACCTGAGCATCGCGGTGCTCATCGCGCACGGCTACCTGTTCCTCGCCTACCTGGTGAGCGACTTCGTGCTCATCACGGTGATGCGGTACCCGATCACCCGGTTCATCGCGATCGCCGCCGGCGGTGTCGTCCCCACCCTCTCCTTCATCGTGGAGGCGCGGGTGAAGCGCGAGGTCCGGTCCTACCTCGAGCTCCGCGAGCAGCAGCAGCAGGCGGCCGCGGCCTGAGCGGCCCCCGCCGGTCGCGTGCATCGGTCGGCCCTCGAGACCGCTCCGGAGCCGTTCAGCCGTGCAGGCGGGACACGAACGCCGCTGCGGCGACGTTCGCGGCCCGGGCGGCCGCGAACGCTTCCTCCCCGTGCAGCAGCCCGGCGAGGAACGTGCCCACGTGGGTGTCGCCGGCGCCGTTCGTGTCGAGCGCGTCCACCCGGGGGGCCGGGATCCGGGTGGTCGCACCGCCGCGGACCGCGACGAGGCAGCCCTCCGCGCCCTGCCGCACGACCGCACCGACCCGGACGGTCCCGGCGAGCAGGCGGGCGGCGGCGGCCGAGTCGCCGAGCCCGGACGCGGCGCGCGCCTCCGCGGTGCTGCCACTCCACCAGTCCACCCGGGGCAGGAGCCGGGCGAGCACGTCGGGGTGGGCGTCGGCGCCGAACGGTCCGGGATCCAGCAGGACGGTCGTCGCTTCGGGCAGACCGAGCACGAACGCCGTCAGCGCGGGGCCCCTCGTGCGGGCCACCAGCCCGTAGCCGTGGAGGTGGACGACGTCGTCGGCGCCGACACGAGCGTTGAGG
>JABBOB010000004.1:36211-104548 GCA_019352055.1 Acidobacteriota bacterium
GACGACGAACCCTTCGAGGGCGGGCTCCGCCGAGTCCGCCCCGGGCACGGTCATGAAGGTCCGCTCGCCGTCGGGCTCGATGGCGGTGAGCACGAACCCGGTGTCGCCATCCCGCACGGCGGGCAGCGGGAAGGGCACGTCGAGAGCGGACAGCGCCGACCGCACCAGGTCCCCGAGAGGACCGGTGCCGATCCGGCCCGCGAAGACCGAGTCCACACCGGCGGCACACGCGGCGACGAGGGCGCGGTACCCGCCGCCGCCGACAGTGAGACGGCCACCGGACGCGAGCACGTCGCCACCCCGGACCGGGAGCGCGGGCACCGTTGCCACCACGTCGACGAGCGCGTTGCCCGTGCTGATCAGCCGGCCGGTCATCGGAGTGCCAGGAGCGCGTCGACGCGCTCCTCGAGATGGAGGTCGTTGACCGCCGTGACGATGGCGACCGCCTCGGCGGGGAAGCCGGCGACGCCGTGGACCGCCCCCGCCATCGCCCCGGTCATCGCGGCGATCGTGTCGGTGTCGCCGCCCAGCGACGCTGCGGCGCAGCACGCCGCCCACGGATCGTCGGGATGCAGGAGGAGCATCGCGAACGCGGCCGGCACCGATTCCTGCGTCGCGAGGCTCGTGCCGATGAGGGACACCACGCGGTCGGTGGCGACGGCCGTGCCGTGCAGGCCGGCGAGCTCGGTGCTCCAGGTGATCCTCGCGGCGACGTCCGCCCCGGCGACCCATCGACCTCGCTGGACGCCTGCACGGGCCGCGGCGATGCCGAGGGCGACCGCGACCGCGACCGGATGACCCTCCACCCCGGCGCTGACGACCGCGGCGACCGCGGCCGCGCCGGAGATCGCGACCGAGGTGTGGTGGCTGACGAGGCACGCCTCCTCGACGGCACCGACGAGGTCGTCGAGATCGGCGACGGGGTTGGCGATCCCGACCGGCGCGATGCGCATCGCCGCCCCGTTCGTCGTCCCGTTCGTGCCGGCCAGCTCGGGGGCGGTGCCGTCCCGGATCGCCTGGATCGCGGCGCGCGTAGAGGGGCCGAGCAGATCGAGCGACCCGCGAGCCAGCGCGTCCTGCTCCCACCGGTCGAGGTCGCCCGCAAGTCGTCGCGGATCGATGCGGCCGCCGCCGGCGATGAGCGCGTCCGCCAGCAGCAGCGCCTGCTCGGTGTCGTCGGTCACGTGGCCCGCCGGCAGACCGTGGGCCAGCGGGTGGTCCGGCGCAGCCGCGCGGAAGCCGGTGACCCCGCCCGCGGCGAGCACCGTTTCGCGCGGGAGGGTCTGGGTCGGCATGCCGAGGGCGTCGCCGATCGCCAGACCGGTCAGGGCGCCGAGCGCCCGATCCCTGCGGCTCATGCCCCCATCATGGCGAGCACCGCGTCCACGCTGCTGATCGTGATGAGCGGCCCGTACAGCGCCATCGCGTCCAGCGCCCGGCGGTGGTCCGCGTCCGTCAGTCCGGCGCACGCGTCCTCCGGCACCACGACGAATCGGCCCGCGTCGGCGGCGGCCAGCGCGGTCGACAGCACGCAGCAGTCGGTCGAGACGCCGGTGAGCACGAGGCGCTCGCTGCCGGCCGTGGCCGCGGCGAGCTCGGGACCCCACTTGCCGAACGTCGGTGCGCTCACGACCGGAGCGTCCCCGACGGCGAGCTCCGCGGTGAGGTCCCAGAGCGGATCGCCCTCCGGGCGCAGCTGGCCGGGCCATTCCCGGTAGTAGGGGATCCACGCGCCGACCGGCTCCGCCGGTGCGACGAACCGGGTGAAGACGGTGCGCTCCGCGAACGCGGGCAGCAGACGACGGACGCCCGCCGACGCGGCGGCGTACCCGGGCGTCGCCCAGGCGCTGTCCGCGTCGGCGAACACGCGCTGCATGTCGACGACGACGAGGTGGGTGCCGGTCATTCGGGCCGGGCGAGCGGAAGGGCCTCCTGCCGGCGGACGGCGCCGCGGCCGAGGAGCAGCGTGCCGGCGAACCCGATCACCAGCGCGAGGAGGACGCCCAGGTTGGCGTACGCCCAAGCGCCGGTGCGGCCGCCGAGACCGAACGGCCCGAGCAGGTAGCCCTGCCAGTTGAGCCACGCGGGCACTCCGTACGAGTTGGTGATGAGTCCCCAGCCGACCACCGTGCCGGCGAGGACCAGGAGCACCGCCGACCATCGGACGGATCCGTACCGCCCGCGGGCGTCGTACAGCTCCGCGCTCGCGTAGTCGCGGCGCCGCAGCAGGTAGTCGGCGACGAAGACGCCGCACCAGGCCGCGATCGGGGTGCCGAGGGTGACGAGGAAGGCCTGGAACGGGCTCGAGAAGTCCGGGGCGACGAAGGCCACGTAGATCGCGCCCGCGATCATCACGACGCCGTCGACGCCGGCCGCCACCGGCCGGGGGATCCGGATCCCGGCGGTCAGCAGCGCGAGGCCGGAGGAGTAGATGTCGAGCACCGCGCCGCCCACGAGGCCGAGGATCGCGACGAGTGCGAACGGCACCAGGAACCAGACGGGGAGGATCGACGTCAGCGCGCCGATCGGGTCGCTCGCGACGGCGTCGGACAGCGTCTTCGACGAGCCGGCCAGCAGCAGGCCGACCACGACGAGGACGACCGGAGCCAGTGCGCCGCCGAACGTCGTCCATCCGAAGACACCGCGGCTGCGCGCGGTCCTCGGCAGGTAGCGCGAGTAGTCCGCGGCGGCGTTGACCCAGCCGAGGCCGAAGCCGGTCATCACGAAGACGAGTGCGCCGATGACGGCCTGCGGAGATCCCGCCGCGAGGTGCGCGACGGCGTCGAACCGGATGTGCGGCGCGGCCAGGACGACGTACACGACGGTCAGGACCGCGGTCACGACGGTGATCCACTGCTGCAGGCGCATGATCACCGTGAAGCCGGCCACGCCGGCACCGACGATCAGCACGGCCACGACGACGAGGGCGACGATCTTCGTGACCGCGCCGCCGTTCCAGCCGAGCTCGCGGAACACGGTCGAGGTCGCGAGCACCGCCAGGGCGGCCAGCACCGTCTCCCAGCCCACGGTGAGGATCCAGGAGAGGACGGCGGGGAGGCGGTTGCCGTCGACGCCGAACGCCGCCCGGGACAGCACCATCGTCGGTGCCGAGCCCCGCTTGCCCGCCAGGGCGACGACGCCGCAGAGCGCGAACGAGGCCACGATCCCGACGACCGCGACGATGGTCGCCTGGAGGAACGAGATGCCGTCGCCGAGGATGAACGCGCCGTAGCTCAGTGCGAGGACCGAGACGTTGGCGGCGAACCAGGGCCAGAAGAGATCGCGGGGGCGTCCCCTGCGATCCGCTTCCGCGATGGTGTCGAGGCCGACGACCTCGATGCCCCCTGCCGGCGCGGCCGGTTCGGTGCTGACGGTCATGTGAGCAGTTCCTCTCGAGCGGTGGATCGGTAGAGCGCGGGCGGCCGGTGGCGCACGCCGGCCTGGTGGGCGCCCGTGGGCGTCACCGTGCCGGTCGCCTCGGTACGGCGCCGGAAGTTGGCGGGGTCGAGCCGGCGACCCAGGATCGCCTCGTGCACCTCGCGCAACTGGCCGAGGGTGAACTCCTCGGGCAGCAGGGCGTGGGACAGGTGGGTGTACTCGAGCTTGCTCTTCAGGCGCTTCACCGCCCAGCCGACGATCTCGTCGTGGTCGAACGCGAGCGGGGGGAGTGCCTCCGCCGGGAACCAGGCGACGTGCGGGTCGGCACGGGTCAGTGCCGCCTCCTCCGTGCGCACGAGCGCCCAGTACACGACGGACACGACCCGCTCGGCTCCGCCGCGTTCGACCGCCCCGAACGTGTAGAGCTGCTCGAGGTGGGCCGGATCCAGCCCCGTCGTGGTCGCGAGGCCCCGCCGCGCGGCATCCCGCAGCGACTCGGCGGGGCGGAGCGGCCCGCCCGGGAGCGCCCAGCGCCCGAGGTGCGGTTCGCGCACCCGCTGCACGAGCGGCAGGTGGAGCGCCGGCTGACCGTCGTGGTCCCGGAGGCCGAAGATCACCGTCGAGACCGCGACGGTGACGGGCTGCTCGGCCATGGCCCCTCCGGTAAAGGTCGATCGGACACGAACTGTGCCGGGAGCGTAGCACTTCGGGTGCCGATGACCATTACCGCTGGCGGCAGCGCCGAGCCGCTCGCGAGGTCCGTACGATTGCCGGGGTGACGACGACCCAGCCGGACGCAGCCGCCCCGACCGAGCCCGAGCGGCCACCCGGGGAGGCGCACCCCGTGCTCGTCGTGGACTTCGGTGCCCAGTACGCGCAGCTCATCGCTCGCCGGGTGCGCGAGGCAGGGGTCTACTCCGAGATCGTCCCCCACGGCGTCACCGCGGCCGAGGTGGCGGCCCGGCAGCCCGCGGGCATCGTGCTCTCCGGCGGCCCCTCGAGCGTCTACGAGGAGGGTGCGCCGGCGCTCGACCCGGGCATCCTCGAGCTCGGGGTGCCGGTCCTCGGCATCTGCTACGGGTTCCAGGTGATGGCGCAGCAGCTCGGCGGAACGGTCGCGCAGACCGGTCGACGCGAGTACGGCTCAACCGCGGTCCGCCTCGCGGAGGACGCGACCACCGCGGGGACGCCGCTCGTCGCGGGCCAACCGGAGGACCAGGTCGTGTGGATGAGCCACGGCGACTCCGTCGCGACCGCGCCCGAGGGGTTCCGGGTGCTCGCGAGCAGCGAGTCCACGCCGGTGGCCGCGTTCGCGAGCGACGAGCGCCGCATGTACGGCGTGCAGTGGCACCCCGAGGTGCGGCACACGGCGCACGGCCAGGAGGTCATCGCGAGCTTCCTCCACGACGCCGCCGGTATCGCCGCCGACTGGAACGCCGGCAACGTGATCGCGGACCAGGTCGCGAGGATCCGAGCGCAGGTCGGCGACGCACGGGTCATCTGCGGCCTGTCCGGCGGCGTCGACTCGGCGGTCGCCGCAGCACTGGTGCAGCGGGCGATCGGGGACCGGCTCACCTGCGTGTTCGTGGACCACGGGCTGCTGCGGGAGGGCGAGGCCGAGCAGGTCGAGCGCGACTACGTCGCCGCCACCGGCGTCGACCTCGTCGTGGTCGACGCCGAGGACACCTTCCTCGACGCCCTCGAGGGTGTCTCCGACCCCGAGGCCAAGCGCAAGATCATCGGCCGCGAGTTCATCCGCGCGTTCGAGCGCGCCGCCGCCGACGTCGTCGCCCGGGCCTCGGAGCAGGGGGAGCAGGTCGGCTTCCTCGTGCAGGGCACGCTCTACCCCGACGTCGTCGAGTCCGGCGGTGGCAGCGGGACGGCGAACATCAAGAGCCACCACAACGTCGGCGGCCTCCCCGAGGACCTCGAGTTCGCGCTCGTCGAGCCGCTGCGCACCCTCTTCAAGGACGAGGTGCGGGCCATCGGCCGCGAGCTCGGGCTCCCAGAGGTCATCGTCGGCCGGCAGCCGTTCCCCGGGCCCGGGCTCGGCATCCGGATCGTCGGCTCGGTGACGCGCGACCGCCTCGCGACGCTGCGGCGCGCGGACGCGATCGTCCGGGCGGAGCTCACCGCGGCCGGCCTCGACGGCGAGATCTGGCAGTGCCCGGTGGTGCTCCTCGCGGACGTGCGCAGCGTGGGTGTGCAGGGCGACGGCCGCACCTACGGGCACCCGATCGTGCTGCGGCCCGTGTCGAGCGAGGACGCGATGACCGCCGACTGGACGCGGCTGCCCTACGCCCTCCTCGCGAAGATCTCGAACCGCATCACGAACGAGGTCGCCGAGGTGAACCGCGTCGTGCTCGACGTCACGTCGAAGCCGCCCGGCACCATCGAGTGGGAGTGAGCCGGCGTCGTCCCGTCGGCCCGGCCGCGCGTGCCGCCGCCCTCGACCGCGGGGAGCGCGGCGACGTCAGCTCACCGGGACGCGCGGGCCGGGGTGCCCCTTCGCGGGCGCCGGGCTCGCGACCTCCGACCACAGCTCGGACTCGATCCTCCCCGCGACCTCCGCGAGGGCGATCCGGTCCACGGTGAGGGGCTCGCGCGAGCGGGTGTCGAGCAGGCAGAGCGCACCGATCCGGTAGCCGTCCGGCGACTCGAGCGGGTGCCCGGCGTAGAACCCCCAGCCGTCCGCGGCGAGCCGCTCGCCCTTCAGATCGCCGAGCACGAACGCCCCGCTCTGACGGATCGTCCGGTCGCACGGGGCGATCGACCGCGGGACGTCCGCCGAGGGCATGCCGATGGCGGCTTTGAACACGACGCGGTCGCCGTCGATGAGCGTGACCGCGGCGCCCGTGATCCCGAACAGCTCCTTGGCGCTGCGCAGCAGCCGGTCGAGCCGCGGGTTCGAGCCGCTCCGCAGCAGGTCCGTCCGGTCGAGGGCGTCCTGACGCTCGACCTCCGGGTCGGGTCGCGAGCGGAGGGCTCTCGCCCCGGTCGCCGACGGCTTCGCCGCGAGCGCATCGAGCCGCTGCACCAACGGCGGAGCGATCGTCGCGGCGAGCTCGTCGTACGCCTCCGCGGTGCGGGGCGCCACCGGGAGTTCCGTCGACGTCCCGATGTGGACCACGCCCGCCCGGTGCGCGCACACCTCCTCCGCGATGCGGTCGAGCCGAGCCGCGTGGCTCTCGACCAGGCGGCCCACGCTGCCCGAGGACGCGTTCGGGCGCTGCACCGGCCGGATCCCGAGCACGGCGATCACCGTCGTCGGCGTGGTCGCCGCGCGGAGGGCATCCGTGAGCTGCTCCAGGTCGGAGCGCCAGCGCTCCTCGGGCAGCAGGTTGTACGCGTCGGTCGATCCCACGCAGACGACCACCGCGTCGTAGTGGCACATCCGGGCCTCGTCGATGAGCCGCCGGGCGAGCGAGGCGGTGGTGCCGCGGCGGGCGAGCACGTCGACCGTGGCGCCGCGCCCTGTCGCCGCGGCGAGCCGCCGGGCGAGATGGCCCGGCAGCGCGAGGTCCTGGGTGAGCACGCCGAAGCCGATCGCAGGCCCGTTGCCGAGCACGAGGAGGCGGTCGGGATCCGGCCCGGCGACGGACTGCCGCGACGAGTCGAACGGGTGCGGCACGACGTCCAGCTCCTCGCGGACGCGGCGGCCCCATCTGGCGGCGAGCGGAGCGAGGAGGTCGGTGACCTGCATGGACGGATCGGCCTTTCGTGGGAGACCCGTCACCGTACGTGAGCCGCAGGGGCGTCGCTGCCGCCCTCTCCCGGACACGCCGTCTGTGCACCTGGTGGTGGTCCCCGTGCACCTCCGGTCCGACTCGACGGGTGCGGCCGGCCGTGCGACGACGGAGGGCGCCGGGGCCGAGGCCCGGGCGCCCTCCGTGATCGGCGCTGCGCTAGTTGCGGAAGATGGCGATGAGGCGCAGGAACTCGAAGTAGAGCCAGACGACCGTGACCATGATCCCGAATGCGCCGGTCCAGCCGTACCGGGCGGGGATGCCGCGCCGGACGCCCTGCTGGATCTGGTCGAAGTCGAGCACCAGCGAGTACGCGGCCATGACGACCACCGCGACGCCGATGACGATGCCGAGCACGCCGCTCTGCAGGCCGAACGTGCCGCCGGCGACGCCGGTCAGCTGCAGCACGACGTTGATCAGCTGGAACACGAGGTACGAGACCATCGCGATGAGGAAGATCTTCGTGGCCCGTGCCGACGCGCGGACCTTGCCGCTCGCGAACAGCGCCAGCGTGATGCCGACCGTGATGAGCGTGGCGAGGCCCGCCTGCGCGACGATGCCGTTCCAGCGCGCATCGAAGAACTTCGAGATGCCGCCGACGAAGAGGCCCTCGGCCGCGGCGTACAGGACGATCAGCGGGACGGACGGCTCCCGCTTGAAGGTGTTGACCATGGCCAGGACGAAGCCGACCAGGGCACCGGGGATCGCGAGGGCGGGCACGAACCAGCCGATGCCCGAGGTGACGAGCAGGACGGCGAACAGCACGACGGTCTTCACCGCGGTGTCCTCGTAGGTCATGCGGCCGGTGTCCGCGGGGGACGCCGCCGGGCGCTCGTACAGCTCCTCGAGCTGGGCGGCGCTGACCGTGCTGCCCTTCTTGAACGCGGGGTTGTTGGAGAGGGCGGGGTTCGCCATGGTTCCTGTTCCTGTCGGGATCCGGCAGCGTTGGTGCGCCGGAACGAGGATTCTATGAACATCCGGTGCAACGCGCCGCACCTCGGCGTTATGCGGTTCCTAAGGATCCGCCGCCGGTGTCGTAGCCTCACCACGTGCCCTCCCCGCTGCTGATCGCGCACCGCGGTGCCTGCGGCTACCGGCCGGAGCTCACCCGCGGCGCCTTCCTGCTCGCTCTCGAGCAGGGCGCGCGGGCGATCGAGATCGACGTGGTGGCCAGCGCTGACGGGGAGCTGGTGGTCCGCCATGATCCCGAGCTCAGCCACACCACCGACGTCGCCGCGCATCCGGAGCTCCGCGATCGGAGGCGGTTGAAGGTCGTCCGCGGCCGGCCGCGCCTCGGCTGGTTCGCCGAGGATCTCTCGCTCGCCGAGCTGCGATCGCTCACGGGCAGAGAGCGCCTTCCGCGACTGCGCCCGGCCAGCGCCGAGCACGACGGCGCCGAGGCGGTCCTCACCCTCCGCGAGGTGATCGAGCTCGTGGCCGCGGCCGACGGCGTGCGCCTGGTCGTCGAGCTGAAGCACGCCGCCCGCTCCGCCCGCCTCGGCCTCCCGGTCGACGAGCTGCTCGCCGGGACGCTCGCGGCGGCGCCCCGCCTCCCCGAGATCAGCATCGAGAGCTTCGAGCACCACGCGCTGGACCTGCTGGCCGCGAGGGGGATCGGGCACCCGCTGGTGGCGCTGATCGGCCACGAGCCCCTGATCGACCACCGCACCGTGCGTCACCCGGAGGCGTTCGCGGGCTACGACGGTGTCAGCCTCGGTGCGCACCTGGTGAAGCCGGGAGTCGTCGCGGGCTTCCGCGAGCTGGGGCTCGACGTGTGGACGTGGACCCTGCGGCCGGAGAACCGGTTCCTCCCGCGTCGCTACCGGGTTCCGGGGGACGCCTTCGGCCGCTACGCCGCCTACTGGCGGCGGCTGCTCGACGCCGGGGTGACCGGTGTGTTCGCCGACCACCCCGATCTCGCGCTCGCCGAGCTCGGTCGAAGCATCGATGTCGGGACCCCGGCCTACCCTTGACGGCATCATGCCGCAGCTGGTCCAGCCCCATCCGGTCGAGCCCTCCTCGGCGCTGCTCGAGGGGCTGAACCCCCGTCAGCGGGAAGCGGTGCTGTACCGCGGTCCCGCACTGCTCATCGTGGCCGGTGCCGGATCCGGCAAGACGAGCGTGCTGACCCGGCGCATCGCCTCCCTGCTCGAGACCCGGGAGGCCTGGCCGAGCCAGATCCTCGCGATCACCTTCACGAACAAGGCCGCCGGCGAGATGCGCGAGCGCGTGCGCGGCATCGTGGGACATGCCTCGGACGGCATGTGGATCTCGACCTTCCACTCCGCGTGCGTGCGCATCCTCCGGCGGGAGGCCGAGGTGTTCGGGTACGCGTCCGGGTTCACGATCTACGACTCCGGCGACTCCCGGGCGTTGCTCAAACGGCTGGTGAAGCAGTACGAGGCGGACGTGATGGGGCTCTCGGTCGCCAACGTCGCCGCCCGGATCTCCAAGCTGAAGAACGAGCTCGTCGACGCCGAGACCTTCTCCCGCCAGGTGAACCCGAGCGACCCGAAGGACGCGCTCTTCCTCACGATCTTCCGCGAGTACTCGCGCGCCCTGCAGTCGGCGAACGCCTTCGACTTCGACGACCTGATCGCGCAGACCGTCTACCTGTTCCGCGCGTTCCCGCATGTCGCGGAGCCGTACCGGCGCCGGTTCCGGCACATCCTCGTGGACGAGTACCAGGACACGAACCACGCGCAGTACGCGCTCATCCGCGAGCTGACCAAGCCCGTCGCCGAGTTGCCGGGCGCCTCGCTCACCGTCGTGGGCGACTCCGACCAGTCGATCTACGCGTTCCGCGGCGCCGACATCCGCAACATCGTCGAGTTCGAGCAGGACTACCGCGACGCCACGGTCGTGCTGCTCGAGCAGAACTACCGCTCGACCCAGACCATCCTCGACGCGGCGAACGCCGTGATCGCGAACAACTTCGACCGGGTGGCGAAGAACCTCTTCACCGACACGGGCGCCGGCGCGAAGATCGTCGGGTTCACGGGGTACTCCGGCCACGACGAGGCCCAGTTCGTCGCCGACGAGATCGAGCGGCTGCACCGCGACGGCCTCGACTACCGCGAGGTCGCGGTGTTCTACCGGACCAACGCGCAGACGCGAGCGCTGGAGGAGATCCTCATCCGGTCGGCTGTGCCGTACCGGATCCTCGGGGGCACCAAGTTCTACGAACGCGCCGAGATCAAGGATGCGATGGCGTACCTGATCGCGGTCGCCAACCCGGCCGACGCACTCGCGATGCGGCGCATCCTGAACAGCCCCAAGCGGGGCATCGGGCAGGTCACGGAGACCCAGCTCGCGGGATACGCGGAGCGGAACGGCATCACCTTCCGTGAGGCGCTGCGGCACGCGGGCGAGCAGGGCTTCGGGCCGAAGGTCGCGAAGGCCATCACCGGGCTGTCGGACCTGCTCGACGAGGCGACCGCGATGACCGCGCCGCCGTCGCCCGACGCCGCCCCGATCCCGGTGTTCGACGTGCTGGCGCTGCTGATGCAGAAGAGCGGCTACGTGGACGCGCTGCGAGCGAGCCGCGATCCCCAGGACGAGGCACGGCTCGAGAACATCGAGGAGCTCCTGGCGGTCACGAAGGAGTTCCAGAAGAACGACCCCGACGGGCTGCTCATCGACTTCCTCACCGAGACCGCCCTGGTCGCCGCGGCCGACGAGCTCGACGACTCGTCGGGCACGGTGTCGCTCATGACGCTGCACACGGCGAAGGGCTTGGAGTTCCGGGCCGTCTTCCTCACCGGCATCGAGGAGGACCTGCTGCCGCACCGGATGAGCGCGAACGAGCCCGGCGGCCCCTCGGAGGAGCGGCGGCTGTTCTACGTCGGCATCACCCGCGCGAAGGAGCGCCTCTACCTGTCGCTCGCGATGACCAGGAACAGCTACGGCGAGACGAGCGTCTCCGCGCCGAGCCGGTTCCTCGCCGAGATCCCCGCCGAGCTCATCGAGTGGCGGCAGTCGCCCGGCATGACCGGCCCGGGCGCGGGCGGCCGAGTGGCCGGGAGCCTGTCCTGGAGCGGGGGCGCCGCAGGCGCGGCGCCCGGCCAGGCGAAGCCGAAGACCGAGTGGCCGAACCGGGTCACGGGCAAGGTGCGCGACAACGGGGAGCTCGAGCTCGCGCCGGGCGACCGGATCCGGCACGACGACTTCGGCGAGGGCCGCGTGCAGGCGATCACCGGGTCCGCGGCGAAGCGGATCGCGGAGGTCCAATTCGACACGGCGGGCCGGAAGCGGTTGCTCGTCAAGGTCGCACCCATCGTCAAGCTGTGACCGTGCGCGTGCGGCCGTTCGCGGACGGCGACGAGGACGCGGTGGTCGCGCTGTGGCATGCGGCCGGGCTGACCCGGCCGTGGAACGATCCGCACCGGGACATCGCCAGGAAGAAGCTCGTGCAGCGCGAGCTGTTCCTCGTCGCGGAGGAGGACGGCGGGGTGGTGGGCACCGCGATGGCCGGCTACGACGGGCATCGCGGATGGGTCTACTACCTGGCGGTCACGCCCGACCGGCAGGGGCGGGGGCTCGGGCGCACCTTGCTCATGGAAGCGGAGACGCAGCTGCTCGCGCTCGGCTGCCCCAAGGTCAACGTCCAGATCCGGTCCGGGAACGAGGCCGTCGCCAGGTTCTACGAGCGTGCGGGCTACACGCCGGACGGCGCGACGGGGCTCGGCAAGCGGGTGATCCCGGACTGACCCCGACCGGACCGGCGGAGGTGTTCAGGTCCTGATCAGGATGTGGCGGGCCGCAGGACGCGCGACGGTGGAGCGGCGGGCGCGGGCGCCGGGGTCTCGGTGGGCGCCACCGCCTCGGCGGCGGTGCGCTCCAGCGCCTCCCGCTCGGCGGCCGACAGGTGCTCGAGGAGGAGGGATCGCACCGCCGCGACATGAGCGTTGTCGGCGAGCTCGAACTTCTGCACGCCCATGCGGGTCACGGCGACGGCGTGCACCCGCCCGGACTTCTGCCGGTCGATCAGCTCGCGGTGCTGCATGCGCGTCAGCTGGTGGGAGAGCCTGCTCTTGTCCCAGCCGAGCATGGCGGCGAGCTCGTTCTGCCGCAGCTGGCGGCCGGGCGCCCCGACAAGGCAGCGCAGCACGTCGAACTCGGCGGACGACAGGTCGGCCGCCGATCGGATCTGGTGCTCGACCACGCCGGTGGCGAGGTCGGACAGGCGCTGGATCAGGCTCCACGTCGACGCCTCACCGCTCGTCAGCTTCCCAGCCATGAACGCACCGTATCCCTGTCAGGGTTGACGTGGCAACGAGTCGTCGCCAGCGCCCCCGGGAAGCGCCGAGCGCGCGGCCGCTAGGGTTGCACGGTTCTTCAGAGAAGGAGTCGTGGGCGTCGGATGGACCTCTTCGAGTACCAGGCACGTGACCTGTTCGAGCAGCACGGAGTACCGGTCCTCGCCGGCATCGTCGCGGACACCCCTGAGCAGGCGCGCGCTGCGGCTGAGCAGCTGGGCGGTGTGACGGTCGTCAAGGCGCAGGTCAAGGTCGGTGGCCGCGGCAAGGCCGGCGGGGTGAAGGTCGCCAGGACACCCGAGGACGCGGAGGCCGCGGCCCGGGCGATCCTCGGCATGGACATCAAGGGGCACACCGTGCACCGCGTGATGGTCGCCGCGGGCGCGGACATCAAGGAGGAGTACTACTTCTCCGTCCTGCTCGACCGCGCGAACCGCTCCTACCTCTCCCTCGCCTCCTTCGAGGGCGGCATGGAGATCGAAGAGCTCGCGGTCACACGCCCCGAGGCGCTGGCGCGCATCGAGGTCGATCCCGGCGAGGGCGTGACGCTCGAGAAGGCCAGAGCGATCGCGGTCGCCGCGAAGTTCCCGGCGGAGCTGGTCGACAAGGTCGCCCCGGTGTTCGTGCAGCTCTACGAGGTGTACGCCGCCGAGGACGCGACGCTCGTCGAGGTCAACCCGCTGGTCCTCACCGGCGGCGGCGACATCGTGGCGCTCGACGGCAAGGTGTCGCTCGACGAGAACGCCGACTTCCGCCACCCGGCGCACGCCGAGCTGGAGGACAAGGCCTCCGCCGACCCGCTGGAGGCGAAGGCCAAGGCCTCGCACCTCAACTACGTGAAGCTGGACGGCGAGGTGGGCGTCATCGGCAACGGGGCGGGCCTCGTGATGTCGACGCTCGACGTCGTCGCGTACGCGGGGGAGGCGCACGGCGGAGTGAAGCCGGCGAACTTCCTCGACATCGGCGGCGGGGCGTCCGCCTCCGTCATGGCGGCCGGGCTCGACGTCATCCTCGGCGACCCGCAGGTGAAGAGCGTGTTCGTGAACGTCTTCGGCGGCATCACCGCGTGCGACGCGGTCGCGAACGGCATCGTCCAGGCGCTGGAGATCCTCGGCGACTCCGCGTCGAAGCCGCTGGTCGTGCGCCTCGACGGCAACAACGTGGAGGAGGGGCGGCGCATCCTCGCGGAGGCGAACCACCCGCTCGTCACGCTCGCGCTCACGATGGACGACGGCGCCGACAAGGCCGCCGAGCTGGCCGCCGCGAACTAAGGGAATCCCGACATGTCGATCTTCTTGAACAAGGACTCCAGGGTCATCGTCCAGGGCATCACCGGTGGCGAGGGCACGAAGCACACGGCGCTGATGCTGAAGGCGGGGACCCAGGTCGTCGGCGGTGTCAACGCGCGCAAGGCCGGCACGTCCGTCACCCATGGCGACGTCACCCTCCCCGTGTTCGGCACGGTGCGGGAGGCCATCGCCGAGACGGGGGCCGACGTCTCCATCGCGTTCGTCCCTCCCGCCTTCGCGAAGGACGCGATGATCGAGGCGATCGACGCCGGGATCCCGCTGCTCGTGGTGATCACCGAGGGCATCCCGGTCCAGGACGCCGCGGAGGCCTGGGCGCATGCGAAGGCGACCGGCGGCCGGACGCGCATCATCGGCCCGAACTGCCCCGGCATCATCACCCCGGGGGAGGCGCTCGTCGGCATCACCCCGGCCACGATCACGGGCAAGGGCCCGATCGGGCTCGTCTCCAAGTCCGGCACCCTGACCTACCAGATGATGTACGAGCTGCGGGACCTCGGCTTCTCCACCGCGATCGGCATCGGGGGCGACCCGATCATCGGCACGACGCACATCGACGCGCTCGCGGCGTTCGAGGCCGACCCGGAGACGAAGGCGATCGTGATGATCGGCGAGATCGGCGGCGACGCCGAGGAGCGGGCCGCCGATTTCATCAGGGCGCACGTCACGAAGCCGGTCGTCGGCTACGTCGCCGGCTTCACCGCCCCCGAAGGCAAGACGATGGGTCACGCCGGCGCGATCGTGTCCGGCTCCGCCGGTACCGCGCAGGCGAAGAAGGAGGCGCTCGAGGCCGCGGGCGTCAAGGTCGGCAAGACCCCGTCCGAGACCGCCGACCTGATGCGGGCCGTCCTCAGCGCCTGAGCTCCGACCTCCTGGGCTTCCGAGGCCGCGGAGCAGGCCCGGAAGCCCAGGAAGATGGAACACCCCGGACCGCCTCCGTGCTCGGGCAGCGCGATTTCGTAGCCTCGGGGGATCAGCTCCTCCTTGCTCGACGCACCCGACGTCGCCCCAGCGAAGCCGACGCGGCAGCGACCGCGCCGGCTCGCTGCCGTGGTCGTGGGCGCGGTCGACGGCGTCCTCGGTGTCGCGCTCCCGTTCGCCGTGCTCGCTGCGCTCGCCGTCCTGGCGTGGGCGGCGCTCGCCAGGCCCGACGCCTGGCCGCCCGCCGTGTCCTCAGCCGCCGACGCCTGGTTCATCGGTCACGGTGTCGGCGTTCGGTTCACGGTCCAGGGGGCCTCGTTCACGGTGACGACGGCCGCGCTCGGGCCGGCCCTGATCACCGCGCTGTGCGCCCTGCGCGCCGGCCGACGGGCCGCCGCCACCCGGGCCCCGGCGGCGGCGTGGGTCGCGCAGCTCGTGGCGACCGCGGCCGCGGCCGCGGTGCTGCTGCACCTCGGCACGTCGTCGGCGGCCGTGCCGGTCGCCTGGCAGGCGATCCTGCTGCCCGTCGTCGTCGTCGGGTTCGCGTCGCTCGTCGGCCTGCGCGCCGCGAGGCCGGGCGCGCCGCCGCTGCCGGACGGGATCCGCGCGGGCCTGATCGCGGTGCTGCTGGTGCTCGCCGCGGCCGCCCTCGCGCTGACCGTGCTGCTCTTCGCCCGGTTCGCGGACATCGTCGCTCTGGACGAGGCGCTCGACGCGGGCCCCGTCGGCGGCCTGGTCCTCACCTGCATGCAGATCCTCGCGGTGCCGACCCTCGTGGTCTGGGCGGCCTCCTGGCTCCTCGGTGCCGGGGTCGGGCTCGGCACAGGATCCGTGACCGGGCCGTTCGTCGGTCAGGCCGGCCCGCTGCCCGCACTGCCGGTGCTCGGCGCCGTCCCGGTGGATCCGCCGGTATGGGCGGCCGCGGTGCTGCTCGTCCCCGTGCTGGCGGGATTCTTCGCCGCGGTGCTCGTCCGACGCGGGGGAGCGAGAACCGGGGCCGTGCAGCTCGGGCTGATCGCCGGCCTGGCGGCAGCGGTCGTCCTCGGCGGCCTGGCCGCCGCGTCGGCGGGCTCGGCCGGACCCGGGCGGTTCGTCGCCGTCGGGCCGGACGCGCTGCTCGTCGCGGGGCTCGCCGCGGGCCTCGTCGGCCTGCCCGCCCTGGTCGGCGCGGCCGTCGTCCGCCCTCGCGTCCGTCCGGCGGAGCCGATCGACGCCTCCCAGTAGGCTCGTTCCGTGCTCCGGCTCGTCGTGCTGATCTCCGGCGGCGGAAGCAACCTCCGCGCGCTGCTGGAGCGCTGCGACGAACCGGGCTTCCCGGCGCACGTCGTCGCCGTGGGCGCGGACCGCGAGGCGGACGGGTTCTCCCACGCGGACGAGTTCGGCGTCCCGTCGTTCCTCGTGCCCTTCCGGCACTTCGAGACCCGCGAGGCCTGGGGCGACGCGATGCTCGAGGCGATCCGCGTCTGGACGCCCGACCTCGTGGTGCTCTCGGGGTTCATGCGGCTGTTCCCGGCGCGGGTGGTCGACGCCCTCGCGCCGGCCCTCATCAACACGCACCCCGCGTACCTGCCCGAGTTCCCCGGCGCGCACGGTGTCCGCGACGCACTGGCCGCCGGCGTGACCGAGACCGGAGCGAGCGTCATCGTCGTCGACCACGGCACCGACAGCGGCCCGATCCTGGCCAGGGAGCGGGTGCCGGTGCTGCCGGGGGACACCGAGGCCGCGCTGCACGACCGCATCAAACCCGTCGAGCGCCGGCTGCTCGCCGACGTCATCGTGCGTCTCGCGGAGGGACGGATCGACCTGGAGGCAACCTCGTGATCATCGCCAGAACCGTCGAGCCGGGCTCAGCGGACGTCGTCCCCGTGCGCCGGGCGCTGCTCTCCGTCAGCGACAAGCACGGGCTGGTCGAGCTCGCCTCGGAGCTCGTCGCCGCCGGCGTGGAGCTCGTGTCGACGGGATCGACCGCGGCCACGATCCGGGACGCCGGCCTGCCCGTCACCGAGGTCTCGCAGGTCACCGGCTTCCCCGAGTCGCTCGACGGTCGGGTGAAGACCCTGCACCCCTCGGTGCACGGGGGCCTGCTCGCCGACCTGCGACGTGAGCAGCACGCAGCGCAGCTCACCGAGCTGGGCATCGCCCCGTTCGAGCTGGTCGTGTCGAGCCTGTACCCGTTCGAGCAGACGGTCGCCTCGGGAGCGGACGACGAGCAGATCGTCGAGCAGATCGACATCGGCGGGCCGGCGATGGTCCGCGCGGCGGCGAAGAACTTCGCGAACGTCGCCGTCGTGACGGGTGCGGACGCCTACCCCGTGGTCCTGGAGGCGATCGCCGCGGGCGGGATCGGGCTCGAGCTGCGCCGACGTCTCGCGAGCCAGGCGTTCGAGCGGATCGCCGCGTACGACCGTGCGATCGCCGACTGGTTCGCCGACGGCGCCGACACCTCCGTGCGCTCGGGCGACTACCGCTTCATCGAGACGCCGCTCCGGTACGGAGAGAACGCGCACCAGGCGGCCGCGCTCTGGCGGGACCCGGCCGGGCACGGGCTGGCTCAGGCGAGGCAGCTGAACGGCAAGGAGCTCAGCTACAACAACCTGGTCGACGCCGATGCGGCGATCCGTGCGGCGCTCGACTTCGACGAACCCGCGGTGGCGGTGATGAAGCACGCGAACCCGTGCGGCGTCGCGGTGGCGCCGGCCCATGCCGTCGATCCCATCGCCGCCGCCCACCGCCTCGCGAACGACTGCGATCCCGTGTCGGCGTTCGGCGGTGTGATCGCGGCCAACCGAACGGTCACGCTGGGCATGGCGGAGGCCGTCGCCGGCATCTTCACCGAGGTGATCGTCGCACCGGACTACGAACCCGAGGCCGTCGTCGTGCTGAAGCAGCGGAAGAGCCTCCGGATCCTCGAGCTGCCGGACGGCTTCGTGCGGCCCGAGCGGGAGTTCAAGCAGGTCTCCGGCGGTGTGCTGGTGCAGGTGCCGGACCGCTACCACGAGGTCGATCCGGCCACCTGGACCCTCGCCGCAGGCCCGGCGGCGGACGAGGCCACCCTCGCCGACCTGGCGTTCGCCTGGCGCGCGGTGCGGTCGGTGAAGTCGAACGCGATCCTGCTCGCCTCCGGCGGCGCCTCGGTCGGGATCGGCATGGGGCAGGTGAACCGGGTCGACTCGTGCCACCTGGCGGTCACGCGTGCGGGGGAGCGGGCAGCCGGATCGGTCGCCGCCTCCGATGCGTTCTTCCCGTTCGCGGACGGGGCGGAGGTGCTCCTCGCGGCGGGCGTGAAGGCGATCGTGCAACCCGGCGGCTCCATCCGGGACCGCGAGGTCGTCGCCGCCGCGGACGCGGCGGGCGTGACCATGTACTTCACGGGTGAGCGCCACTTCTTCCACTGACGCCTCACGGATCGGGCTCGTCCAGGCAGGCCGCCGTATCCGGATGAGGTGTCTCCGACGTGCTCGGGATCGGGCCTGATCCGTGAAAAGTGTTGTGCGGATGCCATGCATTCCTTAAGCTGGAGGGCTGCCGTGGCGAGGTCCGCACCCGATCCGGGATGAGGAGGCCACGGCGGTCGACCGCACGACGCCCCCGCCGCCGGCCGCTGAGGGGCAGGAGGCCGACATGTCCGCGAACACCGCTGTGCTCGTCGTCGCCCCCGCATCGCGCGAGCGCGACTAGGCCGCCGCCTCCCGTCCGGCGCCGACGAAGGCGCTCCCGACGTCTCCGCGATCCGCCGCGCCACCGCACGGGGTCCGCGGGAAGGAACACGCATGACCGCCGCCAGCAAGCAGCCCACGACCTTCCAGGCGCTGCGCCGTCTCGACCCCTTCGTCAGGCCGGTGCGCAGGAGCATCGTCATCGCCATGGCGATGGCGCTCGCCGCCTCCCTCGTCTCCCTCGCCGTGCCGCAGGTGCTCCAGCGCATCGTCGACGGCCCGCTCGCGTCGAAGGACGCCGCCCAGATCCCCGGCGCCGTCGCGATCATCGCCGTGCTCGGCGTCATCGAGGCTGCGCTCTACTTCGCCCGCCGCCTGTTCATCGTCGGACCGGCGACCGGCGTCGAGGCGAGCATGCGCCGCGCGCTCTACGCCAAGCTGCAGGACCTCCCGGTCGCGTTCCACGACCGCTGGCCGAGCGGACAGCTGCTGTCCCGCTCGATGAGCGACCTCAGCCTGATCCGCCGGTTCATCGCGTTCGGCTTCATCTACCTCATCGTGAACGTCATCACCATCGCGGTGGGGTTCGTCGTGCTGCTGCTGATGAGCCCGCTGCTCGCGGTCGTCTTCGTCGCGTGCTCCGTGCCGCTGTGGATCAACGGGTTCCGGTTCGAGCGGCGCTACCACGTGGTCGCGCGCCGCAGCCAGGACCAGCAGGGCGACCTCGCGACGCTCGTCGAGGAGTCGGTGCACGGCATCCGCGTGCTCAAGGCGTTCGGGCGCGGCCGGACCAAGCTGCAGGGCTTCCTCCAGCGGGCGGAGGAGCTGCGCGGCACCGAGATCGAGAAGGCGCAGGCGGTCGCGCAGATCTGGCTGTGGCTCCTGCTCGTACCGGACGTCGCATTCGCGCTCTGCCTCCTCGTCGGCGTGTGGCAGGCGAGCATCGGCGCGCTGACCGTCGGGCAGCTCGTGGCGTTCTTCGCCACGGCGACCGTGCTGCGGTTCCCGCTGGAGTCGATCGGCTTCCTGCTGTCGATGCTCTTCGACACGCGCACGGCGACGGACCGCCTCTACGAGGTGTTCGACGAGGAGAACGCCATCACCGACCCGGAACGCCCCGCGCACATCACGGAGGCACGCGGTCGGCTCGAGTTCCAGGACGTGCACTTCGGCTACCCGGACGCCCCCGCGTCGGCGCCCGATCTGCTCGACGGCGTCGACCTCGTGATCGAACCGGGGGAGACCATGGCGCTGGTCGGGCTCACCGGCTCCGGCAAGACCACCATGGTGGAGGTCGCCGGGCGCCTGTACGACGTCACCGGTGGTCGCATCGTGCTCGACGGGGTCGACATCCGCGACCTCACCAGGGCCGAGCTGCGGACCCACGTCGCGATGGCGTTCGAGGACGCGACCCTGTTCTCTGCGACCGTGCGCGACAACGTGCTGCTGGGCCGCCCGGAGGCGGGCGACGACGTGCTGCAGGAGGCGCTCGAGATCGCGCAGGCGCAGTTCGTCCACGACCTGCCCGAGGGACTCGACACCACGATCGGGGAGGAGGGCCTCAGCCTCTCCGGCGGCCAGCGCCAGCGGCTGGCGCTCGCCCGCGCGGTCGCGGCGAACCCGGCCGTGCTCGTGCTCGACGATCCCCTGTCCGCGCTCGACGTCGACACCGAGGCGCTCGTCGAGGCCGCCCTGCGCCAGGTGCTGACCCGCACGACCGCGCTGATCGTGGCGCACCGTCCCTCCACCGTGCAGCTGGCCGACCGGGTCGCGCTGCTCGAGCAGGGCCGCATCCTCGCGGTCGGCACGCACAGCGAGCTGCTCGCGACCAGCGAGCGGTACCGGTTCGTCATCTCGTCCCTGGAGGACGAGGACACCTACGAGGAGGTGGACGCATGAGCACCCTCATCGGCACCCGGGGCGAGGAGCGCCGGGACTTCACCCGGAGCGAGCAGAAGGAGCTCCGGCAGCGCTCGCTGCGGCTGCTCGGCAGCCTGCTCGCCCCGCTGCGCAGGCGGCTCGTCATCACGGCGCTCGTCGTGGTGGTCAGCACCGCGATGCAGGTCATCGGGCCGGCGATCATCGCCTACGGCATCGACTCCGGGCTGCCCTCGCTGCTGAAGGGACACGCGCTCCCGCTCACCGTCTCCGTCGTGGTCTACCTCGTCGCCGGCGTGCTGGCCGGGGTGCTGATCGCCGCCTACACGGTGCAGACCGCGCGGCTCAGCCAGGCGATGCTGATCGATCTGCGCGAACGGGTGTTCGTCCAGACGCAGCGGCTCAGCCTCGAGTTCCACGAGCAGTACACGTCCGGCCGCATCATCTCGAGGCAGACCAGCGACCTCGACTCGATCCGGGAACTGCTCGACGGGGGCATCAACGAGCTCGTGCAGAGCGTGCTCTACATGCTGTTCACGGCCGTCGCGCTCGTGCTGCTCGACGGGTGGAGCGGGTTGATCCTGTTCTGCTCGTTCGTCCCGCTCGCGGTCCTGATCCGCTGGTTCCAGCGCAGGAGCGCGGCGACGTTCCGCGAGTCCCGCGTCGCGTCGGCGAAGCTCATCGTGTTCTTCGTGGAGACGATGACCGGGATCCGCGCGGTGCAGGCCTTCCGGAAGGAGGCACGCAACCAGCGCGAGTACGGCGCGCTGACCGAGGACTACCGCTCGATCAACGCGCGCTCGATCCGACTCTTCGCGGTCATGGAGCCGGGGCTCACCCTCATCGGCAACCTCACCGTCGCCGCGGTGCTGCTGTTCGGTGCGTTCCGGGTCATCGGCGGTGGTCTCGAGATCGGCGCGCTGCTGGCCGCCGTGCTGTACGCGCGGCGGTTCTTCGACCCGATGGAGGACATCGCCACCTTCTACAACGCCTACCAGTCGGCGGCCGCCGCCCTCGAGAAGATCTCGGGGGTGCTCGAGGAGAGCCCGACCGTGCCGGAGCCGGTGAAGCCGCAGCCCCTCGCGACCGGGGTCACCGGCGCGGTGCGGTTCGACGGCGTCCGGTTCGCCTACCGGCCGGATCGCGAGATCCTGCCCCGCTTCGACCTCGATGTGCCGGCGGGACAGACCATCGCGCTCGTGGGCTCGACGGGCGCGGGCAAGTCGACCCTCGCGAAGCTCATCGCCCGGTTCTACGACCCCTCCGAGGGGCGCATCACCCTCGACGGCGTCGACCTCCGGGACCTGACGAACCAGGACCTGCACCGCGCCGTCGTGATGGTGACGCAGGAGGCCTACCTGTTCTCGGGCTCGGTGGCCGACAACATCGAGCTCGGCAGGCCGGGCGCGACCCGGGCGGAGATCGAGGCCTCGGCGAAGGCGGTCGGCGCGGACGGGTTCATCCGATCGCTGCCCGACGGCTACGACACCGACGTGAACAAGCGCGGCGGTCGCGTGTCGGCCGGCCAGCGGCAGCTGATCTCGTTCGCCCGCGCGTTCCTCGCGGACCCCGAGGTGCTGATCCTCGACGAGGCGACCGCCTCGCTCGACATCCCGAGCGAACGGCTCGTGCAGGAGGCGCTGCAGACCCTGCTGGCCGACCGGACGGCGCTGATCATCGCCCACCGGCTGTCCACCGTCGCGATCGCCGACCGGGTGCTCGTGATGGAGCACGGCCGGATCGTCGAGGACGGCTCGCCCGCGGACCTCATCGCAGGCACCGGCCGGTTCGCCGCCCTCCATGCCGCCTGGCGCGACTCCCTCGTCTGAGCTCGAGCACGTCAGCAGGAATCCCCGAGCGCTTCAGCAGGAAGAATCCACTTCAGCAGGAGGATCTCGGCGATTCCTTCCTGCTGTTGCGAAAAAGTCCTGCTGTCGTGCTCGGTCAGTCCGGGTGGTGCGTGGCCTGCCGCAGGTCGATGCGGTAGCCCGCCTCCGTCGTCGCGGGGAGGAGGGGTGTGCCCTCGGCCTCGTAGTGGCGGCGCGCCTCCGCCTCCAGTCCGTGCGGCGGATGGCCGCCCGCCCGGACCACGCGCCACCAGGGCAGCCCGGACCCGTGGTATCGCATGACCATCCCGACCGCGCGCGCGCCGGGGTGGCCGAACGTCCACGCGACGTCGCCGTAGGTCATCGCACGCCCGGGCGGGATCGCGGAGACGACGGCGATGACCGCGTCGGTGTAGTCGCCGCCCGAGTCGAACACCGCCATCAGCGGAGCTGCTTGGCCATGGCGACGCCGACCGTCGTCCGACCGATCCTCCGGAACCCCATCCGGAGGGAGAGACGCATCGCGGGGCCATCGCCGTCGTGGGTCTGCAGCACGGTGACGGGCTCGGGCCGGTCCTCCAGGACCGCCTCGAGGAGTCCCGCGCCGATGCCTCGCCCATGCGCGCACGGATGCACGGCGAGCTCCACGAGCTCGGACACCGTCCCCGGGACGTCGACCAGCTCGGCGACCCAGTCGAGACGGGGGTGGGCCGTCACGCCGTAGGCGAATCCGACGACACTCTCTCCGTCGCGGGCGATCGCCAGCACGAAGCCGTCGCGCTGCGCGTGCCGCGGCGCGCCACGCAGCAGATCGGTCGCATCGGGCTCCGAGTACGGAGGCTCCGCGAACGCTGCGGCGTGGACAGGAGCGATCGCCTCGAGGTCGAGCGTCTCCGGCCCGCCGATGGAGATCCGGGCGACTTCGGCCGGTCCGGGCGGGAGAAGGCGCCCGGATGGGCCGGAAGCGCCCGGAGGCTCGGGGGTCACAGCTCGAGCGCGCCGATGACCTCGCCGAAGCGCGTCTCGCCCTCCGGCCGGAAGCCGACGTGCAGGAAGAAGTCCTCGGGGCCCGCGTCGCCGCGCTCCCAGATCACCGTGAGCCGGGCGAAGCCCCGCGAGCGGGCCTCGTCCGCGAGGCCGTGCACGGCGAACCGGCCGACGCCGCGGCCCTGCGCGCTCGCCTTCACGTTGATCTGCCAGATGCAGCAGCGGAACTCGGGACGGGTCTCGTGCTCGTCGAAGCTGCCCTTGATGAAGCCGACGACCTCGTCGCCGTCGAGCACCACGCGTGGCCACGCCGCCTCGGGGTCGACGGTCTGCTCCGCCTCCGCGTGCGAGACGGGAACGGCGTACTGCTCCTGGCCCGGTTTCAGGGTCAGCGAGTTGGCCGCCACCACGGTGGTCGCAGACAGGGGTTCGAGGTGGAGGTCCGCCACGGCCACACAGTAGCGAGCGGCGAGCGCTCCGGCAGCACCGGTTCGTCATGAGGATTCGCCGAGCACCGCCTCGATAGGGTGTTCGGCGGTGTGCGCGCGACGCACCCCGGAGACGAAGAGGCAGGAGCGGCCCGTTGGCTACGAAGATCAAGGTCGAAGGCACGGTCGTCGAACTCGACGGCGACGAGATGACGCGGATCATCTGGCAGTCCATCAAGGACACGCTGATCCACCCGTACCTCGACGTGAACCTCGAGTACTACGACCTCGGTATCGAGAAGCGCGACGAGACCGACGACCAGATCACGATCGATGCGGCGAACGCGATCAAGAAGCACGGCGTCGGCGTCAAGTGCGCCACGATCACGCCCGACGAGGCGCGCGTCGCCGAGTTCGGCCTGAAGAAGATGTGGCGCAGCCCGAACGGTACGATCCGCAACATCCTCGGCGGCGTGATCTTCCGCGAGCCGATCGTGATCTCGAACATCCCGCGCCTGGTGCCCGGCTGGAACAAGCCGATCATCATCGGCCGTCACGCGTTCGGCGACCAGTACCGCGCCACGGACTTCCGGTTCGAGGGCAAGGGGACGCTGACGATCAGCTTCCAGCCGGAGGACGGCTCGGAGGCGCAGTCGTTCGAGGTCTTCCAGAGCCCGGGCAGCGGCGTCGCGATGGCGATGTACAACCTCGACGACTCCATCCGGGACTTCGCCCGCGCCTCCCTCAACTACGGCCTGTCCCGCAGCTACCCGGTCTACCTCTCCACGAAGAACACGATCCTCAAGGCCTACGACGGCCGCTTCAAGGACCTGTTCCAGGAGGTCTACGACACCGAGTACAAGGAGCGGTTCGAGGCCGCCGGTCTCACCTACGAGCACCGTCTGATCGACGACATGGTGGCTTCCGCGCTGAAGTGGGAGGGCGGCTACGTCTGGGCCTGCAAGAACTACGACGGCGACGTGCAGTCCGACACCGTCGCGCAGGGCTTCGGCTCCCTGGGCCTCATGACGAGCGTCCTGACCACCCCGGACGGCAAGGTCGTGGAGGCCGAGGCCGCCCACGGCACCGTCACCCGCCACTACCGCCAGCACCAGGCGGGCAAGCCCACGTCCACGAACCCGATCGCGTCGATCTACGCCTGGACCCGCGGGCTGAACCACCGCGGCGTCCTGGACGGCAACCAGGCCCTGATCGACTTCGCGGACACGCTCGAGGACGTCGTCGTGAAGACCGTCGAGGGCGGCGCGATGACCAAGGACCTCGCACTCCTCGTCGGCCCGGACCAGCCGTGGCAGACGACCGAGGAGTTCCTGGCCTCGATCACCGAGAACCTCCGTACCCGGCTCGGTTGAGCGCACATGGGGGCACTCGTCTACGCAGGGAGCACCACCATCCCGGTGGAGGATCGCGCCCTCGCCCATCTGCAGCTCGTGATCTACGCGAAGCTGCGCGCGCATGAGTCGTTCGCGTTCAACTGGCGGGACGAGCCGGGTGTCGGGGACGGGCACGGCTCCATCTGGATCTCCCCGGGCGTCGCGATCCAGTTCAAGTACGCGGGCAGCAGGGACCCGTCGGTGAACCGCGAGTGGCTGCGGCTGCTCCGAGAGCTGGCCAACCAGCCCACGGGGCTCCGGGTCGTTCCGGAGCCGGCGGCGAACGGTGCCTCGTGAGGCGGATCTCCTACGCCGAGACGGTGCTCGGTACCGATGAGCGCCTCGGCGACCTCCTGCTCGAGTACGCGGCGCTGCTCGCCAGGACGAGTTCCGCGGACACCGTCATCCTGCCGTGCCGCGTCGGTGCGGGCGAGGTCGAGGCCGTCTCGATCCTGGTCGGTCCCGCGAGCCAGATCGCGGCGTGGAGCGACGACGAGCCGTTCGGCGTGGACGTCAGCGCGGCGGTGGCCGACCTCGAGCGCCGGATCGCGGTCGCCGGCGGCACCCCCAGGACGGCGCCGGGGTCGATCGGCCCCGGGGCGCTCGACGACTTCGACGAGCTGGCGTAGCCGGTCAGCGGAAGACGATGGTGCGGCGGCCGTCGATCAGCACCCGGTGCTCGGCGAACCAGCGCACCGCCTGCGTCAGCGTGCGGCTCTCCTCGTCCTGACCGATCGCGACGAGCTCCTTCGCGTTCCTCGAGTGGTCGACCCGGATCACGTTCTGCTCGATGATCGGACCCTCGTCCAGGTCGGCTGTGACGAAGTGGGCGGTCGCGCCGATCAGCTTCACGCCGCGCGCGTGCGCCTGCCTGTAGGGGTTGGCGCCCTTGAACCCCGGCAGGAACGAGTGATGGATGTTGATCGCGCGGCCGGCGAGCCGCTCGCACAGCGCCGGTGACAGGATCTGCATGTAGCGCGCCAGAACCACGAGCTCGATGTCGTGCTCCTCCACAGCGGCGACGACGCGCTCCTCGAACAGCGCCCTGCTCGTGGGGGAGTCGACGGCGCGGTGCTCGAACGGCACCCCGTAGAACCCGGCGAGTCCTTCGAGCTCGGCGTGGTTGCCGAGCACCAGCGGGATCTCCACCGGCAGCTGGCCGGAGTGCTGTCGGAACAGCAGGTCGTTGAGGCAGTGACCCGCGGTCGACACGAGCACGAGCGTGCGCACCCGGCGCCCGACCCGGTCGAGGCGCCACGCGGCGTCGAAGCGGGCCGCCACCGGACCGAGGTGCGCGGCGAACTGCTGCGCGGTCGACGGCGACTCGACCTGCAGCCGCAGGAAGAACCGGCCGGTGTCGTCGCTCGAGAACTGCTGGCTCTCGGTGATGTTGCCGGCGGCGGCGACGATGGCCCCGGAGACGGCGTGCACGATGCCGGGGCGGTCGGGGCAGACGAACGTCAGGACCCAGTGGGCGTCGGGAGCGTCCGTCACGGCTTCACGATAGCGACGACGCGGGGTCCCGGCCCCCGGTGGACGCCCGGTGAATCGTGCGACTCCGCGCGAGACGCTCGGGCTTCTCGCTTATGGTGAAGCGGTTTTCGGCAGGACGGAAGGCGCCATGACGGACGGAATCACCTTGGACTCCCGTGGAGCCGAAGCGGTGCGCGACGCGGCCGAGGAGGTCATCGCCGCCGTCGGCACGGTGATCGACGGCAAGGACGAGGTCATCCGTTCCGCGTTCGCCGTGATGCTCGCCGGCGGCCACCTCCTGATCGAGGACGTGCCCGGCGTCGGCAAGACGATGCTGGCGAAGGCGCTGGCCCGGGCGACGGGCGGCACGATCAGCCGGATCCAGTTCACCCCCGATCTGCTGCCGTCGGACGTGACCGGTGCGTCCGTGTTCGACCAGTCCGCCGCGCGGTTCGAGTTCAAGCCGGGTGCCGTGTTCGCGAACGTCGTCATCGGCGACGAGATCAACCGCGCCTCCCCGAAGACGCAGGCCGCGCTGCTGGAGTGCATGGAGGAGGGGCAGGTGACGGTCGACGGGGCGAGCTGGCCGCTGCCGGATCCCTTCCTGGTCGTCGCGACCCAGAACCCGGTCGACATGGAGGGGACCTACGTGCTCCCCGAGGCGCAGCGCGACCGGTTCATGGCCCGCATCTCGATGGGCTACCCCGATGAGGGCGCCGAGCGCGACATGCTCCGCTCCCACGGCCGGGCGGACCCGATCGACCGGCTCACGTCGGTGCTGCCGGCAGGCGGCCTGGCGGATCTGGCCCTGCAGGCGCGGGACGTGTACGTCTCCCCGGCGGTCGAGACGTACGTGCTGCGCATCGTCGGTGCGACGCGGAACCACGCCGAGATCCGGCTCGGCGCGAGTCCCCGCGCGAGCCTGCACCTGCTGCGTGCGGCGAAGGCGACGGCGCTGATCGACGGCCGCGACTTCGTCCTGCCCGACGACATCGACGCGCTCGCCGTCGACGTGCTCGCGCACCGGCTCGTGCTGCGCCGGACCGGCGTCGACGCCCGGGAGGGGCAGGCGGCCGCCGCGGTCCGTGTGGTCCGCCAGGTCGTCGCCGCGACCCCCGTCCCGCTGCAGTAGGTGGCTCTCGGGACCGAGTCGCTCGCGGGGCTCAAGACGGTGCGGCTGACGGCGCGGGGCGGGGTGTTCCTCGGCGCCGGCTTCGTCGGGCTGGTCGTCGCCTACGCGGCGGGCTGGCCGGCGCTGCTGGCCGTGTCCCTGTTCCTGCTCGGCGCAGTGGTGGCGGGCATGGTGGCCGTGGTCGTCTCGCCCGCCTCCCTCGTCGTCGAGCGGCGCATCGAGCCGCGGATCGTCGAGCAGCGCCGTCCCGTCCATGTGCGCCTCACCGCTCGCGGCTCCGCCCCGGGTGCGCTCGAGTGGAGCGAGGACCTGCCGCGGTCCGTCGTCGTCACCGGGCTCGCCGAGGGGGTGCTGCCGGCGGTGCGCGCGGATCGGCCCTCGCAGCTGATCGACTACTCGTTCTCGGCGCGCACCCGAGGCGCCGTGCCGATCGGGCCGCTGCGCATCGCCCGCACCGACCCGCTCGGGCTCGCGACGACGCGGCGGCGCGTCGGCGGGGTGGACCGGGTGGTCGTGCTCCCGGGCATCCATCCGGTGGAGCTGCCCTACGCGGTGCGCCGGAACGATCCGGACACGGGTGCCAGCACGGTGTTCGGCGCCGTCGGCGACCAGCTCGACATCGTGGCTCGCGGCTACCGCGCCGGCGACCCGATGCGGTCGGTGGACTGGCGCGCCACCGCCCGGCGCGGCGAGCTGATGGTGCGCACGGAGACCGCGGCGACCACGGCCGCCACCGGCCTCCTCCTCGACGTGCGGCAGGAGGCCTGGCGGGACGCGGCCGCCTTCGAATGGGCGGTCGACTACGCGGCCTCGCTGCTGGCCGCGCTCGACGAACGGCACGCGTCGGTGCGGCTCGCCGCCGGCCAGGTGTCGGTCGGCGACGCGGTCGACGGCCTCGTGGCGCTCGCCACGGTGCAGCCGATCGCGGGAGCACCCGACCCGCACACCCTCCTCCGCGAGCTCGCCACGGTCGACGTGCAGGTCGTCCACGTCATCACCGGGCCCGGGGCCGCTGCCGAGGTGAGCACCCTTCCGGCGCTGCCGACCGGGGCGCTCGGGATCGTCTCCGTCGTCGCGAGACGGACCGTCGCGCTCGACCCGCCTCTCGGCTGGCAGGTCGTGCAGCGCGACTCCTCCGGACCCGTCGGTGCGGTGCGCGATGCCTGAGCGGTCCGGAGGGCGAGGCGCGGTCACCGCGGTCACCGGTGTCGCCGTGCTGGTCGCCGCGCTGTCGCTGATGCCCGTCGTGAACGGCGCGCTCTGGTGGATCGAGTCCTGCGTCACCGTGATCGTCGCCCTGTCGTCGGTCGGCGGCTCCCGCCGGATCGGGCTGCCCTCCGCGGCTGCGGCGCTCGTCGGCCTGGCGACCGTGCCGATCGTCGCGGCACTGATCGTGTCCGGGTCCTCGGCCGCCACCGGATCGTCCGCGAGCGCGGCCGCGGCGGTCATGGACGCCTTCACCGCCGCGTTCCGGCAGATCTACCTGGACGCCGTCCCGGCGCAGGGCACCGCCGAGCTGGCGCTGCTGATCGCGGTGGGAGCTGCGGTCGTCGCGGTCGTCGCCGACTTCGTGACCGTCGGCCTGCGTGCCCCCGTCGCCGGGACCCTCGTCGTCATCGCCGTCGCGATCGTGCCGGGCAAGGCGTTCGCCACCGGTACGAACGGTCTGCTGCTGCTCGCCGTCGCGGCGTCGGCGCTCGCCGTGATCGCGGTCGACCGTCGACGGCGCGGCCGCCCGCCCCGGGTCGCGGGCCTCGCGGCGGCCGGCGCGATCGCCGTCGTCGTCGCGCTGCTCGCACAGGTGATCCTGCCGACCCCGTACGCCTCGCAGGCGGCGAGTGCGGGTGCGCCGATCATCGATGCGGGCGCGAACCCGCTGCTGCGTCTCGGGCAGGATCTGCGCCGCGGCGCGACCACGCCGGTGCTCACCTACACGGGCGGGGGCGGGCAGCCGGTGTACCTGCGCCTCGCCGTGCTGGAGGACTTCCAGGGCGACACCTGGGCGCCGAACCCACCGGACGGGAACGTGCTCGGCTCCGGTGCCGCGCCGCAGGCACCGGGCGTCGCGCAGTCCGCGGACACGACGACGACGTCGACGACGATCACCCCCGCCTCCGACAGCGCGATCGGCGACCGCCTGCCGCTGCCCTATCCCGCCGTGTCCGTGCAGGGCGTCGATGGACGGTTCCAGTGGGAGGACAAAGGGCTGACACTCGCGCGCTCCGGCGGCGGTGCGGTCGGGACCTACACGGCACGCGCCGTGACGGTCGCCGCGACCCCCGCCGAGCTGCGCGCCGCCTCCGTCTCCGTGCCCTCGGGCGACGAGCAGTCGTTGAGCCTGCCCGCCGCCGTGCCGTCGATCATCCGCAGGACCGCGGACCGGTGGGTCGCGGCCGCGCGCACCCCCTACGACATGGCGCTCGCGATCCAGAACCAGCTGCGCGACGGCGCCTTCTCCTACGACGAGAGCACCCCTGCGGCGCAGGGGTACGACGGCGACGGCCTCGGTGTCATCGCGACCTTCCTGAAGGTCAAGGCCGGGTACTGCATCCACTTCGCATCCACGATGGCCGTGATGGCTCGGCTCGAGGGCATCCCCGCGCGCATCGTCGTCGGCTACCAGCCGGGGACGGTCCAGCCGGGCAGCCGCGCTCGGGTCGTCACGAGCGACGACCTCCATGCCTGGCCGGAACTGTACTTCGACGGTATCGGCTGGGTCCGCTTCGAGCCCACCCCGGGGCGGGGCAGCGTACCGACGTACGCACCGCTCCCGTCCACCGCCGTGACCTCGGCACCGACCAAGGCGCCCTCGGCGGCGGCGGCCGCCGCGACGCCGACCCCGACCGACTCCGCCGCTGCCGGACCCGTCCACCGCACGGGCGCGGGCGTCGCCATCGGGCCGGTGCTGCAGGGGGGCGGCGTCGCGCTGCTGGTCCTGCTGCTGCTGGCGCTGCCCGGCCTGCTCCGAGCGGGGCTGCGGCGACGGCGGCTCGCTCGCCTGTCGAGGGACGGCCCGGACGCCGCCTGGCGCGAGATCCTCGACACGGCGCTCGACCTCGGCCTGGAGACGGGGAGGGGCCTGAGCCCGCGCGGCATCGAGGCCGTCGTCGCCGAGCAGGTCGGGCGGTCGGCCGAGGTCCGCGCGTCCCTCGCGCGGCTCCGCGGGGCCTACGAGCGGCAGGCCTACTCCCGGGACACCGCGCAAGCGAGCGCCGCGGACGTGCAGGTGGTGACCCGGGCGCTGCAGGCCCGTGCCACGCCGTCCGGACGTGTCCTCGCGGCCGTGGCGCCGCGCTCGCTCGTCGGTACACTGGGCACGCCGCGACTGGCGTTCGGGTGGTCACCACCGGGAAGCGGCTGATGGGTCCGCATCGACCGGGTCCGCGCCGTTCGCCTGGGCGCTGACCGATCACCCGTCCGCTGCGCGCCCGCGCACCCGTCCGACGCCAGGAGTCACTCGTGACCGACACCGCAACCACCACGGCCTCCACCTTCGACGCTCCGCTGGAGGAGGTCGACCCGGAGATCGCGGCCGTGCTCCGCGACGAGCTCGCCCGCCAGCGCACCACGCTGGAGATGATCGCCAGCGAGAACTTCGTGCCCCGCTCCGTGCTCACCTCCACGGGCAGCGTGCTCACGAACAAGTACGCCGAGGGGTACCCCGGCCGGCGCTACTACGGCGGCTGCGAGGTCGTCGACGTGGCGGAGGAGCTCGCGATCGCGCGGGCCAGGTCGCTGTTCGGCGCCGGGTTCGCGAACGTGCAACCGCATTCCGGTGCGACGGCCAACGCCGCCGTGCTCGCGGCGCTCGCGCAGCCGGGCGACACGATCCTCGGGCTCGAGCTGTCGCACGGCGGTCATCTCACCCACGGCATGAAGCTGAACTTCTCCGGGAAGCTCTACGACGCCGTCGCGTACGGCGTCGACCCCGAGACGTTCCTCGTGGATATGAACCGGGTCCGCGACGCTGCGAAGGAGCACCGCCCCGCCGTCATCATCGCGGGCTGGTCCGCCTACCCCCGCCAGCTCGATTTCGCCGCGTTCCGCGAGATCGCGGACGAGGTCGGCGCGAAGCTCTGGGTCGACATGGCCCACTTCGCCGGTCTCGTCGCCGCGGGGCTGCACCCCAACCCGGTGCCCCACGCCGACGTGGTGTCGACCACGGTGCACAAGACGCTCGGCGGCCCGCGCTCCGGGCTGATCGTCGCCAGGGACGACACCTTCGCCAAGAAGCTGAACTCCGCTGTGTTCCCGGGCCAGCAGGGCGGACCGCTCATGCACGTGATCGCCGCGAAGGCGACCGCGCTGAAGATCGCGGCGTCCGAGGAGTTCCGGGATCGCCAGGTCCGCACGCTCGCAGGCGCGAGGGCGTTGGCCGAGCGCCTCACCGCTCCCGACGCGCGGGCGGGCGGCGTCGACGTGCTCACCGGAGGGACCGACGTGCACCTGGTGCTCGCCGACCTGCGCGAGTCGCCCATCGACGGCCGCGAGGCGGAGGACCTGCTGCACGCGGCGGGCATCACGGTCAACCGCAACTCGGTGCCCTTCGACCCGCGGCCGCCGATGCGCACCTCCGGCATCCGCATCGGCACGCCCGCGCTCGCGACCCGCGGTTTCGCGGAGCCCGAGTTCCGCGAGGTCGCCGACATCATCGCCCGCGTGCTCACGCCGGGCGCGGACATCGCGGGCCTCCGCGCCGAGGTCGAGGCGCTGGCCGGACGCTTCCCCCTCTACCGGGGTCTCGAGGCCTGGTAGTCCGTTCCATGCCCGGCGGGCTTCCGGCGCGGTTGCGCCGCCCGGAAGCCCGTCGGGTGGGATCGGTCAGCCGACGTGGCCCCGCCAGGCCGTGACGGTCTGGTCGAGCAGGGTGGCGATGGTCATCGGCCCGACCCCGCCCGGCACCGGGGTGATGAGGGAGGCGCGTTCCACCGCCCCTTCGAAGTCCACGTCGCCCTTGCCGTGGTCGTAGCCGGCATCGATCACGACGGCGCCCGGCCGGACCCAGGCACCGGGGATGAGGCCCGGCCTGCCGACCGCTGAGACGAGCAGCTCTGCTCGCTCGACGTGCGACCGCAGGTCCTTGGTCAGCACGTGGCAGGAGGTCACGGTCGCGCCGTGCGCCGCGAGCAGCGCGGACAGCGGACGCCCGAGGATCGGGCCCTGCCCGACCACGACCGCCTCGAGGCCCGGGAGCTCGACCCCGTACACGTCGAGGAGGCGGAGGATGGCTCCGGGGGTCGCGGAGGAGAATCCGCCGGACCCCTCCGCCATCCGGGCGAAGGACGCGAAGGTGACCCCGTCGACGTCCTTGTCCGCGGCGATCGCCTCGAACGCGGCGCGCTCGTCCACCTGCGACGGCACCGGATGCTGCAGCAGGATGCCGTCGATCTCGGGATCGGAGGAGAGCGCCTGGATCGTGGTGAGCAGCCGCTCGGTCGTCGTGGTGCTGGGCAGGTCGACGCGTCGGGTGGCGAGGCCGGCGGCCTGCGCCCGCCGGACCTTCATCCGAACGTAGGTGTGGGAGGCGGGGTCGCCGCCGACGAGCACGGTCGCGATGCACGGGGGCCGGAGCCCGGCGCCGACACCGACCCTCACCTCCGCGGCGATGCGCTCCAGGGTGGTGGCCGCGAGAGCGGATCCATCGATGAGACGAGCGGGCACGGGGACCTCCTGGGACGAGAAGCGCGGAGGCGCCCAGGCGGTCGACGCGTTCCGCCGGTACTCCCTGGTGGTCGTCCACCTGCGCCGGTCGTTCCCACCACGGTACCGGGTCGCCGTCCGGGCCTCGCCGTTCGTGGGTCTCCGTCCAGCAGACCGCGCGGAGCGGTTGGGATGATCGGTCGGGCCGGGAACGCCGGCGTCCGACCTGAAGGAGCCCCAGATGCCCGCGACCGGAGCGCAGCACGTCCTGCACCTCGATGGGGAGCACGGCCCGGTGACGGCGGTCGTGGCGGACCTGGCAGCGAGCCTCCGCCGGGTCCGGGTCGGTGGGACGGACATCGTGCAGGACTACGGCGCGGACGCGCTGCCCTCCGGCGCCTCCGGGATCGTGCTCGTGCCGTGGCCGAACCGCGTGCGCGACGGGCGGTGGACGCTCGAGGGCGCGACGCAGCAGCTCGACCTCACCGAGCCGGCCAAGGGCAACGCGACCCACGGTCTGCTCCGGAACACGGGCTACCACGTGACCGACCGCGCCGACGCCGCTGTCACGCTGTCGGCGACGGCGTTCCCCCAGCACGGCTACCCGTTCCACCTCGACGTCTCGGTGCGCTACGCGCTGACCGCGGCGGGGATCGACGTCGCCTACGGTGTCCGGAACGTGGGGGAGGGCCGAGCGCCGTTCGGCATCGGATCGCACCCGTACCTCCGCGTCGGCGACACCGCGATGCGCGACCTGGTCGTCACGGTGTCGGGCGATCGGCTGCTCGAGACCGACGAACGGAGCCTGCCGGTGCGCGAGGTTCCGGTCGAGGGCACCGGCCGCGACCTGCGTGCGGGAGCACCGCTGCGCGATCTCGATCTCGACACCGCGTACACCGGGCTCGAGACCGTCGACGGGCGGGTGCGGCACCGTCTCGCCGCTCCGGGCGGGTCTGCGGTGGAGCTCGCCGCCGACCCGGTGTTCGCGTGGGTGCAGGTCTTCACCAACGACGTCTACGACACGGACGACGGCCGGATCGGCGCGGTCGCGGTAGAGCCGATGACGTGCCCCGCCGACGCGCTCAACTCGGGAAGGGGTCTGCTGCACCTCGAGCCCGGCGAAGCCTGGGAGGCGGGCTGGAGCCTGACGCTGCTGCACCCGTAGCGGTCACCGCCGGCGGACGAAGAAGCCGACCGGCCCGGGTACGTCCGCGGAGCGCGTCGCCGACCGGTCGAGCGCGACGCGCAGCAGCCGCCAGCCGAGCAGGAAGGCGCCGAGGACGATCGCTGCGACGATCACGAACGCGACCTGCAGGCCCTGACCGCTCACCGCCCGGAGCAGCATCCCGATCAGCACCGTCCCGACCCACGCGACGAGCCCTGTGCGTGCGATCGAGAACGGACGGCGCCAGCCGCGGGAGCCCAGCCAGCCGACGACGAGACCGGTCGCGAACGGCCAGAAGGTCACCGCGAAACCCGACTGGCCCTCGCGGTGGCTCGCCCGACCGATCACGACGAACAGCGCGACGGCGGCCACGTCGATCACGAACGCGACGAGCGCGCGGAGGCGGAGATCCATGCCCGCCAGTGTCCCACCCCGCGCGCCGCCGGCCGTCGACCGGCAGGGGGCTCGCTCGCCCGGCACGACCCGATCCGCGCCGCCCCTCGCGGCGACCACGATCCTGAGCGGGTCCCCGGTCCCCGCGCGACGGGGTGAACCGGGGGTTGCCGCGCGGCGAACGCGGGACGGCCCCGGAGCGACCTGCGGGTTTACGCTTTCCGGCATGGTCGACGAGGCGGGGGACGAGCGCGGCCTGATCCGGGCCGTCGACGAGCACCTCACCAGGACCTACGACGTGGTGGTCGACGACGTGGTGCTGCGCACCTGGGGCAACGAGCAGATCGAGCTCACCTACCTGCTGCTCAGCGCCGCGATCTCCGCCTCCGGCGGGGAGGTCGAGGAATCCGACCTGTGGCTCGTCGCGCGTGCGGTCGCATTCGCCACCGAGGTCGCCGCGCCCGTCGAGGGCTGAGCTTCAGCGGCGGCGGCGCCGACGGAGGGGCCCGGCCTCCTCGGCCGCGGCGCTGGAGTAGTCGTAGCGGACCGGATCGCCGAGGTGCCCCTCGGTCAGCGCGTACTCGACGCCCTCCCGCTCGATGCGAAGCGGCAGCCCGGCCGACGGGATCACCATGATCTCGCGGGTGTCCGGAGCGGGAGCGTCGACGAACTCCACGACGACCTCGTCGCCCGGTTCGGGCGCCTCGCCCTTCGCATGTCGTCCCACCACCGGAGCAGGGTAACCGGGGTGCCTGGGCGACGCGCCGAGCCGAGCCCGGATCACGGTGGTTACTGTGCTGAGCATGAGGACCACCACCGTCCGGCCGCGGCGCAGCGACGAGGACTTCCCGCGGGCGCAGCATCTCGCCTGGCGGATCGCCGAGATCGCCGTCGATCCGGTTCCCGTCACCGACGAGGTCGCGGAGATGGTCGTGAACCGGATCATCGACAACGCCGCGGTGGCCGCCGCGTCCCTGTCCCGCGCTCCGGTGGTCGCGGCGCGGGGGCAGGCGGAGGCGCATCCGGCTGCGCCGGGGTCGACGGTGTTCGGGATCCCGGGCCGGTTCTCGCCGGAGTGGGCGGCGTGGGCGAACGGCACCGCGGTGCGGGAGCTGGACTTCCACGACACGTTCCTCGCCGCGGAGTACTCGCACCCGGGTGACAACGTCCCGCCGATCCTCGCCGTCGCCCAGCACGCAGGGTCGGACGGCGCCGCGCTGCTCCGGGGGATCGTCACCGGCTACGAGGTGCAGATCGACCTCGCGCGGGCGATCAGCCTCCACCGGCACAAGATCGACCACGTCGCGCACCTGGGCCCGAGCGCCGCGGCAGGCATCGGGACGCTGCTCGGCCTGGACGCCGAGACGATCTACCAGGCCATCGGCCAGGCCCTGCACACCACGACGGCGACGCGGCAGTCGCGGAAGGGCGAGATCTCGACCTGGAAGGCGTCCGCCCCGGCCTTCGCCGGCAAGGCGGCGATCGAGGCGATCGACCGCGCGATGCGCGGCCAGACCAGCCCGGCACCGATCTGGGAGGGGGAGGACGGCGTCATCGCGCAGCTGCTCGACGGCCCGGACGCCACCTACGAGGTCCCGCTGCCGGAGGCGGGGGAGGCGAAGCGGGCGATCCTCGCCTCCTTCACGAAGGAGCACTCCGCGGAGTACCAGGCGCAGGCCTGGATCGACCTGGCGCGGCGCCTCCGCGCCGAGCACCCCGAGCTGCTGGAGCCCGGCGCGGTGCGCCGGATCGTGCTGCACACGTCGCACCACACGCATTTCGTGATCGGGTCCGGCGCGAACGACCCCCAGAAGTACGACCCGGCCGCGACCCGGGAGACCCTCGACCACTCGGTGCCGTACATCTTCGCCGTGGCGCTGCAGGACGGGGTCTGGGACCACGCCGCCTCCTACGCGCCGGATCGGGCCGGGCGCCCGGACACCGTCGCGCTGTGGGGGGCGATCACGACGGCCGAGGACCCCGAGTGGACCCGGCGGTACCACTCGACCGACCCCACCGAGCAGGCGTTCGGCGGCCGCGCCGAGATCGAGTTCGCCGACGGCCGCCGGATCGTCGCCGAGATCGCGGTCGCGGACGCACACCCGCTCGGTGCCCGGCCGTTCGCCCGCGCCGACTACGTCCGCAAGTTCCGCACGCTCGCGGGGGGCGTGCTGGACGCCGCCGAGATCGAACGCTTCCTCGGCGTCGCCGAGCGGCTGCCCGAGCTGCGGCCCGACGAGCTCGCCGGGCTCACGATCACCGCGCACGGCCTGCCGGATGCGCCGGAAGGACTGTTCTGATGCTCTCCTCCACCGTCCCGGCGGCCGAGAAACGCCGCCGCTTTCGCGAGCTGCTCGCCGCGGACGGCATCGTCCGGATGCCGGGCGCCTTCTCGCCGCTGTCCACGCGCCTGATCCAGGAGAAGGGGTTCGAGGGCGTCTACCTCTCCGGCGCGGTGATGGCGAACGAGCTCGGGCTGCCCGACATCGGGCTGACGACGCTGACGGAGGTGGCGACACGTGCCGGGCAGGTCGCGTCCGCCACCGACCTCCCCGTCCTCGTCGACGCCGACACCGGCTTCGGCGAACCGATGAACGTCGCGCGGACGGTGCAGGCGCTCGAGGACGCCGGTGTCGCCGGCCTCCACATCGAGGACCAGGTGAACCCGAAGCGGTGCGGCCACCTCGACGGCAAGGAGGTCGTCGACGAGCGGACGGCCGTGCAGCGGATCAGGGCGGCGGTGCAGGGGCGCCGCGACCCGGGCCTCGTAATCATGGCGCGGACGGATGTGCGCGGGGTCGCGGGAATGGGCGCCGCGGTGGACCGGGCGAAGGCCCTCGTCGACGCCGGTGCCGATGCGATCTTCCCGGAGGCGATGGCGTCGCTGGAGGAGTTCGCCGCGATGCGGGCGGCCGTGGACGTGCCGATCCTCGCGAACATGACGGAGTTCGGGAAGAGCGAGCTGTTCACCGTCGACCAGCTCCGCGATGTGGGCGTCGACCTGGTGATCTTCCCCGTCTCCCTCCTCCGCATCGCGATGGGAGCGATCGAGCGCGGGCTCGACGACCTCATCGCCTCGGGCTCCCTGGGGGCCCAGGTGCCGTCCATGCAGACCAGGGCCAGGCTGTACGAGCTGGTCGACTACGCCGCCTACTCGGCGTTCGACGACGGCGTCGCGACGTTCGACCTGGCGAACAACCGGTCGAACTGACCGCTCAAGGAGGAAAGTCATGTCCGACCCGGACATCAAGAAGGGCCTCGCCGGGGTCGTCGTCGACACGACGGCGATCTCGAAGGTCAACCCCGACACGAACTCGCTGCTGTACCGCGGGTACCCCGTCCAGCAGCTCGCCGAACGGTGCTCGTTCGAGCAGGTCGCCTGGTTGCTGTGGCACGGCGAGCTGCCCGCCCCGGACGAGCTGGCCGCGTTCGAGGCGCGCGAGCGGACCGGGCGGGCGCTCGACCCGCGGATCCGATCCGTGATCGACATCACCCCGCAGACCGCGCACCCGATGGACGTCGTGCGCACCGCCGTGAGTCTGCTCGGTGCGCTCGACCGGCAGGCGCAGGACATGTCGGCGGCGGCGAACCTCGCGAAGGCGGAGCGGCTGCTCGCCGCGATCCCCGCGATCGTCGCGTACGACCAGCGCCGGCGCCGGGGGCTCGAGCCCGTGGAGCCGCGCGATGACCTCGACTACTCGCGGAACTTCCTCTGGATGACCTTCGGCACGGAGCCCACCCAGACGGCCGCGGACGTCTTCCGGATCTCGATGATCCTGTACGCGGAGCACTCGTTCAACGCGTCGACCTTCACCGCCCGTGTCGTCACCTCGACGCTCTCCGACCTGCACTCGGCGGTGACGGCCGCCGTCGGCGCGCTCAAGGGCCCCCTGCACGGCGGCGCGAACGAGGCCGTGATGGTCGCGTTCGACGAGATCGGGTCGCCGGAGGGTGCGGAGGCGTGGCTCACCGACGCGCTCGCCGCCAAGCGCAAGATCATGGGCTTCGGGCACCGCGTCTACAAGCACGGCGACTCCCGGGTGCCCACGATGGAGACGGCGATGCGGCGGCTGGTCGCCGAGCACGACCGGGCGGACCTCGCGGAGCTCTACGACCGGCTCGCCGCCGCCATGGACGCCGCGAAGGGCATCAAGCCGAACCTCGACTACCCGAGCGGGCCGGCCTACCGGCTGCTCGGCTTCGACACGGAGCAGTTCACCCCGTTGTTCGTCGCCTCCCGCGTCGTCGGCTGGACGGCGCACGTGATGGAGCAGCTGTCGTCGAACGCGCTCATCCGCCCCCTGTCCGCCTACGTCGGCCCGGACGAGCGGGAGGTCCCGGGTCCCTCGGGGGCCTGATCCGTGGTCTCTTCGTCCGTGGCGGCGAGGATGGTGCCGTGACCCTCGTCGGCGCCGGTGGGCTCGTGCCGACCCTGGTGGGGGTCCTCGTCCTGTGCGGGGTCTCGATCCTGGTGCTGACGCTGGCGGGCGTCCGCGAGCGGTTCGCTTCGGCGCTCGCCGTGCTGCGCGGCGCGATCCAGCTCGCCGTCATCAGCTTCGTCCTGACCGGGGTGATCACCAGCCCGATCTGGGTCGGTGTCGCGCTGCTCGTCATGTTCGGGGTCGCTGTCGGCACCTCCACGAACCGGCTGGGGCGGAGCCGGCGCCACCTGCTCGCGGTCCTCGCGGGGATCGGTACGGGCGCGGGCGTCTCGCTCGTCGTCGTGTTCGCGACCGGCGCGCTGGCCCCCACGCCTCGCTACCTGCTCGCGATCGGCGGCATCATCGTGGGCAACTCGATGGGGATCACCACCCTGAGCGCTCGCCGCTTCCTCGAAGCGGTCGACGAGCACTGGGACGAGGTGGAGGGGTGGCTCGCGCTCGGCGCCCAGCCGATCGAGGCGACGCGGTCGCTCGCCCGCGGGTCGGTGCACACCGCGCTCGTGCCCACCATCGACCAGACGAAGACGACCGGGCTCGTCACCCTGCCGGGAGCCTTCGTCGGTGCGATCTTCGGCGGCCTGCCGCCGTTCGAGGCCGGACGGTTCCAGATCGTGGTCCTCGCCGCCATCCTCGCGTCCGGAGCGGTCGCCGCGACGCTGACGGTGCGCCTGCTGGGCCGCGTGGAGCAGCGCCCGGTGCGCGAGGGCTGATCGCCGCACCCCTGCGCGGCGTCAGCGTCGCCGCACCTGCCGGTAGCCCCCGTCGGAGAGCCCGGCGGCGCGCTCGAACGGGTTCCCCATCGCTCGCTCGCCGGTCGTGAGGAGCGACCAGAGCGCACCGAGCCCGTACGCGGGCACGAACAGCGGCCCCAGCGCCAGCCACTGCGTCGCGTGCCGCGACTCGTGGTCGAGCACCCGCGGCAGCCGGCCGACCAGGTCCCCGACCGTGCCGCCGGTCAGCACCACGCTGCCGATCGTCATCGCACCGGCACCGAACAGGGGGAGCCGGCAGCGCTCCGCGAGCAGCAGCCCGTGCGGTCCGCCGCGGATCCGAGCCCGGCCGGCCGTCGCGAGCAGCACGCCGAGCGGGGTGGACAGGTTCAGGAGGTTGCCGATCCGCCGCGCGTCCATCGGCTCAGCCTTCCAGCAGTGCGCTCAGTCGGCGCAGATCCGCCTCCACGAGAGCCACGTCGCGGTGGAACTGCGCGTCGGACGCGTCGCCCTGCCGCACGGTGAAGACCACCTCCGCGCCATCCGGATGGCTGAGCACCCGCATCGGGTTGTTCGTCACGTCGCCGGACGGCAGGGTCACGTCGTGGTCGAGGACCCCGAAGTCGTTGGCCGGCGCGAAGACCACCGTCACGCGTCCCATGGGGGAGTCGAGCACGAGCCCCCCGTCTTCGGTGGACCCGATGTCGCCCAGTGCGAGCCCGGCCGCCCACCGCGGCAGGTTGCGAGGATCGCGGGCGAACGCGACGACCGCGTCGCGCGGGGCGCGGATCACGACGCCGATGTGCCTGCTGACCATGCCCGCACCATAGGACGAGGGAGGCCGTCGGTGCGCCCCGGACGACTGGGAGCCGGGATCGCCCACCTGACGCACTGTGACGACGCGATGCGGCCGATGGCGGCCATGTCGGTACTGTCCGTGCGGTGAGCGACGAATGGGGCTTCGACACCGCCCAGGTGCATGCGGGTGCGGCGCCGGACGCGGCGACGAACGCCCGGGCCACCCCGATCTACGCGACCTCGAGCTTCGTGTACGAGAGCGCCGACCAGGCGGCCGCGTCCTTCCTGCTCGAGGACCTCGACTCGTACGCCTACTCCCGCATGGGCAACCCCACGACGAGCGTCGCCGAGCAGCGCATCGCCCGGCTCGAGGGCGGCGTGAAGGCCGTCGCCACCGCGAGCGGTCAGGCGGCGACGGCGCTCTCGCTGCTGAACCTCCTGCGCAGCGGCGACCACGTCGTCGCCGCGACCGAGGTGTACGGCGGCACCACGAACCTGCTCGGCCAGCGGTTCGCCGAGATCGGGATCGGCTTGACGACGGTGCCGGTCGGGGACCTCGACGCCTGGCGCGCGGCGATCCGTCCCGGCACGCGGGCCTTCTTCACCGAGAGCGTGGGCAACCCGACGGGGATCGTCGCGGACCTGGAGGCGATCGCCGCGATCGCACACGAGGACGCGGACGTGCCGCTCATCGTCGACAACACGCTCGCGACGCCGTACCTGCTCCGACCGCTCGAGCACGGCGCGGACGTCGTCGTGCACTCCACCACGAAGTTCCTGTCCGGCCACGGCACCGCCATCGGCGGCGCGATCGTGGACGGAGCGACCTTCGACTTCGGATCCCGCCCCGAGCGCTGGCCCGGCTTCACGACCCCTGACGTCGGGCACGGGGAGGGCGGCTACTGGGAGCGGTTCTCTCCGTCGCGCCAGGCGTACAGCCGCCGCCTGCGCAGCACGGTCCTCCGCGACTACGGTCCGGCGCCGTCCCCGTTCAACAGCTTCCTGCTCATCCAGGGGCTCGAGACGCTCAGCCTCCGCATGCGGCAGCACGTCGCGAACGCCCAGGCGATCGTCGAGCACCTGCTGGCGCACCCGCAGGTGGAGCGCGTGCACTACCCGACGCTGCCCGGCACCCCGTGGGAGGCGACCGCCCGGCGCCTCCTGCCCCGCGGCGGGGGCGCGATCGTCTCGTTCGACATCGTGGGCGGTCAGGAGGCGGGGCGCCGCTTCGTGGACGCGCTCGGCCTGTTCAGCCATCTCGCCAACATCGGCGACGTGCGCAGCCTCGTCATCCACCCCGCCTCGACGACGAACTCGAGCCAGACGCCCGCCCAGCGTGGCGCCGCCGGCATCGGCGAGGGCCTGATCCGGCTCTCGATCGGCATCGAGGACGCGGCCGACCTGACCGCCGACCTCGATCGGGCGTTCTCCGCGGTGCGCGGCTCCTGACCCGGAGGGTGATCAGCGGGGCGCTTGATCGCCGGTCACGCGCGCAGCGGCCTCGTACGCCTTCGCGGGTATCTGCGTCGCGAGCTTGCCGCCGCTGACGTCGATCAGCGCCCCGGTGATGTACCCGGCCGCGTCGCTCGCGAGGAACACGATCAGGTCGGCGACGTCGTCCGGGGTCTCCCACCTGCGGAGCGACAGCGTGTCGAGCAGACGCTCCTGGTCGGCCCGGTCCAGGTCCGCGAAACCGTTCATCGCGGTCGGGATCATGCCGGGCGCGTACGCGTTGACGGTGATGCCCCATGGGCCGAGCTCGCTCGCCAGCACCCGCGTGAGCTGCACGACCGCGGCCTTCGACGCCGCGTACGCGGCGCTGGCGACGCTCGGCACGATCGCCGCGAACGACGCGGCGTTGATGATGCGCCCCCTCCCCGCCCGCCGCATCGCGGGGATGACGGCCTGCGCCATGAGGAACGTGCCGCCCACGTTCACGTCCATGGCCGCCCGGAACCGTGCGGGGTCGAGGTCGGCGACCTGCCCCTCCACGTTGATGCCCGCGTTGTTGACGAGCACGTCGACGGTCCCGAACCGCTCGAGCACCTCGGCGACCGCCCCGGCGACCGACGCGGCGTCCGTCACGTCGCAGCCGATCGCGACCCGGTCGCCGGGCACCGTGTCGGGGAAGGCGAGATCGAGCACCACGACTTCGGCGCCTTCCCCGACCAGACGGTCCGCGATGCCGCGACCGATCCCTCTTCCCGCTCCCGTGACCACAGCGACCCTGCCGTGCAGATCCAGCTCCATCGGTGCCTCCTCGACAAGGACGTTCTACCGTTCCTCCCGATGAACGAGATGACGGACGACCGCGGACGCGTGCTCTGGGTGATCGGTGCCGGGAGCGGCATGGGACGGGCGAGCGCCCTCGCGGCGGCCGCCGTGGGCCGGGCGGTCGTGCTGAGCGGCAGACGGACCGAGCGGCTCGAGGAGGTCGCGAGCAGGATCGGCGACGCGGGCGGCACCGCTCTGGTGCTCCCGGGCGACACGCGCGATCCGGCGTGGGCCGGCTCGGCCGCGTCGTCGATCGTCGACGGCCTCGGGCGCATCGACGAGGTCGTCGCCGCCTCCGGTCTGAACACCCCGCAGCGCCGCTGGGGCGACCAGACGATGGCCGGCTTCGACGACGTGGTCGCCACCAACCTGCTCGGCACCGCGCGGATCGTCGACGCGGCCCTCCCCGCGCTCCGGGTCGCGGGAGGGTCCGTGGTGATCGTCTCCTCCTACGCGGGGTGGACGTTCCAGCCGGGCGCGGGCGTCGCGTACAGCGCGAGCAAGTCCGCCCTCGCCTCGCTCTGCCGCTCGCTCAACGCGCAGGAGGCGGTGCACGGCGTCCGCGCGACGCACCTGTGCCCCGGCGACGTCGACACCGAGTTCCTCGAGCAGCGCCCGGTCGTGCCGGATGCGGGTGCGCGGTCGGTCATGCTGCGCCCGGAGGACGTCGCGCGAAGCGTCCTGCACGTGCTCGACGCCCCCTCCCACGTGCGCATCGACGAGCTCGTGATCTCGCCGGTCGCGCAGCACTGACCGTCCAGGGCCTGCGTCGGGCCGCGCGGGTAGCGTGTCCGTGGGATCGTCTGGAAGGGCGGCCCGACAGGGCGACGCGTCTCGACCGTCCCGGTGCCCGTGTGCCGCGGTTCGGTCGCCGGGAGGGTGCACGGCATGACCGAGGCGCTCGCGATCGACCGGCGCTCGCTCGGCCGGTGGCGGAACGCGATCATCGCGGGATTCGGGATCGGCGGCGTCACCGTGTCCGCCTGGGGCACCCGTCTCCCGGCCGTCACCGCCGAGCTGCACGTGACGACCGGCACGATCGGCACGGTCCTCGCGTTCATCACGATCGGCTCGATCAGCGGCCTGCTCTCCTCCACGCCCGTCGCCCACCGGTTCGGCAGCCGTCGCGGGATCGCCGGCTCGCTGCTCGTGATCGCCGCGGCGATGGCCGTGCTGGGCGCCGGGATCGCGCTGCGCACGGTCCCGCTGCTCGCCGTCGCGTTCGCGCTCGTCGGGTTCGGCATCGGGCTGATGGACGTGCTGCTGAACGTCGAGGGGTCGGCGGTCGAGCGGGCGGCCGCCCGCACGCTGATGCCCTTCCTGCACGCCGCGTGGTCCGTCGGGGTCGCCGTCGGCTCCGGCCTCGGGGCGGCCTGCGCCGCGCTCGGCATCGACCCGGCGCCGCAGTTCGCCGGCGAGGCCGTGCTCATCGCGGTGGCCGCCCTGCTCGTCCATCGCGCGCTCCCCCAGCGCGCCGCCGACACGGGGGCGAGTGCGCCGACGCGCCCGGCGGACGCGGTCCGCGCGTGGCTCCGTGGCTGGCTCGACCTCCGGCTGCTGCTGATCGGTGTCGTCATGCTGGGCGTCGAGCTCGGTGAGGGGTCCGCGAACAACTGGCTGGTCCTCGGCGTGCAGCGGGATCACGGGCAGCGTGCCGACGTCGCCGCGCTGTTCTTCACCGCCTTCGCCGTGGGTGAGGCCACCACCCGGATCCTCGCCGGCCCTGTCATCGACCGCATCGGTCGCGTCGCGATCGTGCGGATCACGACCGCGATCGGCGTGGCGGGGCTGCTGCTCTTCATCCTCGGCGACAGCCCGGGGCTCGTGCTGCTCGGGGTGCTGCTCTGGTCCGTCGGCGTCTCGATGGGCTTCCCGCTCGGCATGTCGGCGGCAGCGGAGGGCAGCGGAGGGAACCCGGCCGCGAGGGTGAGCGTCGTGGCGTCGATCGGCTACTTCGCGAACCTGGCCGGACCCCCGGCGATCGGGCTGCTGGCCGAGCGGGTGGGCCTGCTGGGATCCTTCTGGCTGCTCGTGGTGTTCATGCTCGCGGCCTTCGCCGCCGCCGGCGCGCTCGCGAAGCCGCGCGGCACCCCCTCCACCTCCCCGATCGACGAACGGAGCACCCCATGACCCTCGACGACGAGGCGATCCGCACCCGGATCGACGGCCTGCTGGCCGAGATGACGCCCGAGGAGAAGGCCGGGCAGCTGACCCAGTTCTTCTTCTTCACGCTGCCGCCGGAGGCGGAGGACAACCCCGCGCTCGGGCTCGAGGTCGCCGCGCAGCCCCGTGCGGTCGAGGCCGCGCTCGCGAGAGGCGGCGTCGGCTCACTCCTGTTCGTGACCGACCCGGCGCAGATCAACCGGCTGCAGCGCGCGGCCGTGGAGGGCAGCCGGCACGGCATCCCCGCGCTGTTCGGCTTCGACGTGGTCCACGGGCTCCGCACGGTCCTCCCCGTGCCGATCGCGATGGCGGCGTCCTGGGACCCGGCCCTGATCGAGGCCGGTCAGGCCGTCGCGGCCGCGGAGGCACGTGCGGTCGGCATCCACTGGGCGTTCGCCCCCATGGTGGACATCGCACGCGACCCCCGTTGGGGCCGGATCGTGGAGGGGGCGGGCGAGGACCCGTTCCTCGGCTCGGCCGTGGCCGCGGCGCAGGTCCGCGGCTTCCAGGGCGAGCGGATCGGCGCGCCCGGCCGGATCGTGGCGGGACCGAAGCACTTCGCCGGGTACGGGTACGCCCTCGGTGGCCGCGACTACGACGAGGTCTCGCTCGGTGACGCGGACCTCTGGAACGTCGTGCTGCCCCCGTTCAAGGCCGCGATCGACGCCGGTGCCGGCACCGTGATGACCGCCTACATGGCGCTGAACGGCATCCCTGCGACGGGTAACCGCTGGCTGCTCACCGACGTCCTCCGTGAGGCGCTCGGATTCGACGGCTTCACCGTCAGCGACGCCAACGCGACCCGCAACCTGACCACCCACGGGTTCGCGCCCGACCTGCGCTCCGCCGCCTCCCGCGCGCTCGACGCCGGGCTGGACATGGAGATGGCGATCACGGATCCTGCGTTCGACCACCTGCCGGCGGCCCTGGAGGCGGGCGAGATCGACGAGACGCAGCTCGACACCGCGGTCCGCCGGGTGCTCGAGGTGAAGCTGCGTCTCGGGCTGTTCGACGACCCCTACGTCGACGAGGACCGCGCGCGGGTCGTGCTCGCCGATCCCGCGCACCGCGAGGTCGCCAGGGAGGCCGCCCGGCGCGCGGCCGTGCTGCTGCGGAACGAGGGGGGCCTGCTCCCGCTCGACGCTGCCGACCTCGGGAGCGTCGCGGTCCTCGGGCCGCTCGCGGACTCCGCGCGCGACACGATCGGGCCGTGGGTCTTCGACTTCGAGCTCGCGGAGACGGTCACGGTCCTGGACGGCATCCGCGACCGGCTCGGCGACGCGGTGCGCGTCGACTCTGCCCGCGGCATCCCCGTCGGCCGGCGCACGTTCCCCTCCATGTTCGACATGTTCGGCGGCAACGCCCCGGAGGACCCGGAGGGGTTCGAGCCGGAGGCCGAGTTCACGCGCGCCATCCGGCTCGCGACCGACGCCGACGTCGCCGTCGTCGTGCTGGGGGAGTGGCAGAACATGATCGGAGAGGCGGCATCCCGCTCCTCCCTCGACCTGCCGGGGCGGCAGCTCGAGCTGCTGCAGGCGGTGGTCGCCACCGGCACGCCGACGGTGCTGGTCGTCATGAACGGCCGCCCGCTGGATCTGCGCTGGGCCGCAGCGCACGTGCCCGCGGTCCTCGACGTCTGGTACCCGGGCTCGCAGGGCGGTGCCGCGGTCGCCGATCTCCTGTTCGGCGATGCGGTGCCCGGCGGGAAGCTGCCCTTCACCTGGCCGCGATCGGTCGGCCAGGTGCCGATCGTGTACTCGAACCTGACCTCGCACGAGCCGGAGAACCTCGGGAGGCGGTACTGGGACGAGGCGAGCACGCCGCTGTTCCCGTTCGGCCACGGTCTCAGCTACGCGCGGTTCTCCTACGCCGACCTCGCGGTCGACACCGACACGGTGGCCCTCGACGGGGTCGTGACCGTGACCGCGACCGTTCGGAACGAGTCGAACCACGACGGCGACGAGGTGGTGCAGCTGTACCTGCACCAGCGCACCGGCACCGCTTCGCGGCCCGTCCGGGAGCTGAAGGGCTTCGAGCGCGTCATGGTCGCCGCCGGGGAGGAGCGTCGCGTGTCGTTCCGGGTCGGGCCGGACGAGCGGCGCTACTGGAACGCCGGCGTCCGCGGATACGTGCTCGACCCGTCGGTCTTCGACGTCTGGGTCGGCACCGACTCGACCGCCCCCCTGGGGACGACCTTCACCGTCACCCCCTGACGATCCCGCACTCTCCGTTTTGTAGGACGCCGGGTCCTACAAAACGGAGAGTGCGGTCCGGGGCATCAGCCGTCGTAGCGGCTGTGTTCGCCCAACGAGTGGTACTGCCGGTTGTGGTACACGAGGGGGGCGGCGTCGCCGGCGTCCTCGGGCAGCTTGGCCTGAAGCGCGTGGACCGCGATCACGGTCGACGTGCCCGCCTCCATTCGGTTGATCACCTTCCCGCGGATCCACGCGTGAGCCGATGGGAAGTACGGCTCCCCGGTGAGCAGCCGGTCCCAGATGGTGCGGTCGGCGAACCGGTCGATGCCGCTGGTCGCGCAGAGCTTCGCGAGCCCGATCTGCTCGGCACCGAGCAGATGCACGATCACGGTCTCCGCGCGCCGGATCGTGGGCGCGGACGACGACGCGCTCGAGATCGAGAAGATCAGCAGCGGCGGCTCCGCGCTGACGGAGAAGACGGAGGTGGCCGTCAGCCCGACGGGACCGTCGCCGGCGTCCGCCGTGATCACGGCCACACCGGCCGCATGGTTGCGGAACGCGAGCTTGAAGTCGGCTGCGGAGAGTCCGCCGATGTGCTCGGGCGAGGGAGGCCCCTCCGTGCTCGGCCCGGTCTCGAGCCGAGCCGCGTCGGTGATGTCCTTGCTCATTGCTGCTCCCCGTGCTTCCGCCGATCGATCCGGGCCGGCTCCAGCATCGTCACCAACCGGGAGCCGTGCAAAAGCATTCCGACGCATGACGACGCGCGGCGGGCACGCACCCCCGTTCGGGCATGCACGCCCGCCGTGGGACCCGGTGCCGTATCCTGGTCGCAGCCGCCTCGCGATGGTGCCGTCCGACCTGGACGCCCCGCTTGAGGCACTCGCCCCCGCGTGCACGTCGCACATGGGGGTGGCTCGGACCGGATCCAGATCGATGCAGCACACCGCCTCCCCGCGCCGTCGGCGCGCCCCCTCCACCCGCCCCCGCAGCACCGCGCTCGTGTGGCGCTCGCCCGAGCGCCACCTCTGGGTCGCCACCGGCGACGGCGAGTACGCCGGCATGACCGAGTACGACCACCGCGTCGGCTACACCGCCACCGGTCCGACGGCGGCCCCGCTCGGGCGCTACCGCTCGCTCGACGAGGCGAAGGCGGCGATCGAGTCGGCGGAGTGAGCCACCGCCGACCGTGACGGATGTCACGGCCAGGTCGTGACACCGCAGCGAGGCGTCGACCGACGCCTCGCGCCAGGCTCTGGCCATGACCGCATCACCTCCGATCCGCCTCACCGGGCTGGCCAAGCAGTTCGGCCGGCTCCGTGCCGTCGACGGCATCGACCTCACCATCGATCGCGGCGAGGTCGTCGCGCTGCTCGGGCCGAACGGCGCAGGGAAGTCCACGACGATCGACCTCGCGCTCGGTCTGTCCACCCCCAGCGGCGGCAGCGCCGAGCTGTTCGGCGGCCGGCCGCGGGACGCGGTCGTCGCCGGTCGGGTCGGCGCGATGCTGCAGGGCGGTGCGCTGCTGCCGACCACCACCGTCGTCGAGAGCGTGGCGCTCGTCGCTGCCGCCCACCGTCACCCGCTGCCGGTCGCGGAGGCGCTCGCGCGTGCCGGTGTCGCGGCGTTCGCGAAGCAGAAGGTCGCGAGGCTCTCCGGCGGCCAGCTGCAGCGCGCCCGGTTCGCCGTCGCGATCGTCTCCGACCCGGAGCTGCTGATCCTCGACGAGCCCACCGCCGCGATGGACGTCGAGGGCCGGCGCGCGTTCTGGACCTCGATGCGCGACCTCACCGGCACCGGCCGCACCGTCGTCTTCGCCACCCACTACCTGGACGAGGCGGACGCGTTCGCGGACCGCGTCGTCATGATGAGCCGCGGGCGCGTCGTCGCCGACGGCACGCCGGCCGAGGTGAAGGCCGTCGTCGCAGGGCGCACCGTGGCGTTCTCGGCGCGTGCACCGCTCGGAGACCTCCCCGAGCGCCTCCGGCGCCTTCCGGAGGTGCAGCTGGTCGAGGTGCGCGGCGAGCACCTCCGTGTCGCGAGCACCGACTCGGACGCCGTGCTGCGACTCGTCCTCGGTGAGCGCTCCGACGCCCACGACATCGAGGTGACCGCCCGCACGATGGACGACGCCTTCCTCGCACTCACGTCCGCCGCCGACGCCGAGGAGGCCGCCCGATGAATCTCCACTACATCCTGCTCGACGCCGTCCGCCAGCTGCGCAACGTGCGGTCGGTCGTCCTCACCTTCCTCCTCCCGATCGCGATGCTGCTCATCTTCGGCAGCGCGTACGGCTCCGGTGGCGCGGTCGACCAGGCCACCGGGCTGCCGTGGCTCGTGGAGACGACCGTCCAGATGGGCGGCTACGGGGCGATGATGGCCGGGCTGTCCCAGGCGTTCGCGATCGTGAACGAGCGCTCGATCGGCTGGAACCGGCAGCTGCGGCTCACGCCGCTCACCGGGAGCACCTACCTGGTGTCGAAGGTGGTCGCCGCGCTGCTCGTCGCGGCTGCGTCGATCCTCGCGGTCGTGCTCGTCTCGGTGCTCGTGCTGCACGCCCACCTGGGCGCCCCCCAGTGGCTCGCCGCCGGCTTCGGCCTCTGGATCGGGATCATCCCGTTCGCGCTGATCGCGATCCTCATCGGCCAGCACGCGCGGCCCGACTTCGCGCAGCCGCTGTTCATGGTCACCTTCCTCGGCCTGTCGATCCTCGGCGGCCTGTGGGTGCCGCTGTCGATCCTCCCGTCCTGGATGGGGAACGTCGCACAGGTGGTGCCCTCGTACTGGCTGAACCGCCTCGGTCAGCTCGGCGCGGCCGGGTCGGGCGACGTGCTGGTGCCCGCGCTGGTGCTCGGCGCCTGGACCGGGCTGCTTTCGGCGCTCATCACCTGGCGTTACCGGCACGAGGCGGCCCGCGCGTGACCGTCGTAGCGTGATGGCCGTGACCGTGACCGGGCCCCTCGTCGGCGTGAGGAGCGGCGAGCTCGGCCTCGGGGCCCGGCTGGCCCACCCGGGCGCCCGGCGCTGGTACGCAGGCGCGTCCGTCGGGCTCGCCTACCAGGCCTTCCTCGTCGTCGCGGTCTGGTCGGCGCCCGCCGGCGGGCTCGGCGCTCGGGTGATCGCGACGGCGTGCCTGGCCGCCTTCTACCTGCTGTACCTGACGGTGCCGCCGATCGTCTGGCCGGAGCGGGAGGCGGTGCGGGTCGGCAGCACCGTCGGCCTGCTGCTGGTCTCCGGCCTGCTCTTCCTCCCGGTCGGGGCGGTGGCGGCGTGGACCTGGCTGCTCGTGCTCGTCGTCGCGGCCTTCACCTGGTCGTCGCAGACGGCCGCGATGCTCTTCGTCGGGCTCGTCACGGTCCTGGCGGTCGCGCTGGCCGCGCTGCTGGGATGGCCCGACTCGATCTCGGCGGCACCGTGGGTGACGCTGTCCGTCGGGGTGCTGATGGTCGCGTTCGGTCACCAGGTCCGGCAGGTCGTGCAGCTCCGGGCCGCCCACGCGCAGATCGCGCTCCTCGCCATCGATGAGGAGCGCGCCCGCTTCTCCCGCGACCTGCACGATTCGCTCGGGCACTCGCTCACCGTCGTCGCCGTGAAGTCGGAGCTGGCCGGGAAGCTGGTCGTGCGCGATCCGGCCGCCGCGCGGCGCGAGATCGCCGACATCGAGCGGCTGGCCAGGCAGGCGCTCGCCGACCTGCGTGCCGCGGTCGCGGGATTCCGTGGTGTGACGCTGGAGGGCGAGCTCGACGCGGCGCGCGAGGCCCTCGCCGCCGGTGGGGTGGCGCTCGAGGTGCCCTCGCCGGCCTCCGTCGTCCGGCCCGACCTGCGGCCCGTGTTCGCCTGGGCCGTGCGCGAGGGCGTCACGAACGTCCTCCGGCACGCGGACGCCTCCACCTGCACCATCGCGCTCACGCGCACGGGGTTGCGGATCCGCGACGACGGTCGCGGTGCGCCCCCGAGCGGCAGCGGATCGGGCCTGCGCGGTCTCGCGGAGCGGGCCGCTGCGGAGGGCGCTCGACTGGATGCGGGACCTCGCGCCCAAGGCGGCTTCGAGCTGCGGGTGCAGCGGTGATCCGACTGCTCGTCGCCGACGACCAGGCCCTGGTCCGGGGCGCGCTGGCGAGCCTGCTGGGGCTGGAGCGCGATCTCGAGGTCGTCGCCCAGGTCGGCCGTGGCGACGAGGTGCTCGAGGCCGCGATCCGGACGGGCGCGGACGTCGCCCTGCTCGACGTCGAGATGCCCGGCGCCGACGGCATCGCAGCGGCTCGGGCGCTCGCGGCGGAGCTGCCGTCCTGCCGGAGCCTCATCGTCACCACGTTCGGGCGCCCCGGCTACCTGCGGCTCGCCCTCGAGGCGGGCGCCTCCGGGTTCGTGGTGAAGGACACCCCGTCGGCGACGCTCGCAGCGGTGGTGCGCCGCATCGCCGCCGGGGAGCGCGTCGTCGACCCCGCGCTCGCCGCCGAGTCCCTCGCGGTCGGTGCCTCTCCGCTCAGCGGGAGGGAGCGCGACGTGCTGCTCGCCTTCCGCGACGACGGCGCGGCCCCCGCGGTCGCCCGGCGCCTGCACCTCTCCGAAGGCACGGTCCGGAACCACCTCTCCGCGGCGATCGGGAAGACGGGCACGCGCAACGCGGCCGAGGCGGTCCGCGTCGCTGCGGAGCGGGGCTGGCTGCTGGCCTGAACAGCGCGGGGACGACTCGGTTCAGTCCTCCGGCAGCGCGCTGATCTCCGCCTCGGCGAGCAGCGCGAGGTCACGGAGGACGCTCGGGTCGACGTCTCGCGGATCGTGCGGCTTCAGGTCGAAGACGCAGAGCGTGCCGACGCGGTAGCCGTCCATGGACTCGATGGGGTGCGCCGCGTAGAAGCGGACCGGGTGGTCGCCGCCGTGCACATGCGGATTCGTGTCCAGACGGTGGTCGTTCCAGGTGTCGGCGATGATCGTCGGCCCGGCGCTCCGGACGCTGATGGTGCAGATCGGCTGCTCGGCCGTGTCGCCGGGGGCACCCACGAATGCCAGGGTGCGCACGCGCCCGTGATCGAGCAGGTTCACCTGCGCGAACGGCACGTCGAAGGTGTTGCGGGCGAGGAGCACGACGCGCTCGAGGTGGGGCGTCACGCCCCCCAGCCGCTCGCTCATCCGATCCACCGCGTGCTGCCGCTCGGCTTCCGGATCGGGCCGGGCGCGCCGTTCGCTCGCGGTGCGGCCGGCGCCCAGCGAGGCCCGCTCGGCCGCCCTGTGCAGGAGGGCGGACACGAGGTCCGCGATCGGATCGGCCCGGGTCGCCCCGGGCTCGAGCAGGCCGTCGTGGCCGAGCTGCACCACGACCGAGGAGACGATCGAGCGGTCGAGGCCTCCCCAGGGCTCAGGGCCGGGCTCGTCGGGGCCGGAGCGGAGCCGCACGACCAGCACCCTGCTGGCCTCCGCCAGGGCCGGGATCACCTGGCGCGCCAGCTTCCCGACCCGTGCTGAGCGCCACCGCCCGGTCCGGCCCGCGTGCGGTTCGTGGACGAGCACCACCACGGCCTCGTACCGCCAGAGCCGCCACGCCTCCGTCGCGCCGGTGACGGCGTGCAGCACGGGAGCCAGATCCCAGACGACGTCGAGGTCCAGCCCGCGCCGGGTGCGGGCCGCGATCCGGTCCGCGAGCTGCTCCGTGAAGCGCCGCTGCGCGGGGTCGTCGGGTTCGTTGACGAACGAGCCGTCCCCGACGACGAGCACGCGCTGCACGGCCGTGCCCCGGCGGTGCAGCCGAGCCACCCCGATCCGGCGTCCGGAGGTCGCGCCCCGAGTTCCGACCACGTCGCACGCTCCTGACTGAGCGTGCATCCTCACGCACCAACCTGGGCGGTGCTGCGGGGACCGGCTCCGCAGGGAGGATGGGCGCATGAGCGAGATCGTGCACGTCGTCCTGGTCGAGTGGCAGGACGGTGCCGACCCCGCGGCGGCGGACGCGCTCGTGGAGCGCCACCTCGTCCAGCTGCCCGGAGTGCACAGCGTCGATCACGGGCCCAGCATCAGCACGGAGGACCTCGAGGCCGGGTTCGACTGGGCCCTCGTGATCCGCTTCGCGGACCAGGGAGCGCTCGCCGCCTACCTCCCGCACCCCGAGCACGTCGTCGTGGGGCGGTACCTCGCAGCCCACTCGGCACGACTGGTCGTGTTCGATCTCGTCTCCCCGGTGCGCTGACGGCGCGCCCGGTCAGTGCGCGCGCGCGCGGCGCATCTCCGCGGCGAGCTCCGGGTTGCGGGCGTCCAGCTCGGCGATGATGCGCTCGGCCACCTCCGGCGCCTTGTTCTGGCTGAGCTTCGCGCGCGCGTCGAACCGGGTGACGCGCATCCGGAGGCCGACGGTGCCCTTCGCGATGCGGCGGGACTTCTCCTCGTTCAGCGAGAGGGAGCGGCCGTGCTCGAACGCGCCCTCGAAATGGTCGGTGAGGGACGAGAGCACCGCGAAGTTCTCCTCCTCGGAGAGGATCTCCGGTACCCCGTAGAGGTGCGCCGTGACGTGGTTCCAGGTGGGGACGTCGTCGCCCTCCGGGTACCAGCTCGCGGAGACGTAGTCGTGCGGGCCCTGCACGACCACGAGGACCTCGTGCTCGCCGAGCTCGTGCAGCTGGTCGTCGGGCCGGCCGAAGTGGCTGAGGATCGTCAGCCCGTCGGCCTTCTCGTCCACCAGGGTCGGGTAGTGGGAGGCCACGAGGCCGTTCGCCGTGGCGGAGACGTAGGTCGCCCACGGGTTGCCGCGGACCAGCCTGGCGACCTCCAGCGGGTCGGTCATCAGGTAGGTCGGGGTGTGCCGCATGGGTGTCCTCCACGGATCGGGAACCGTGGAACGACGGTACTGCCCGCCCGGCGGTCGAGCGGGGGAGCCGCGGGTGCTCAGCCCTGGAAGTCCTCCGGGTCGACCTCGTCGAGGAACCGGCGGAACTCCTCCACCTTCTCCTCTGCCTCCTCTGGCTCGGACGCGTCCTCGTCCTCGAGCACGCCCGCGTCCTCCAGCACCGACTCCGCGACGAACAGCGGAGCGCCGACGCGGGCGGCGAGCGCGATCCCGTCGGAGGGACGGCAGTCCAGCGTGACGGCGTCCTCCCGTGTCGCCAGCGTGAGCGCCGCGAAGAACGTGCCCTCCTCGATCCGGGTGATGTCCACCCGGTCGACCGTCGCGCCGACGGTGTCGAGGAGGCGCTTCATCAGGTCGTGCGAGAGCGGACGCGGCGCCTCCTCGCCGCTCACCGCGATCGAGATGGACGCCGCCTCCTGCTCGCCGACCCAGATCGGGACGAGCGTGCGCGGACCGGAACCGCCGACGAGCGGCGTGAGCAGCACCACGGGCTGCCCGGCGCCGTCGACGGCGAGACCGAGCACACGGACGGGGACCACGTCGTTCAGGGTAGGCACCTCCACCCGGAACGGCCGGAACCCGTCCCGTCAGCCGTCGGTCGCGATCCGGTCGGCCTCCGCGCCGGCGGCATCGGCCTCGTCGCGCGCCGTCGCGGCCGCGGACTCGGCTTCGCCGTGCGCCTGCTCGGCCGCGTCCAGCCGGGTCCGCAGCTCCTCGATCCGCTTCCGGAGGTCGGCGGCATCACGTCGCCGGTCCTCGGCGATCGCCGCGGCGTCGCGGGCGGTCGCCGCGCTCCTCGCGGCCCGACCCTCCGCCTCCGCGATGCGCCGCTCCCACTCCTCGGCCGCACGCCCGGCGGCGCCCTCGTCCTCGGTGTCCGGCGACCCGTGGCCGTCCCGGCGGCCCGAGCGGGACCGGTGCGCCGCTCCCGCTGCGCCGCCCGCGACCGCGCCGTCCAGATCGACCGGATCGAGCCCGTCGGCATCCAGCGCGCGAACGAGCCGGCCGGTGCGCACCGCGGCGGCGGCGGCGGGGCTCGCCAGCGCGGCGCGCAGCGTCTGCTGCACCTCCTCCAGCACGCCTTCGCCGACGCGCTGCCCCACCCCCTCCGCTCGGGACGCCGCCGTTCGGGCCACCTCGGTGAGGAGCGAGCGCCGCTCCGCAGCCAGCTCGCGAAGGCGGTCCCGATCAGCGGCGACCTGCGCCCGGCGCAGCTCGTCCCCGAGCTCGAGGACACGGTCCAGGTCCTCCGGCGCCTCCCGGACGAGGAGGTCCACCAGCCAGGCGGAGACCGAGGGCTTCGGGAGCGCGCCGATCCGGGCGGCGAGATCCCGATCGCCGTCGGCGCGGGCCGTCTTCGCGCGGGCGTGCCGCTCGGCGGTGAACCTGCCGAGCGGCACCGACAGCAGCTCCACCGCGGCCGCGGCCAGTGCGTCGCTGCCCGACGCCTCCGTCGCGGCGATCGGGGGCTCCTACGACTCCGCGCGGAGCTGCTTCTTGGCGGCCCGCTGGGCGAGCACCGACACGTAGTCGTGCACCGGGCGGTTCTTCAGCTCGTCGACCTCGGCACGCACGACCCGTTCGACCTCCGCGGGGTCCTTGCCCGGGAACTTCCGCCGCAGCGCGTCGGTCACCTCGCGGACGACCTGCTCGGGCTCGAACTCTGACGCCATGCCCGGAACATAGATGGTCGACATGAACGATCCGGCTCGGGGGGCCTCGCCGGGCCCGCAGCGGCGTGTCAGGCGTAGTCGGCCAGGTCGTGCTGCAGCTTCCGCAGCCGCCGTGCGAGGGGGGCGGGCAGGTTCCCGTCGAACCGCCCGAAGTGCTGCTCGATCCGCCGCGCCTCGCTCCGCCATCCGCGCGGGTCGAGGGTGAGCATCGTCCGGACGGCCGCGTCCGACAGATCCAGTCCGGCCAGGTCCAGGTCGTGGCGGCGCGGCAGCAGGCCGATCGGCGACACGGCCGCGCCCACCTCGTGCTCGAGCCGACGGACGATCCAGTCGAGGACGCGGATGTTGTCCCCGAACCCAGGCCACACGTAGCGGCCCTCGTCGTCCTTGCGGAACCAGTTGACGCGGAACACCCGTGGAGCGTGCCGGCCGAGACGGCCGCCGATCTCCAGCCAGTGCGCCCAGTGGTCCGCCATGTCGTAGCCGCAGAAAGGCAGCATCGCGAACGGGTCGAACCGCAGCTCGCCGACCGGTCCCTCCGCTGCGGCCGTCTGCTCGCTGGCGATGGTCGCACCCATGAACACGCCGTCGGTCCAGTCCGCCGCCTCGCTGACGAGCGGGACGTTCGAGGCTCGTCTGCCGCCGAACACGATCGCGTCGATCGGGACCCCGTCGAGGGTGTCCCAGTCGCTCGAGATGGTGGGGCACTGATCCGCGGGGCTGGTGAACCGGGCGTTCGGGTGCGCCGCCGGGCGACCGCTCGCAGGCGTCCACGGCAGGCCGCGCCAGTCGGTCAGCTCGGCCGGCGGCTCGGGGGTCCTCCCCTCCCACCACACGTCGCCCTCGGGCGTCAGCGCGACGTTGGTGAAGATCGTGTTCGATCGCATCGTCGCCATCGCGGTCGGGTTCGTCGTCTCGCCCGTGCCCGGGGCGACGCCGAAGAAGCCCGCCTCCGGGTTGATCGCCCAGAGCCGACCGTCCTCCCCGGGGCGCAGCCAGGCGATGTCGTCGCCGATCGTCTCGACCTTCCAGCCCGGGCGGGAGGGGGTGAGCATGGCGAAGTTCGTCTTCCCGCAGGCGGAGGGGAACGCGGCGGCGATGTGATGGGTGCGGCCCGCGGGGGAGGTGAGGCGGAGCAGCAGCATGTGCTCGGCGAGCCAGCCCTCCTCGCGCGCCATCACCGACGCGATGCGGAGGGCGAAGCACTTCTTGGCCAGCAGGGCGTTGCCGCCGTACCCGGATCCGTAGGACCAGATCTCCCGCGTCTCGGGGAAGTGGGCGATGATCTTCACCGCGTTCGACGGCCACGGCACGTCGGGCAGCGCTGCCCCGTCGTCGGCGACGAGGGGCATCCCGACCGTGTGCGCCGCGGGCACCCACTCGGTGTCCGGGCCGATCGCCGCGAGCGCCGCGGCTCCCATCCGCGTCATGATCCGCGTGGACAGCACGACGTAGGGCGAGTCCGTCACCTGCACGCCGAGCTGCGAGATCGCGCCGCCGAGGGGGCCCATCGAGAACGGGACGACGTACATCGTGCGGCCGCGCATGGCGCCGGCGAACCGTGCCCCGAGCTCCTCGCGCATCGCCGCGGGATCGCGCCAGTTGTTCGTGGGGCCCGCATCCGCCTCCCGCTCGGCGCAGATGAAGGTGCGGTCCTCGACGCGGGCCACGTCGTCGGGGTCGCTGCGCGCCAGGTGGCTGCCCGGTCGCAGCTCCGGGTCGAGCGGGATGAGCGACCCCGCGCGCACCATCTCGTCCGTGATGCGCTGCCGCTCCGCCTCCGAGCCGTCGATCCAGACGATCCGGTCCGGCTGCGCGAGGACGCGCATGTCACGCACCCAGGATTCGAGCGCCTGCCGTCCACGAGGACCGCCGGTCCGCAGGGACGGCCCGGGCAGGGCCGGGCTGAAGGTCGAGGGGGTCATCCACGTCTCCGATCGAGGAGGGGCCTTCCTCCAGCCTGGAGCTGGAGGAGGGCGGATCACCAGGACTACGGTGTGGAAGATCGATCGATCTTCACGAGATGGGAACCGCATGGATCCGCTGCTGGTCGGTCGGCATCTCCGCGCGAGGCGTCGAGCCGCGAGCCTGACGCTGGACGAGCTGAGCGATCGTGTCGGCATCGCGCCCAGCCAGCTCTCGATGTTCGAGAACGGGCGGCGCGAGCCGAGGCTCTCGCAGCTCGACGCGCTCGCGGTCGCCCTGGGGGCGTCCGTGCAGGACCTCCTCTCCGCCGAGGCGCCCGATCCGCGGTCCGCGCTCGAGGTGGAGCTCGAGCGCTACCAGCGCGATCCGCTCTACACGGACCTGCGCCTGCCCACCGTCCAGGCGAGCCGCGCGCTGCCGCAGGCCGTGCTGGAGTCGATCGTCGGCCTGCACCGTGAGCTGCGGCGGCGGGCGGCGGCCGCGATCGCGACGCCGGAGGAGGCGCGGCGCGCGAACACCGAGCTGCGGCTGTGGCTGCGGGGGCAGGACCACCACCTGGAGTCGTTCGAGCGGGAGGCCGATCGCCTGTGCGCGGTCGTGGGTCACACGGGGGGCGCGCTCACGCATCACACGGTCACGAGGATGGCGCGGCACCTCGGCTTCTCGCTCATCCACGTGAACGACCTGCCGCACTCGACCCGGTCGGTGATCGACCTCGAGAACATGCGCATCTACCTCCCGCCCGCCTCCATCCCGGGTGGCCACGGCCTCCGCGCGCTCGCGCTGCAGGCCATGGCCCATCGCGTGCTGGGACATCGGGAGCCGAAGGACTATGCGGAGTTCCTCCGCCAGCGGCTCGAGATCAACTACTTCGCCGCCGCCTGCCTCATGCCCGAGGAGGCGAGCGTGAGGTTCCTGCGCGACGCGAAGCAGCGGCGCGACCTCGCGATCGAGGACTTCCGTGACGCGTTCGGGGTCACTCACGAGGCGGCGGCGCTGCGGCTGATGAACCTGGCGACGGTGCACCTCGGCATGCCCCTGCACTTCCTTCGGGTGCGCGACGACGGAGCGATCCTCAAGGCCTACGAGAACGACGGGCTGCCCTTGCCGGCCGACGTCTCGGGATCGGTCGAAGGCCAGCTGGTCCATCCCGCGTGGGCGGCGCGGGCGGCGTTCGAGCGCACCAACCGGACGACCGAGTTCTACCAGCTCACGGACACCCCCGCCGGCACGTTCTGGTGCTCGACGCAGACGGGCACGTCGGCCAGCGAGGAGTTCTCGATCACCGTCGGCGTGCGGTTCGCCGACTCGAAGTGGTTCCGTGGGCGCGACACGGTCGCGCGGGCGGACGCCCGGATCGCCCGTTCGCCGCGCAGCGACGGGGAGGCGGCGCTCGCCGAGCGATGGAGCGGTCGGGCATGGCCGAGCGCCAAGCTGCACGCGCAGATCCTGGCGGCACTGCCGAGCGGCACCTTCCCCGGGGTCGACGAGGCCGAGGTGCACCGCTTCCTCGACGCCCACGCCCGGACCTGACGCGGGCTCGGATCAGTGACGCGGCATCGTCGTGCCGCACCACGCGCAGGTCCAGTAGCGGTGGCGCCCGCTGCCGACCGGCAGCAGGGCGACGGTGCACTCGGGACACGGGGGGCTCATCCGGATCTCGTCGATGGAACGGGTCGCGGAGGTGAGGGAGGGGGTCATCGGTGACCTTTCGTTCGAGTTCGCGGTCCAGCCTCCGCGGCGATGGCGTCGTCGCGCTCGCTCGGCGCCGCTGAAGATGACCTGATCTTCCGGTCGGGCGAAGGAGATGACGGTCTTCCGAGGAGCCCTGGGGCGCTACCGTTGCGGTGAACGGAACAGCGGGCCGATCCGCTCTCCGTGGGCAGTGGGGGCGGACGATGCATGCACCGGGTGCCGATCGCGGGGAGGCGGCACGGCAGCGGCACCCGCTGGCCCGCGGCATCGAGCTGCTCACCGAGATGGTCGACAGCGAGCAGGATCGGCACGGCGTCCGTGAGCTCGCTGGCAGGCTGGGCGTCAGCCCGAGCACGGTGCATCGGCTGCTGACCGATCTCGAGTCGCTCGGGCTGGTGAGCCGCACCTCGAACGGCGCCTACCGGCTCGGACTCGAGTTCCTGCGGCTGGCATGGACCACGACCGACCGGTTCCCGCTGCACGAGGTGTCGGTGCAGACCCTCCGGCGTCTGACGGAGCGGTCGGGGGAGTCCGCCTTCTTCGGCGTCTACAGCGATCAGCGCCGGCAGATGATGTTCACGCTCACCGTCGAGTCGCCCCACCCGCTGCGGTACACGCTCCCGACCCACGAGTGGTTGCCCCTGCACGCGGGTGCGAGCGGTCTCGCGATCTTCGCCTTCCTGCCCGAGGAGGTCCGCTCGGCCCTGCTCGGCAGGCCGCTGCCGCGGTCGACCGATCGCACGCCGACCGATGCGCCGCACCTCCGTGAGCGGTTGGAGACGATCCGGCGGCAGGGGTTCGCGATCACCCACGGGGAGCGGATCGAGGGCGGGGTCGCGATCGCCGCACCCGTGTTCGGCTCCTTCGACGAGGTCGTCGGTGCGACCGGGGTCACGCTCCCGGAGGCGCGCTTCGACCCCGAGGACTCGACGTCGCTGGTCGCGCACGTGCGCGAGGCCGCGGCTCGCCTGACCGGGCACATGGGCGGCACGCTCGACGCGGTCGGCGCTCGCTAGCCCGCCGGTGCGGAGGAGTGCCGCTCGGGCGCCGGGCGCTCACCCTGCGAGCAGGCGCTCGAGCATGGCGCCGAACGCGAGTCGCTCCTCCTCGTCGAGGGCGCCGAACGACTCCCGCACCACGCGTTTCATCAGCCGGAGTCCCGTCGCGTACACGCGTGCGCCCTCGGGGTGAGCTCCGGGCGCACGGCGCGCCCGGGGGCGGGCGCGCGCCGGATCAAGCCGCGGGCCTCGAGGCGCGTGGCGAGCGTGCCGAAGGCCTGATCGGTCTGGAAGGTGAGCGCGGCGAGGTCGTGGAGGGAGGCGCCGGGATGGTCGTGCAGGTGCCGGAGCGCATCCCACTGCACGAGGCTCACGTCGGCTGGGTCGGCGCCGAGCTCGCGCTGCTGCGGCCGCCGCGACTCGCAGGCCTGGTCCTCGTCGACGCCGTCGGCATCCAGGTCGCGGGTCATCCCGCCGCGGACTTCTTCGCGTTGACGCCCGCGCAGGTCGCGGAGCGGAGCTGGTTCGATCCGTCCAGGGCGTCGATCCCCGACCCTGCCTCGCTCCCGCCCGCCGCCCGCGCGATCGTGGTCGGCAACCGCGCGGCGCTCGCCGTGTACGGCGGCGCTTCGGCCGATCCCAGCCTGCTCGAGCGCCTGGCGGGCATCACCGTGCCGACCCTGGTCCTGTGGGGGGAGGCCGACCGGATCGTCGACGTCGATCTGGGGCGCGCCTACGCGGCCGCGATCCCGGGAGCCCGGTTCGAGGTGCTCGAGGGCGTCGGGCACGTGCCGCAGGTGGAGGCGCCCGAGGTGCTGCTGAGCGCCGTGCGCCCGTTCGTCGAAGGGCGCTGATGAGCCGGCCCGCCGTCGAGTGCGGGAGTCGGCCTCAGAGCTTCGGCACGAGCGGGGTGCCGTGGTCCCGGAGCCCCTCGTCGAGGTGGCCGTGCGTCGGCGCGACGTGTGCAAGCACGGCCTCCCAGGCGTCCACCACCGTCAACGATGCACTGTCGGAGACGGATCGGAGCTGCGCGGAGCGGGGGAGATGGCGGCGCCACCATCGCTCGTCCTCGGCGTCGAGGATCGGGTCGTCGGCGCCGGTGAGGACGAGCACGTCCGCAGCCAGATCCTCCAGGTGATGGGTCCACGCCGCGTTCGCGAGCAGGGCGCGGTCCCCGTCGATGCCGGCGTCCCCCTGCAGGAAGGCGTCGTCGAGCATCCGGTCGAGACGGTTCCCCAGGCCGAGGTGCCGACCGAACGCCGGGTCGTCGTCCGCGATGTGCAGGGCCTCCCTGCCGTCGCGGATCGCGAACGTCCTCCTCGCGAGCTTCTCGGCGTGCGCCGGAGCGGGGGCGGACACGAGGGCGAGCCGGTCGACCAGCTCTGGATGCCGCACCGCGAGGGCGGCTGCGACGATCGCGCCGGTCCCCCAGCCGATGACGCCGCAGCGCTCCAGGTCGGCGGCCGATATCCGGTCCGCGGTCCGCTCGTCCGAGGCGATGTAGGCGGCGACGTCGTCCGCTCGCTCGTACAGCGAGTGGGGCGCGCCCGGCGGCAACGCCTCGGTACCGCCGTATCCGGGTCGGTCGAGGGCGATCAGGTGGACGCCCCAGCGGTTGGTGACGATCGGATCGGGATCGAACGCGGAGGAGCCCGGGCTCGGGTGGCAGAGGATCACGAGTCGGTCCGCCGCGGGGTCGCCGAACGCGCTGAGCGCGACGGAGCCCCCCGACGGGAGCGCGGCGGTGACGTCGGCCATCAGGACCGCCGGCGGAGCTCGATCAGGGCGAGCGCCGAGGCGATCGCGACCTGCACGACCGCTGCTCTGCGGAAGCGGCTCGACACGACCGCGACCCCCACCATTGAGACGGCGTGCAGCGCGTCCACACAGCCGCCCACGGTGTGCGACGCCCCACCCAGGCGGGCGGTGGTGGCGCCCTGGATCAGCTGTCGAGCCCCGAGCACGCTGTGCACCCCGCCGGGGAACGCCCGGTGCTCCTCGCCCTGTCCGCTGGGGACGCGGCTGAGGACGAGGAGATCGGCGGTCCCGAGCGCGATCCGGGCGACCTCGACACCGAGACCCGCGGGCGCGGCCCTCATCGCGTCGCCCGCCGCAGCGCGCCGGCGGTGGCGGCGGCGGCCGTCGCCGCGGCGGCTGCTGCCGCGAAGTAGGTCGTCGACCGGTGCCGGATCGCCCACGTCTGCGGGGTGATCCGCATCGACCGGTCGTCGAAGGCGCCGTGCGCGCCCTGGTCGCCCTGGTTCGACGGCTCGTACAGGTTCGGGCGCAGGGTGGGCAGGCCGGGATCGCCGTCCTGCTGTCCGGAGTACCCGGACTTGGCGAGGTACCAGTCGGCGACGCGGGTGCCCAGCCGGTTGCCGATGATCGTGAAGACCGTCGACTCGCCGACCCAGGTGCGTCGACGCGGCCGCTCGGCGACGTCGACCACGACCTTGGCGCAGATCTCGGGCTGGTAGATCGGCGGGACGGGCTGCGCGTGCTTCGGGAGGCTCGACTTGACCCAGTTGAACTGCACGGTGTTCATCGCCGGCATGTCGACCTCGGACAGCGTCACGGCCGATCCGTCGTGCAGCAGCTCCGTGAGGACCGACTCGGTGAACCCCTTGATGGCGTGCTTCGAGGAGCAGTAGGCCGCCTGCAGCGGGATGCCGCGGTGGCCCAGTGCGGACCCGACCTGCACCACGCCGCCGCGGTTCCGGGGCTTCATCCGGGACAGCGCCGCGCGGGTGCCGTTCACGAAGCCGAGGAAGTCCACGCTCACCGCGCGCTCGAAGTCATCCGGGTCGGTGTCCAGGAACTCGCCGAACACCCCGACCATCGCGTCGTTGACCCACACGTCGATCTCGCCGAGCTCCCGCTCGACCTGGTCCGCGGCGGCCTCGACGGCCTTCCGGTCGGCGACGTCCGTCTCGATGCCGATCGCCCGCGGGCCGATGCGCTCGACGTCGCGGACCGCTCCGTCGAGGCCCTCACGACCCCGGGCGAGTATCGCCACGTCCCATCCGCGCTCGGCGAACTCGCGGACGATTGCCCGCCCCAGCCCTGCGCTGCCCCCGGTGACCACAGCCACCCGTCGTCGTTCGGACTTCTTCTCGTTGCTCACCCGCCCAGGAAAGCATTTGCATATGTGCAAGCGGTCGATGTCGGCCCGACGTTCTCCGAGTCAGAGGCCGAACGACGGCGGATCGTCCAGGGCGGGTTCCCCGGCGATGTCCGCGAACCGGCGCAGGGTGTCCGCGAGCGCCGTGCGGTCCTCCGGCTGCATGGCGGAGAGGACGCGATCGAACCGACGTCGTCGCTCGGTCGTCACCTCGCGCACCAGGAGGTGGGCCGCCGGCGTCGCCGCCACGGTGACCTCCCTCCGATCCTCCGGACCGAGCGTCCGCTCCGCCCAGCCGCCCTTGACGAGGCGATCGACCACGCGGGTGATCGTCGAGGGGACGACATCGAGCCGGTCGCCGAGCGCGCCGCTGCGCTGCGGTCCGAGGGTGACGAGGAGGACGAGGACCCGGAACTGCGGCAGGGTCACCTGCTCGAGCGCCGATTGCATGCTCATCGCCACGATCCCGAGCAGCGCGCGCGATGCCCGGATCACGTCCTCCGTCTCGTCGGCCATCGCTCCTCCTCGGCCGCCGGGCACCGAAGCAGTCGGCGGGCGCACAGGCGATACACGGCTGTTTCGACATCGTCGCTGCATGCTTGCCATCATGCAAATTCTCGACCGGGTTCGGATGGTGCGTTGATGGGACGGGGGCTCGAGTCCGGCATCCGTCGTCGCACGCGGCCCACCCGCATCGCGGTCCGGGAGCTCCGTGGCATCGATCGCTTCGTGGGCGACGTGCGCACCGGACGCTTCGAGCGCTCGCTCTCCGGACTGACCGCGGTGGGGGCGCTGGTGACGGCCGCCGAGATCTACTTCGAGCACGACAAGGCGAGCTTCGGGAACCGGTTGATGTGGCTCCCGGTGGTGCTGGGCCCCATCGGCGCGGTCGCCGGGATCGCCGGCGTGGCGAGCAGGACCGCCGCGAAGACAGCGCTGCCCGTCACCTCGGCGGCGATCGTCGCCAACGGCCTGCAGGGCGTCTACCTCCACGCGAGGGGCATCGCGCAGAAGCCGGGCGGGTGGCGCAACATCCCCTACAACCTGGAGATGGGGCCACCGCTCCTGGCGCCTCTGCTGGTGACCGTCGTGGGCGGCATGGGGCTGCTCGCCGCCGTCCTCCGGCGCGAGCGATGAGCGCCGGAGGACGGCGCGGGGACGCGTGGCAGCACCGCTTCCCGGGCTTCTCCGTCGTCGGGCAGTCGCAGCACTGGGACGAGGCCACCCGCAAGGTGGTGCTCGCCCGACTCGAGCCGCCCAAGCCGATCACCTCCCTGCCCGAGGAGGTGCGGCCCGCCGGGGTCGCGCTCGTGGCCCAGCTCGTCGCGGTCGACGCGGACTTCGCCTTCGCCCTGCTCTCGTCGATCGACGCGCGCCTGGCCGCGAACGAGACCGACGGGTGGCACTACGACGACATGCCGATCGACCACGACGCCTGGAAGCGCTCGCTCGCGGGGCTCGACGAGGATGCGACGCGGTCGACCGGGCACCCGTTCGCCGAGCTGACGGAGGACGAGCAGCACGAGATGCTGGAGTGCCTCCGCACCTCGTCGGCGCACTCCTGGCACGGCATGCCGCCTGCCCGGATCTGGAACCTGTGGACGCGGTACGTGTGCACCGCGTACTACGCCCATCCCTCCGCCTGGGACGAGATGGGGTTCCCCGGGCCCGCGTACCCGCGCGGCTACAAGAACCGGGGCGTCGACGCCCGGGAGCCGTTCGAGGTCGCCGACCGGCAGCCGCACATGGACCCGACCGTCTCGAGCGCGCCGTGAGCGGCATGTCGAGCCTGCGGGCGGTGCGCGAGCGGAACGAGTCCGCCTGGCTGATCCCCTCGGATCAGCGCCGGGTGAATGCGGCGCTCCGCGACTCGATGCGGCACTACGACGAGTCGGAGGAGGTCGACCTCGTCGTCGTCGGCTGCGGCGCAGGCGGGTCCACCCTGATGCAGCGGATGGCGCGCCACGGCTGGAAGATCGTCGGGTTCGACGCCGGGCCGTTCTGGGATCCGGAGCACGACTGGGTCAGCGACGAGGCGGGATCGCACACCCTCTACTGGACCGACCCCCGGACCATCGGGGGCGCCGACCCCGTGCCGCTCGGTTCGAACAACTCCGGCCGCGGCGTCGGCGGCTCGATGGTGCACTACGCCGGGTACACGCCACGGTTCCATCCGAGCGACTTCGCCACCGCGACGAACGACGGCGTGGGTGCCGACTGGCCGTTCGACTACGACGCCCTCGAGTCGTACTACGAGCTGATCGAGCAGGAGCTGCCGGTCGCCGGGCAGGACTGGCCGTGGGGGCGACCCCACTCGTACCCGCAGACCGCCCACCCCGTCGGCGGCAACGGCGAGCTGTTCCAGCGGGGTGCCGCCGCGCTCGGCATCGAGACCCGCGTCGGGCCGGTGGCGATCAGCAACGGGCGCTTCGGTCACCGCCCGCACTGCATCTACCGGGGCTTCTGCCTGCAGGGGTGCAAGGTGAACGCGAAGGCGTCCCCGCTCATCACCCACCTTCCCGACGCCCTCGCACACGGGGTGGAGATCCGCCCGGACACGATGGTCACCCGGATCGGCTTCGACGAGCGCACCGGCCGCGCAACGGGCGTGCACTTCATCCGCGAGTCCGAGGGCGTGGAGCGCTTCCAGCCGGCCCGGATGGTCGCCGTCGCCGGGTACTCGATCGAGACGCCCCGTCTGCTGCTGAACTCCGCGACCGATCGCCGGTTCCCCGACGGGATGCTGAACGACCACGACCTGGTCGGCCGCTATCTCATGGTGCAGGGGGCTCCGCAGACCGCGGCCCGGTTCGACGCCGAGGTGCGGATGTACAAGGCGCCCCCGCCCGAGGTATCGAGCGAGGCGTTCTACGAGACGGACCCGACCAAGCCGTACAAGCGCGGCTTCTCCATCCAGACCGTGTCCCCGCTGCCGATCACCTGGGCGGAGCACGTGTCCGCGCAGGGGGACTGGGGACGCGACCTGCGGGAGAAGATGAGCGACTACGTGCACTGGGCGACGCTCGGTGCGCTCTGCGAGCTGCTGCCCCAGCCCGACAACCGCGTCACGCTGTCGGAGGAGAAGGACCGGTTCGGTCTTCCCGTCGCGCACTTCGCCTACACGCAGTGCGAGAACGACAAGCAGCTGATCGAGGCCGCCGGGACCGCGATGACGCACATCCTGCACGCAGCCGGCGGCACGGACGCGATCACGTTCCAGCGCTACGCCCACCTCGTCGGGGGTGCCCGCATGGGCCGTACCGCTGAGGACGGGGTGGTCGACGGCGACTGCCGCGCCTTCGCGGTGCCGAACCTCATGATCACCGATGGGAGCGTGCTGCCGACCCAGGGCAGCGCGAACCCCGCGCTGACGATCATGGCCGTCGCCGCGAGGGCGGCCGACCGGCTCGCGGCGCGGTCGTGACCCGCCGCCCTCCGGCCCGCGCTGCTACCGAGCGGCCGGGAGCGTCCTGCGCAGGCCGATGGCGAGACCGATCGTGACGAGGACGAGCAGCAGGGCCGGTCGCCAGCCGGCACGCCCCGCTGCCGGGCCCAGGGGTGCCGGCGTGAGCGGCCGCTCGACGGACGCCCGGTCGACGTCCTCGCTGAGGAGGGCGCGATCGTGGCGCGCGAGCGGGTAAGCGGCTTCGCTGAGGGTGACGTACGGTCCCCGGACCACCCCTGGTCGATCGATGCTGTAGAAGCCTTGCTCGCTGATGGTGATGTGAGCCAGTCGCGGTGCGTCCGGCTCATCCGCGGCCCGCAGGTTCCAGGACTCCCCGTCCTCCAGCGGGACGAGCTCCCAGCGGCCGTCGTCGATCGGGATCGGGGGTCGCCGGTCCGTCCCGGACACGTCGCGCCCGGACGCGGCGGACCCGGACGCGGCGGACCCGGACGCGGCGGACCCGGAACCGGCGGACCCGGACCCGGAACCGGTCGATTCGTTCGGCTCCGTGCTTCGGATGTGGTGCGGCTCGCTCATCGGGTGCCTCCGGCTTCGGGTGTTCTGAGGGATCCATCGAATCATTTGCACTTGTGCAAGTCTTGAGCAAGACACGCGATCGTTGCCGCAGCACGACTGCCGATCCGAAAGGGTTCCGCGATGACCACAACACGGGTGCCGGCCATCGAGGGCGTCGGCGGACGGGCCACGAGCGGGGTGGACCCGGTCCCGCGCCCCGGTGATCCGGGCCGCAAGGGCAACGTGGTCGTCGAATGGCTGACGACCACCGACCACAAGAAGATCGGCTACCTCTACCTGATCACGTCGTTCACGTTCTTCCTCTTCGGAGGCGTGCTCGCGCTGATCATCCGGGCGCAGCTGTTCGAGCCGGGCTCGACGCTGGTGCAGCCGCAGGTCTACAACCAGCTCTTCACGATGCACGGCACGATCATGCTGCTGCTCTTCGCGACGCCGCTCTTCGCCGGGTTCGCCAACGTGCTGATGCCGTTGCAGATCGGCGCCCCCGACGTCGCCTTCCCCAGGTTGAACGCGTTCGCCTACTGGCTCTACCTGTTCGGGAGCACGGTGCTGCTCGGCGGCTTCCTGACCCCCTACGGGCCCGCGGCCTTCGGCTGGACCGCCTACGCACCGCTGTCCACGGACGCCTACTCGCCGGGACTCGGCGGCAACCTCTGGGTGATGGGCCTGGCGCTGTCGGGATTCGGCACGATCCTCGGGTCCGTCAACTTCCTCACGACGATCATCACGATGCGCGCGCCCGGTATGACGATGTTCCGGATGCCGCTGTTCGTCTGGACCGTGCTGATCACCGCGCTCCTCGTGATCATCGCGTTCCCGGTGCTCGCGGCGGCGTTGCTCGTCCTCGGCGCGGAACGCGTGTTCGGCGCCCACGTGTTCGGGATGCCGGGTGGTGCGATCCTCTGGCAGCACCTGTTCTGGTTCTTCGGGCACCCCGAGGTGT
>JABBOB010000032.1 GCA_019352055.1 Acidobacteriota bacterium
CTCGAAGCCCTCGCGCCACTCGTTGGTCTCCGGGTCGAAGCCCTCGGGGTACTTGTAGTTCCCCTGCTCGTCGTACTCGGTGAGCATGCCGTAGAGCGCCGGGTCGAACTCGGTGCCCTCGGGGTCGACGTCCTCGTTCGCCTGCTTCAGCGACAGCGAGATGCGCCGGCGCTCGAGGTCGATGTCGATGATCTTCACGAACACCTCGTCGTTGACCGACACGACCTGCTCGGCGAGCTCGACGTGACGGGCGGACAGCTCGGAGATGTGCACGAGGCCCTCGATGCCGTCCGCGACGCGGACGAACGCACCGAACGGCACGAGCTTCGTGACCTTGCCCGGCGCGACCTGACCGATCGCGTGGGTGCGGGCGAAGACCTGCCACGGGTCCTCCTGCGTCGCCTTCAGCGACAGGGAGACCCGCTCGCGCTCCAGGTCGACCTCGAGCACCTCGACGGTGACCTCCTGACCGACCTCCACGACCTCGCTCGCGTGCTCGATGTGCTTCCACGAGAGCTCGGAGACGTGCACCAGGCCGTCCACGCCGCCCAGGTCGACGAACGCGCCGAAGTTGACGATCGAGGACACCGTGCCCTTGCGGACCTGGCCCTTGTGCAGGTTGTTGAGGAACGTGGTGCGGCTCTCGGACTGCGTCTGCTCGAGCAGAGCGCGGCGGGAGAGGACCACGTTGTTGCGGTTCTTGTCGAGCTCGAGGATCTTCGCCTCGATGCTCTGGCCGAGGTACGGCGTGAGGTCGCGGACACGGCGCAGCTCGATGAGCGAGGCCGGCAGGAAGCCACGGAGGCCGATGTCGACGATGAGGCCGCCCTTGACGACCTCGATGACGGTGCCCGTGACGACGCCGTCCTCGTCCTTGATGCGCTCGACGTCGCCCCAGGCGCGCTCGTACTGCGCGCGCTTCTTGGAGAGGATCAGCCGACCCTCCTTGTCCTCCTTCTGGAGGACGAGGGCCTCGACGCTGTCGCCGACTGAGACGACCTCGTTGGGGTCGACGTCGTGCTTGATCGAGAGCTCGCGGGACGGGATGACGCCCTCGGTCTTGTAGCCCACGTCGAGGAGGACCTCGTCGCGATCGATCTTGACGACGGTGCCTTCGATGAGGTCGCCGTCGTTGAAGAACTTGAGGGTCTTCTCGACCGCGGCCAGAAAGTCTTCAGCGGATCCGATGTCGTTGATCGCGACCTGCTTGGGGGCCGATGCGGTCGGTGTGAGAGTCATAGAGATGGTGTGGTGGTTTCGTGTCGGGCCACGACGCGCCGGACGGCGGCCGCGAGCGATGCGGATGGAGTTGTCGCGGGCGCCGAACGGACGCCCGGCGATGGACGGACGACAAGGAACCCGAGCGGCCATCGCGCGCGTGCCGCGGCATGGGCCACGGACGCGATCGAACAGTCTACCCGCATTCGCTCCGGGCCCACACGGTCCGCTTCTGCCCCCGCGGCGCGTGTTCACACGGCTGCAACACGCGGCGCGTAGCGTGGGGTGGGTAGCCGCCGGCGTCGAGGGTGTCGCTGGTCACATCCCGACGTGCTGGAGGCGACATGTGTCGACTGCTCGGTGCGGCCTCGCCCGCCCCCGCGACGATGGAGGCGGTGCTCGGCACCGATCAGCGGCAGGTCTTCGCCGACATGGCGCGGCTCCACCGGGACGGCTGGGGCACCGCATGGCGGGGCGTCGACGGCGCGATCCACCGGCACGTCCGCTCGACCTCGGGTGTCGACGACCTCCAGCTGGAAGCCAGCCTCACCGCCGGAGCGTCGACCGCCCGCCTCGTCCACCTGCGCCTCGCGACCCAGGGGCTGGCCTGCACGCGCGCGAACACCCACCCCTTCCTGGCCGACGGCATGGCCTTCGCGCACAACGGGTCGCTCGAGCCGTCCGGGCCGATCGAGCGCCTGATCGACGCCGACCGCTTCGCCTCGCTCCAGGGCACGACCGACAGCGAGCGGTACTTCGCCGCCGTCCGCACCCTCGTCGCGCGGGGCGCGACGGTGTTCGACGCCCTGGTCGAGACGGTCGCGACGCTGCGCACCGCCTACCCGGACCGCAGCCTGAACGCGTTGCTGCTCACGCCGACGGAGCTGTTCGCGGTGCACGCCAGCGAGAACGTGCCGATCCCGCTGGGCGTGTTCGCGGCGAGTGGGATCCCGCCGGAGCGACTCCCCCGCCATCACGTCGACGCGTACTACCAGGTGCGCACGAGGCGGGGCGAGGACGGGTCGATCCTGTTCGCCTCCAGCGGCCTGGACATCGCGGGTTGGGAGCCCGTGCCGTCCGAGACCGTGACCCGTGTGGATCTCGCCGCGATGACGACCGAGACCGTACCGCTCTCCGCAGCGACGCAGTCCCGCCTCGTCGCCTGAGGGTCCCTCCCGCGCGTCGGCTCCGATGGCGGGGCGGAGCGGAGCGAGCCGGCGACCGCCGGAACCACGAGCGGCCCGACGGATCGCTCCGTCGGGCCGCTCGCTCCTCGTGCGGCCTACTCCTTGTCGAGGTCCGTCGACAGCAGCTCGACCAGCGAGTCCAGCGCGGCGTCGGCGCCGTCGCCGTCCGCCTTCAGAGTGACCTCCTCGCCGTGGCCGATCCCCAGCGACAGGATTCCGAGGATGCTGGCGGCGTTGACGCTCTTGCCGGCCTTCGTGGTGAGCGTGACGGGCACACCGGCCTTCGCCGCGGCCTGGCTGAACAGGGAGGCGGGGCGGGCGTGGAGGCCGACGCTCGACGCGATGGATACGGTGCGCTCAGGCATGGTGCTCCTTCATGGATCGGAGGGCTCGGGGCCCGGGGTCAGTCCTCGTCCGGGTCGGGCGTGAGCAGACTGTAGACCTGCTCCGCGCTCGACGCGGAGCGCAGCTGCTCCGCCTTCTCTGGATCGAGCAGGATCTCCGCGAGCTGGGACAGCAGCGCGATGTGGCCGCCGCCGGCAGCCGCGATGCCGACGCAGACGGAGACGGCGTTGCCCTCCCAGTCGACGCCGCCGGGGAAGCGCAGGACCACGATGGCGTCGTGCCTGACCGACTCCTTGCCGGCGAGCGTGCCGTGCGGGATCGCGACGCCCTCGCCGACGAACGTGGAGACGGTCTCTTCGCGCTGGATCATCGCGTCGACGTAGGACTCGTCGACCGCCCCCGCGGCGACCAGTGCTGCGCCGCACTGGCGAACCGCGTCGAACCGGTCGACCGCGGTGCAGTCGAGGCGGATCGAGTCCTCCGCCAGGAGTGAGGTGAGTGCGGTGTCGGTCATGGCTCAGACCTCGACGGTCGTGCCGTCCTGGATCGCCTTGACGATCTTGGCGACCTGCGGGTCGCCCAGGAACAGCTGGAACGGGACGACGGGGACGTTCGGGACGACGCCTCGGGCGCGATCCGCGAGACCCGCCTGGGTGACGACGATGTCGGCGTCCTGAGGGATGTGCGCGACGGGCGAGTGCTCGACCACGACGCCGCTCTTCTTCAACTGCTTCTTCAGCTGACCGGCCAGCATCACGCTGCTGCCCATGCCCGCGTCGCACGCGACGATCAGCTTCTTGATGCTCGAACCATCGACGGTCGTCATCTGGTGATGTGCTCCTTCGCTCCTGGTCTTCCCGACCCTACTTCACGGTGCTGCAACGGGAACGGGGCGGGGGCTGTGCCCCCGCCCCGAACCGCGATGATCGCTCAGGCGCCGGCGACGGCGGTCTTGCGACCCTTGTTCTGCGCATTGCGCGCGTTGGCCTCCTCGAGGTCCATCGCGGTCCGCTCGTTGCGGCCGAACCCGAGCAGCAGCGAGCCCACGACGAACGACACGCCCGCGGCGATCACGACGCCGACGAGGTTCGGCAGGAGCGTGCGAGGGGCCGAGACCAGGACGTAGGCGATGATCGATCCCGGCGATGCGGGGGCGATCAGCCCGCCGCCGAGCACCACGAAGGTGAGCACGCCCATGCCGCCACCGAGGATCGCGGCGATCACGAGGATCGGCTTCATCAGCACGTACGGGAAGTAGATCTCGTGGATGCCGCCGAGGAACTGGACGATGATCGCGGACGGCACCGTCGGACGGATCGCGCGGGGGCCGAACAGCCACATCGCGACCAGGATGCCGAGGCCGGGGCCGGGGTTCGACTCGATCATGAACAGGATCGACGTGCCGCCGCCCTGCGCCTGCTGGGTGCCGAGCGGGACGAGGACGCCGTTGCCGATCGCGTTGTTCAGGAAGAGCACCTTGGCGGGCTCGACGATGATCGACGCGAGGGGCAGCAGGCTCGACTTCACGAGGAAGTCGACGACCGCGCCGAGGCCCGTGTTGATCGCGATGATGATCGGGCCGAGCACGTAGATGCCGATCACCGCGAACAGGCCGCCGATGATGCCGGCGGAGAAGTTGTCCACGAGCATCTCGAAGCCGGAGGCCAGCTTGCCGTCGACCAGACGGTCCCAGAGCTTCAGGACGAGAGCCGTCAGCGGGCCCATGACGAAGCCGGCGAGGAAGTTCGGGCCGAGGCCCGTGATGTCCTTCGGCACGGCGAGTCCGGCGGGGGCGATCTGCAGCGCGACCGGCGCGACGACCGCGCCGAGCGTCGCGATCGCACCGACGACCGCGCCGCGCTGGCCGTGGACGAGACGACCGCCCGTGTAGCCGATCAGGATCGGCAGCAGGAAGACGATGATCGGGCCGACGACGACGCCCACCGTGGAGGAGAACGCGGTCGAGCTCGTCGCGGTGTTCGGGATCGCGTGCGTGGCGCGCGCGATCAGGTTGATCCACCCGTTCGGGATGGTCAGGGCGGTGATCAGGCCCCAGGCGATGAACGCCCCGAGGTTCGGCATGATCATGCCGGCGAGGAAGGCGCCGAAGCGCTGAACCGCCGCTCGCGGGCCAGTGCCCGTGACGGTCGGCGTGTAAGCGGACATTGTCCTTGTTACCCCTTTGTAGCGAGTCCAGAGTTCCTGTACAGCGGATCCAACGGTGGTTCACCGACGGCGAACCGACTGCATCCAAGCCCCAAACGTTGTCGGTGTCAACCACGCCGACTCGCAGGCACGACGGCGTGTCGCGTCCGACGGCATCCGCGGCGTGCCGCCCTCCGTCGTTCCTCCGCCCGGCGGCGGGAGACGCTAGTGGGCCGCGGCGTCCCAGTCGTGGCCGGTGCCGACCTGCACCTCGAGCGGCACCCTGAGCCGGGCGGCATCGCGCATCCGGCGCTCGACGATCTCGCCGAGCACCTCCCGCTCCCCCTCGGCGACCTCGAGCACGAGCTCGTCATGGACCTGGAGCAGCAGCCGCGAGCGCAGATCCTGGTCGGCCATGTCCTTGCCGACGCCGATCATCGCGATCTTCATGATGTCGGCGGCGGTGCCCTGGATCGGCGCGTTCAGCGCCGCGCGCTCCGCGTTGCCCCGCAGCACCCGGTTGGGGCTGTTCAGGTCCGGGAACGGCCGACGGCGGCCGAAGATCGTCTCGGTGTACCCGGCGACGCGCGCGTGCTCGACGACGTCGCGCAGGTAGTCGCGGACCCCGCCGAACCGCTCGAAGTACCCCTGCATCAGGTCCTCCGCCTCGCGCCGGTCGATCCGGAGCTGCTGGGAGAGGCCGAACGCGGACAGCCCGTAGGCGAGGCCGTACGACATCGCCTTGACCTTGGTGCGCATGAAGGGCGTCACATCGGCCGGCTCGACGCCGAACACCCGCGAACCCACGAAGCGGTGCAGGTCCTCGCCGGACTGGAACGCCTCGATCAGTCCGGCGTCCTCCGAGAGGTGCGCCATGATCCGCATCTCGATCTGCGAGTAATCGGCCGTGAGCAGCGTCGGGTAGCCCTCCCCCGCGATGAACGCGCCGCGGATCCGCCTGCCCTCCTCGGCCCGGATCGGGATGTTCTGCAGGTTCGGGTCGTTCGACGAGATGCGGCCGGTGGTCGTGCCGGTCTGCACGTACGTCGTGTGGATCCGACCGTCGTCGGCGATACCGCGCTGCAGGGTCTCGATGATCTGCCTGAGCTTGGACGCGTCGCGGTGCTGCAGCAGCACGTCGAGGAACGGGTGCGGGTTCGTCGCCTGGAGGTCGGCGAGGGAGTCGGCGTCGGTCGAGTAGCCGGTCTTCGTCTTGCGCGTGCCCCGCATCCCGAGCTCGCCGAACAGGACCTCCTGGAGCTGCTTCGGTGAGCCGAGGTTCAGCTCGTGGCCCACGATTCCGTACGCCTCGTCGGCGAGGTCGGCGATCCGGGTCGAGAGCTCGGTGTTCAGGGCGTCGAGCGCGAGGGCGTCGACGGCGACGCCCGCCGTCTCCATGCGCGCCAGCACGTCGAGGGTCGGCAGCTCGATGTCGACCAGCACCTGCAGCGTCGTCGCGTCGAGCCCCTCCTTCAGCACGTGCGCGGACCGCAGCACGTACCAGGCGTGGGTCGGAGCGGGGCTCCCACCGCCGACGTCGGGCACGAGCTGGTTGGGGTCGGCCTCGGGCAGGCGCTCCTGGAGGAAGCGGTCGACGACCTGCGCCAGGGTCTTCTCCTGACCGCTCGGGCGCAGCAGCCAGGCGGCGAGGAGGGTGTCGAACACGACGCCGCGCAACGGGAGGCCGCTCGAGGCGAGCGCCTTCAGCTGCGTCTTCGCGTCGTGCAGCAGCTTGGGAGCGTCGGCGTCGGCGAGCCAGCGCTCGATCGGCGCGCAGTCGGCACGGCCCGGCTGCCACGGGAGGTCGACCGTCTCGTCCGGACCGGCCACCCCGATCGACACGACCCGGCCGCCCTGGGTCTCGACCTGCAGGCCGAGACCGGCCGGGTTCGCCGCGCACATCCGGTCGATCCACGACTGCAGCTCGTCGCCGACGAGCGCCTGCGGGGCCGGGGCCGGCGGGGCGGCGTCCGCGTCCGCGTCCGCCTCCGGCGCGGACCCCGAGACTCCCCCGCCCTCGAGCTTCAGGACGCGGTCGAGCAGCGTCCTGAACTCGAGGCGCTTGAACACGGCACGGACGGCGTCCTCGTCGATCGGCCGCCGGGCGAGGTCGCCCGGCGCGACGGGCAGGTCGACGTCGGTGTGCAGGCGGTTCAGCCGCCGGTTCCGCGCCGCGTTCTCCCACTGCTCGCGCAGCTTGTCGCCGACGACGCCCTTCACCTCGGCGCGCCGCTCGAGCAGGTTCTCGAGCGAGCCGTACTGGGTGATCCACTTCACCGCGGTCTTCTCGCCGACCTTGTCGATCCCCGGCAGGTTGTCGCTCGTCTCCCCGACGAGCGCGGCGATCTCGGGGTACTGGTGCGGCTCGATCCCGTAGCGCTCCTTGACCTTCGCGACGTCGTACCGCGTCAGCTCCGACACGCCCCGGACCGACGGGTACAGCAGTGTGACGTCCTCGTTCACGAGCTGGATGGAGTCCCGGTCCCCCGAGACGACGAGCACCTGGTAGCCCTGCTCGCGCCCCTGCACCGACAGCGTCGCGAGGATGTCGTCCGCCTCGAAGTCCTCCTTCGTGACGGTCGGGATGTTCATCGCCGCGAGCGCCTCCTGCAGCAGCGGGACCTGCCCCTTGAACTCCGGCGGCGTCTCGTTCCGGGTGCCCTTGTACTCCGGGTACTCGCGGGTGCGGAAGGAGAAGCGGGAGATGTCGAACGCGACCGCGAGGTGACTCGGCCGCTCCTTCTGCAGCAGGAGGAGCAGCATCGACAGGAACCCGTGGATGGCGTTCGTGTGCTGGCCGTCCGAGGTGGTGAAGCTGTCGACGGGGAGGGCGTAGAACGCGCGGAACGCGAGCGAGTGCCCATCGACCACGAGCAGCGTCGGCTTCGACGATTCGGGCATGATTCGAGCGTAGTGAGCGCCGCCGACGCTCCCGGCCCGACCCTGGAGGCACCGTGCAGCTCCCCGACGACCTCGACCCCGAGCTGGTGGAACGGCTGGTGTCCAGCCAGGGCGGCGAGCTCGCCGTCAAGATGGGCATCGACTTCCTCGAGCTCTCCGCCTCGCACTCGGTCGCGCGCATGCCGGTGGCGGGGAACAGGCAGGTCGTCGGCCTGCTGCACGGCGGCGCGCACGTGGTCCTCGGCGAGAGCCTCGGCAGCGTCTCCTCCGCCATCCACGCGGGGCCCGGCCGCTACGCGGTCGGCATCGAGATCAACGCGACCCACAGCCGCTCCGCCACCGACGGCTTCGTGGTCGCGACGTGCGAGGCGCTCGTGCTGGGCCGCACCCTGTGCACCCACGAGATCGTCGTCCGCGACGAGGCCGGCAACCGGCTCTCGACGGTGCGGATGTCCAACCTGCTCCGAGACCTCCGCTGAGTCGGAGCACTTCGGCAGGCTGTCCGCGCTTCGGCAGGCTCGCAGCGACCGTCCCGGCCTGCCGGAGTGCCAGGGGCCTGCTGAGGTGCGCCCGGGGGGCTACTTCTTGGGGGCGCTCAGCTGCTCGATGACGGCCTGGGCGACGTCGTGCATCGTCAGGCGGCGGTCCATCGACGCCTTCTGGATCCAGCGGAACGCCTCGGGTTCCGAGAGGCCCATCTTCTCGTTGAGCAGGCCCTTCGCCCGGTCGACGAGCTTGCGGGTCTCGAAGCGCTCGACCATGTCGGCGACCTCGGTCTCGAGCGCGACGATCTGGGCGTAGCGCGCCAGCGCGATCTCGATCGCAGGCAGCAGGTCGGCCGGGGTGAACGGCTTCACGACGTACGCGAGCGCACCCGCCTCCGTCGCCTGCTCGACGAGCTCCTTCTGGCTGAACGCCGTCAGCAGCACGACCGGCGCGATGTGGTCCTTCGTCAGCCGCTCCGCAGCCTTGATGCCGTCGAGCTGCGGCATGCGCACGTCCATGACCACCAGGTCCGGACGGAGCTCGGTCGCCAGCTGCACCGCGGTCTCGCCGTCGCCGGCCTCGCCCACGACGTCGAACCCGTTGTCCCGAAGGATCTCGACGATGTCGAGTCGGATCAGGGATTCGTCCTCGGCGACGACGACGCGGCGAGGAGCGCTCGTTCCGTTCTGGGCCACCCGGCAACCTTATGGCACCCGACACGCCCAGCGGGCCCGGGCCGCGATGCGCGGGAGGGCGTGCAGCCCTAGGGTGGAGCGGTTTCAAGCCGGTGTGGCGGAACGGCAGACGCGGCGCACTCAAAATGCGCTGTCCGAGAGGGCATGTGGGTTCGAGTCCCACCACCGGTACGTGCGAAGGGGCGGCCACCGAACCGGTGGCCGCCCCTTCGCGCTGCGTCAGGCCAGGCGCTGGTAGGCGGGTGCGGCGCCGCCGATCGCGTCGCCCATCACGTGCACGCGCATGTCGTTGGTGGAACCGGGGATCCCGGGAGGGCTCCCGGCGATCACGACGACCTTCTCGCCGCGCTGGCAGCGGTCGATGCCGAGGAGCACGTCGTCGACCTGGTGCATGAGCTCGTCCGTCGTCGTGACGCGCGGGACGAGGAACGTCTCGACGCCCCAGGACAGCGCGAGCCGGGACCGGATGCCGGGCTCGGGGGTGAACGCGAGCACGGGGATCTTCGAGCGGAGGCGCACCATGCGGCGCACCGAGTCGCCGGACTCGGTGAACACGCAGAGGTACTTGGCGCCCACGAAGTCGGCGACCTCGGCGGCGGCGAGGGTGATCGCACCGCCCTGCGTGCGCGGCTTCGTGCCGAGCGGGAGGATGCGGTCGAGCCCGTGGTCCTCGGTCGAGGTCACGATGCGCGCCATCGTCGAGACGGTGACCACGGGGTACTCCCCCACGCTCGTCTCCCCGGACAGCATGACGGCGTCCGCGCCGTCGAGCACGGCGTTCGCGACGTCCGAGGTCTCGGCGCGGGTCGGCACAGGGGAGGAGATCATCGACTCGAGCATCTGCGTCGCGACGATGACCGGCTTGGCGAGCCGGCGGGCGATCTCGCAGGCCTGCTTCTGCACGATCGGCACCTGCTCGAGCGGCAGCTCCACGCCGAGGTCGCCGCGCGCGACCATGACGCCGTCGAACGTGTCGATGATCGCTTCGAGGTGCTCGACGGCCTGCGGCTTCTCGATCTTCGCGATCACCGGGACGCGGCGCCCGGCCTCGTCCATGATCTCGTGCACGCGGGCGAGGTCGTCGGGACTGCGCACGAAGGACAGCGCGATCAGGTCGGCGCCGAGCGCGAGACCCCAGCGGAGATCCGCCTCGTCCTTCTCGGACAGGGCCGGCACGTTCACCGCGACGCCGGGCAGGTTGATGCCCTTGTTGTTCGACACGGTGCCGGCCACGACGACACGGGTCCGGACGCGGACCCCGTCGGTGTCGATCACCTGGACGCGGACCTTGCCGTCGTCGATCAGGAGGAAGTCTCCGGCCTTCACGTCCTGCGGCAGGCCCTTGAAGGTCGTCCCGACGAGCTCCTTCGTGCCGAGGACGTCCTCGGTGGTGATCGTGAAGACGTCGCCCTCGGCGAGGTCGTGCGGACCGTCCGCGAACCGGCCGAGCCGGATCTTCGGCCCCTGCAGGTCGACGAGGACGGCGACGGCGCGGCCGGAGGCGTCGGACGCCTCGCGGACGTTCCGGTAGACGCCCTCGTGGACCTCGTAGCTGCCGTGGGACAGGTTCATCCGGCAGACGTCGACGCCCGCGTCGATGATGGCCCGGATGTTCTCGAGGCTCGAGGTCGCGGGGCCGAGCGTGGCGACGATCTTGGCGCGTCTCATGCGGTGGGGTTCCAGCTTTCGCGTACTCGTTCGGGCAGTGCGATCCGAGGCTATCCGTATGTCGTGGACAGCAACGAACCGGCGGGGGTCAGATGGAGATGGCGCGATCGGTGGGACGCACGGGAGCGGGCAGCTCGGTGCGCCCCTCGAGGTAGGCGTCCACCTCGGCCGCGACGCTGCGCCCCTCCGCGATCGCCCAGACGATGAGCGACTGGCCGCGGCCGGCGTCACCGGCGACGAAGACGCCCGGCTCGGTGGTCTGGAACCGGTCGTCGCGGGTGAGGGTGCCGCGGCCGTCGAAGGGCACGCCGAGCTGGTCGCCCAGGTGGTCCTGCTCGGGGCCGGTGAACCCCATCGCGACGAGGACGAGGTCCGCGGGGATCAGACGCTCCGTGCCGGCCCGCGGAACGCGCTTGCCGTCGAGGTACTCCGTCTCGGCGACGCGGAGCTGCGAGACCCGTCCGGTGCCGTCGTCGACGAACTCGACGGTCGAGGCGAGGTACTCGCGGCGGCCGCCCTCCTCGTGCGCGCTCGAGATCTCGAACACGGTCGGCATCATCGGCCACGGCTGCGAGTCGCTGCGGGTGGCGGGAGGCTGCCGGCCGATCGCGAGGTTCGTCACGCTCGCGGCACCCTGGCGGTGCGCGGTGCCGATGCAGTCCGCGCCCGTGTCGCCGCCGCCGATGACGACGACGTGACGGTCCTCGGCGGTGATCTGCGCGGGGACGTCGTCGCCGGCGACCGCCTTGTTCGACTGCGTCAGGTACTCCATGGCGAAGTGCACGCCGTCGAGGTCCCTGCCGGGCACGGGCAGGTCGCGGGGCACCGATGCGCCGGTGGCGACGACCACGGCGTCGTAGCGGCGACGCAGCTCGTCCCACGCGATGTCGCGGCCGATCTCGACGCCCGCGCGGAAGCGGGTGCCCTCCGCGATCATCTGGTTCAGTCGCTGGTCGAGGCGGTGCTTCTCCATCTTGAACTCGGGGATGCCGTAGCGGATGAGGCCGCCGATGCGGTCCTCCCGCTCGTAGACGGCGACCGTGTGGCCTGCGCGCGTCAGCTGCTGCGCGGCCGCGAGCCCGGCGGGGCCGGAGCCGACGACCGCGACCGTCTTGCCGGTGAGGCGCTGGGGCGGATGCGGCTGCACCCAGCCCTTCTCGAACGCCTGGTCGATGATCGAGATCTCGACCTGCTTGATCGTCACGGCGGGCTGGTTGATCCCGAGCACGCACGACGACTCGCACGGTGCCGGGCAGAGGGTGCCCGTGAACTCCGGGAAGTTGTTCGTGGCGTGGAGGCGTTCGATCGCCTCGCGCCCCTCCCCTCGGTGCATGTGGTCGTTCCACTCGGGGATGAGGTTCCCGAGCGGGCAGCCCTGGTGGCAGAAGGGGATGCCGCACTGCATGCAGCGGCCGGCCTGACGCCGCAGCTCGCCGGAGTCCTGGTGCTCGTAGACCTCCTTCCAGTCCATCAGCCGGAGCGAGACGGGCCGCCGCGGAGGCAGCTCCCGCTCCCGCGTCTTCAGAAACCCTTTGGGGTCAGCCACCGAGGCCTCCAATCCCGTCGCGTACCGCGGCGCGCTCAGCGGAGCGAAGCGACACAGGCTTCGAAGCGCTTGCGCTGCGAAGACCATGAACAGCGTCAGCCACCGGTCACCTCCAGGATCCTGCGCCACACCACGTCGCCGTCGGGGTCGAGGCCCTCGTCCTCGGCGACCGCACGGGTCGCGAGCACCGCGGCGTAGTTCCGCGGCAGCACCTTCACGAACTCCTCGACGATCTGCTCGAACCCCTCCAGCATGCGCGCGGCGAGCGCCGAACCGGTCGTCTCGACATGCCGCTGCAGGAGGTCGCGGAGGATCTCGGCGTCCGCGCTGTCCATCGGGAGCAGGTCGAGCTCGCCGGCGAGCGCGTCGACGTTGACCTGCTCGTGGGACAGCCCGTGCACGTAGGCGGTGCCGCCGGACATGCCGGCGCCCAGGTTCCGGCCGGTCGCGCCGAGGATGACCGCGAGGCCGCCCGTCATGTACTCGAGCGCGTGGTCGCCCACGCCCTCCACGACCGCCGTCGCACCGGAGTTGCGGACGAGGAAGCGCTCGCCGACCGTCCCGGAGATGAACATCGTGCCCTGGGTCGCGCCGTAGCCGATGACGTTGCCGGCGATGACGTTCTCCTCCGCGGCGAAGGACGCGTCGGGGTGCGGGCGAAGCACGATCTCCCCGCCGGAGAGCCCCTTGCCGACGTAGTCGTTGCTGTCGCCGATCAGCAGCAGGGTGATGCCGGCGGGGAGGAACGCGCCGAACGACTGCCCGGCCGAGCCGGTGAGCGTGACCTGGATGGAGCCGGACGGCATGCCGTGCTCGCCGTGCCGCTTCGTCAGCTCGTGGCCGAGCATCGTCCCGACGGCGCGCTCGGTGTTGCGGATCGGCAGCTCGATGTGCGTGCTGCCGCCGCTCGCGAGCACCCCCGCGGCGCGCTGGATCAGGACGTTGTCGAAGTGCTCGTCGAGCTCGTGGTCCTGCCCGACCCGGCGGGTCCGCGGCTCGTCGTCGGCGAAGGTCGGGCCGACGAGGATCGGCTCCAGGTCGAGGCCGTCCGCCTTCCAGTGCTCCACCGCGGTGTCGACGTCGAGCAGCTCCTTGCGGCCGATGATCTCCTCGATGCTGCGGTACCCGAGCTCGGCCAGCAGCTCGCGGACCTCCTGCGCGATGAACTCGAAGAAGTTCACGACGAACTCGGGCTTGCCGGAGAACCGGGCGCGCAGCTCGGGGTTCTGCGTCGCGACACCGACGGGGCACGTGTCGAGGTGGCAGACGCGCATCATGACGCAGCCCTCCACGATCAGCGGAGCCGTCGCGAAGCCGAACTCCTCCGCGCCGAGCAGCGCGGCGACGACCACGTCGCGGCCGGTCTTCATCTGACCGTCGACCTGCACGGTCACCCGGTCGCGCAGCCCGTTCAGCATCAGCGTCTGCTGCGCCTCGGCGAGGCCGAGCTCCCAGGGGGTGCCCGCGTGCTTCAGCGAGTTGAGCGGCGAGGCGCCCGTGCCGCCGTCGTGGCCGGAGACCAGCACGACGTCCGCCTTCGCCTTCGTGACCCCTGCGGCGACGGCGCCGATGCCGGACTGGCTGACCAGCTTGACGTGGATGCGCGCCGACGGGTTCGCCCGTTTGAGGTCGAAGATCAGCTGCTTCAGGTCCTCGATCGAGTAGATGTCGTGGTGCGGCGGCGGCGAGATCAGGCCGACGCCCGCGGTCGAGTGCCGGGTCCGCGCGATCCAGGGGTACATCTTCGCGGGCGGCAGCTGGCCGCCCTCCCCCGGCTTCGCGCCCTGCGCCATCTTGATCTGGATGTCGTCCGCATGGGTCAGGTACATGCTCGTGACGCCGAAGCGCCCGGAGGCGACCTGCTTGATCCGGCTCCGCCGCTCGGGGTCGAGCAGCCGCTCGACGTCCTCGCCGCCCTCCCCGGTGTTGGACCGGGCACCGAGCCGGTTCATCGCGATCGCGAGGGTCTCGTGCGCCTCCTTGGAGATGGAGCCGTAGGACATCGCGCCCGTGTTGAAGCGGGAGACGATCGACGCGATCGACTCGACCTCGTCCAGCGGGACGGGTTCGCGGTGCACCGACGCGAAGCGGAACAGGCCGCGGAGCGTCATCAGCTCCTTCGCCTGGTCGTCGACGAGGCGGGTGTACTCCTTGAAGACGTCGTACCGGCGCGCCCGGGTCGCGTGCTGCAGACGGAACACCGTCTCCGGGTTGAACAGGTGCGGGGGGCCGCCGCGGCGCCACTGGTACTCGCCGCCCGTCGCGAGCCCGACGTGGATGAGCGCCGCGTCCTCCTCCGGGAACGCGGCCTCGTGCCGGGCCGCGCACTCCGCCGCGATCTCGGGCATGCCGATGCCGCCGAGCTTGGTGGTGGTGCCGGTGAAGTACTCCTGCACGAACTCCGGGGACAGGCCGACGGCCTCGAACGCCTGGGCGGCGGCGTAGGAGGACACCGTCGAGATGCCCATCTTCGACATGATCTTCAGGACGCCCTTGCCGAGGGCCTTGATCAGGTTCTTGACGGCCTTCTCGGGGGTGACGCCGGTGATCGTGCCGGCCCTGACGAGCTGCTCGACGGACTCCATCGCGAGGTAGGGGTTGACCGCGGAGGCGCCGTAGCCGATCAGCAGCGCGACGTGGTGCACCTCGCGCACGTCGCCGGCCTCGACGATCAGGCCCACCTTCATCCGGTTCTGCTTCCGGATCAGGTGGTGGTGGATCGCGGAGATCATCAGCAGGCTCGGGACCGGCGCCAGCTCTCGGCTCGAGTCCCGGTCGGACAGCACGATGAACTCCGCGCCCCGCTCGATCGCGTGGTCCACCTCGTCGCGCATGGCGGCGATCCGGTCCTCGAGCGCTCGCTCGCCGTCCTCGACCCGGTAGAGCCCACGGACGACGGTGGTCGTCACGGAGCCGGGGGCGGCGTCGATGTGCTGGAGCTTCGCGAGCTCGTCGTTGTCGATGACCGGGAAGTCGAGCACGACCTGGCGCGCGTGCTCCGGCGTGGAGGCGAGCAGGTTCCGCTCGGGGCCGAGGCCCAGCTTGAGGGAGGTCACGACCTCCTCGCGGATCGAGTCGAGCGGCGGGTTGGTCACCTGCGCGAACTGCTGCACGAAGTAGTCGAACAGCAGCCGCGGCCGCTTCGACAGGATCGCGATCGGGGTGTCCGAGCCCATCGCCCCGAGCGGCTCGGCCCCCTTCTCCCCCATCGGGGCGAGCAGGATGCGGACCTCCTCGTCCGTGTACCCGAAGGTGCGCTGCCGCCGCTGCACCGAGGCGGGCGTGTGCACGATGTGCTCCCGCTCCGGCAGGTCGGCGAGGCGGATCCGGCCCCGCTCGATGTACTCGCCCCAGGGCTTGCTCGCGGCGAGCTCGGACTTGATCTCGTCGTCGGCGATGATGCGACCCGCGACGGTGTCGACGAGGAACATCTTCCCGGGGCGGAGGCGTCCGCGGCGGGCGACCCGGCCTGGTGCGATGTCGAGCACGCCGGTCTCGGAGGCGAGCACGATGAGACCGTCGGTGGTGACGAGCCACCGTCCCGGGCGGAGGCCGTTCCGGTCGAGCGTCGCACCGACGAGGGACCCGTCGCTGAACACGATGGCGGCGGGGCCGTCCCACGGCTCCATGAGGCCCGAGTGGTACTCGTAGAACGCCCGCAGGTCCGGGTCGAGGTCGGGCTGGTTCTCCCACGCCTCCGGCACCATCATCATCACCGCGTGCGGCAGGCTCCGGCCGCCGAGGCTCAGCAGCTCGACGACCTCGTCGAACGACGCGGAGTCGCTGACACCGGGGGTGCAGATCGGCAGGAGGGGCGTGACGTCCCCGATGAGCTCGGAGGAGAGCTGGGACTGGCGCGCGCGCATCCAGTTGCGGTTGCCCTGCACGGTGTTGATCTCGCCGTTGTGCGCGATCATCCGGAACGGCTGCGCGAGCGGCCAGGACGGGAAGGTGTTCGTCGAGTAGCGCGAGTGGACGAGCGCCAGCGTGGAGGCGAATCGCTCGTCGGACAGGTCGGGGTAGAACGGCTCGAGCTGGAGCGTCGTGACCATGCCCTTGTAGACGACGGTCCGGCTCGACAGCGACGCGAAGTACGCCTGCAGCTCGCGCTCCGCGCGCTTGCGGAGCCGCATCGCCAGGCGGTCGAGCACGATCCCGGCCGGACGGGTCCCCCTCTCGGCCGCTCCGGTCCCCGCGACGAAGAGCTGCTCGATCACGGGCATCGCGGCGCGGGCGAGCGTGCCGATCGTGTCGGGACGCGTCGGGACCTGACGCCAGCCGAGGACCTCGAGCCCCTCCTCCGCCGCGATGTCCGCGACGGCCGCCTTCTGCGCGTTGCGCTCCCGCGCGTCGGTCGGCAGGAACGCCAGACCGACGGCGTACTCGCCGGCGTCCGGGATCGCGAACGGCACGACGGCCGAGAGGAACTCGTGCGGGACCTGGGTGACGATGCCGGCGCCGTCACCGGTGCCCGCGTCCGACCCGACCGCGCCGCGGTGCTCGAGGTGCCGGAGCGCGTCGAGCGCGTGGTCGATGATGTCGTGACCCGGGGTGCCGCGCAGCGTCGCGACCATCGCGAGGCCGCAGGCGTCCTTCTCCGCGGCCGGGTCGTAGAGCCCGGTCGCCGCGGGCACGGTGCTGAACGGCAGCGACGGGACGGCGGCTGCGCGGGGTGCGGTGTCGACCATGGCGTCCTCCAGTGGGCCCGGGATCGGGGAGACAGGTGTGGGGAGCGGGACGCCTTCGGCCCTCGGAGTTCGTTCGGCACTGCCGTCTTCGCGGCTCCGGGGCGACGGACTGGTCATCCGGTCACCTCACCGCGGGGTCGGGGCTCCGCTCGTGACGGGCACCTCGGCCTGATCCGCTTGCGTGTCGTCCACGAAGTCCGCCGCGGTGTAGCGCGATACTACCGGCGCGTCGGGCACCCACTCGCGGCCCGCCCGGTAGACGGTCGTCTCGAGGCCCGGGTGGCGGCGGCGCGACCACACGATGACCGCGAGTCCGACGACCACCGACAGGAACGCCGCCCACACGCCGACCCGCAGGCCGAGGTACACGGGGGTCGGGTCCACGCGGATCGACTCGAACACGCTGCGGCCCAGCCCGTACCAGACCAGGTACCCGCCGAGCGCACGACCCCAGCGGAGGGGGAACCTGCGCTCGGCGAGCAGGATCACGATCGCGCCCGCGGCGTCCCAGATCAGCTCGTACAGGAACGTCGGCTGGAAGAGCGTCCCGGGCGCGAGACCGGCGGGGAACGAAGGGTTGCCGCTCGGGACCCGGAGCCCCCACGGCAGCGTCGTCGGCAGGCCGTAGAGCTCGGTGTTGAACCAGTCGCCGATCCGGCTGATGCCCTGGGCCATGAGCATGCCCGGCGCGAGCGCGTCCGCGAACGACAGGAAGCGGACGCCCGTCCAGCGGCTCCCGATCCACACGCCGACCGCGCCGCCGACGATCGCCCCGAAGATCGCGTCGCCGCCGTCCCAGATCGCGATCGCGGTGATCCACGTCGCGGGGTCGGTCAGGGGGTGCGCTGGGCCGAAGTAGTCGCCGAGGTGCGTGAGCACGTGGACGGCGCGGGCGCCGATCAGGGCGAGCGGCACGGTGCAGATCGCGAAGTCGACGACGACGCCCGGCTGCCCGCCGCGCTTCGTCAGGCGCCGGGAGGTGACGACGACGGCGACGATGATCCCGGCGAGGATGCAGAGCGCGGAGCTGTGGACCGCGAAGATGCCGATCGAGAACGACGCCCACGACGCGGGAGGGCTCGGGATGGACGCCGTGATCACGGCGACGAAGATACCGGGCGCCGGGGTCGCCGTGCAGCGGGTGGCTACGGGCGGCGGGTGCCCTCCGCCAGACCGTCGGCCACGTCGGCGAGCGACGCGAGCCCCTCGCCGAGCGCCGTGACCAGCCGGCTGCCGACGATCGCGCCGTCGGCGTACGTGAGGACCTCCGCGACCTGGGCCCCGGTGGAGATGCCGATGCCGACCGCGAGCGGGCGGTCCGTCACCGCGCGGAGCCGGCCGACGAGCGAGCGCGCCGCGCTGTCGACGTCCGATCTGGCACCGGTGATGCCCATCGTCGACACGACGTAGGTGAACCCGCGCGACGCCTCCGCCGCGGCCCGAAGGCGCTCATCGGGCGACGTCGGTGCCGCGAGGAAGACCCGGTCGAGGCCGGCTGCATCGCTCGCCGCGATCCACTCCCCCGCCTCCTCGGGCACGAGGTCCGGCGTGATCAGGCCCGCGCCGCCCGCGGCCGCGAGATCCGTGGCGAAGCGCTCGACGCCGTAGGAGAGCACGGGGTTGTAGTAGGTCATGCAGAGCACCGCCGCATCGGAGGCGCGGCTGATCTCCCGCACCGCCTCGAACGCGTGCTTCAGTCGGAAGCCCTGCTCGAGGGCGATCGTCGTCGCCGCCTGGATCGTCGGCCCGTCGATGACCGGGTCGGAGTAGGGCAGCCCCAGCTCGAGCACGTCGACCCCGTGCTGGGTGAGCGTGATCGCGGCCTCGATGCTCGTCGCGAGGTCGGGGTACCCGATGGGGAGGTAGCCGACGAGCGTGCCCGCGCGGGTCGCCTTGACGGACGCGAACCGGCGCTCGAGGACCGAGGTGCTCACTCCTGCACCGCGTCGCGGTCGACCAGGTCGAACCACCGCGCCACCGTGGTGGTGTCCTTGTCGCCGCGGCCGGAGAGGTTGACGAGGATCGTCGCGCCGGACCCCAGCTCCTTGCCGAGCTCCAGCACCCCGGCGAGCGCGTGCGCGGACTCGATGGCGGGGATGATCCCCTCCGTGCGGCTCAGGAGGCGGAGCGCGTCCATCGCGGCGGCATCCGTCACCGCGCGGTACGTCGCGCGGCCGGAGTCGGCGAGGAAGGCGTGCTCCGGGCCGACCCCCGGGTAGTCCAGGCCGGCGGAGACGGAGTGCGACTCGACCGTCTGCCCGTCCTCGTCCTGCAGCACGTAGCTGCGCGCGCCGTGCAGGACACCGGGGCGCCCGACGGAGATCGTCGCGGCGGTGCGGGGTGTGTCCGCCCCGTCGCCGCCCGCCTCGAAGCCGTAGAGCGCCACGCCGGGGTCGGCGAGGAACGCGGTGAAGATGCCGATCGCGTTCGAGCCGCCGCCGACGCACGCGGCGACCGCGTCGGGCAGGGCGCCGGTGCGCTCCAGCAGCTGCGCGCGGGCCTCGTCGCCGATGATGCGCTGCAGGTCGCGGACCATCGCGGGGAACGGGTGGGGTCCGGCGGCGGTGCCGAAGATGTAGGTGGTCGTGGCGACGTTCGTCACCCAGTCCCGCATCGCCTCGTTGATCGCATCCTTGAGGGTGCGGGAACCGGACGTGACGGGCACGACCTCCGCGCCGAGGAGGCGCATCCGCGCCACGTTCAGCGCCTGCCGCTCGGTGTCGACCTCGCCCATGTAGATGGTGCAGTCGAGGCCGAACAGCGCCGCCGCGGTCGCGGTGGCGACGCCGTGCTGGCCAGCGCCGGTCTCGGCGATGACGCGCTGCTTGCCGATCTTCCGGGTCAGCAGCGCCTGGCCGAGCACGTTGTTGATCTTGTGGGAGCCGGTGTGGTTCAGGTCCTCGCGCTTCAGGAAGACGCGCGCCCCGCCGGCGTGGGCGGCGAATCGCGGCACCTCGGTGAGCGGCGAGGGCCGGCCGGTGTAGTCGCGGTGCAGCGCGGCCAGCTCCGAGCGGAACCCGGGGTCCACCTTGAGCTCGGCCCAGGCGGTCGCCAGCTCGTCGAGCGCGGCGATCAGCGGCTCGGGCACCCACCGGCCGCCGTAGGCGCCGAAGTACGGACCGGGGCCCGACGGGCTCGGCGCGACGGAGGTGTCGGTCATGCGTGCGCCCCTCTGAAGGCATTGATCAGGACGGCGGGATCGCCCGTGACGAGGGCCTCCCCCACCAGCACCACGTCCGCGCCCGCGGCGCGGTACGCCGCGACGTCCTCGGGCGTGCGGACCGCGGACTCGGCGACCTTGACGACGCCGGCCGGGATGCGATCGGCGACGCGGCCGAACAGCCCCCGGTCGAGCTCGAACGTGTCGAGGTCGCGGGCGTTCACGCCGAGCAGGTGCGCTCCGGCGGCGAGCGCGCGGTCGACCTCGCCTTCGTCGTGCGCCTCGACGAGCGCGGTCATCCGGAGGTCGTGCACGAGCGCGAGCAGCGGCCGCAGCGCTTCATCGGGCAGCGCGGCGACGATGAGGAGCACGAGGTCCGCGCCGACGGCACGTGCCTCGAGCACCTGGTAGGGCGACGACACGAAGTCCTTGCGCAGCACCGGCACGTCCACGGCTGCGCGGACGGCGGCGAGGTCGGCGAGCGACCCCTTGAAGCGCCGCTGCTCGGTGAGCACGCTGATCGCGCTCGCCCCCGAGTCCGCGTAGCTCCGCGCGAGCGCCGCGGGGTCGGCGATGGACGCGATGTCGCCCCGGGAGGGGCTGGCTCGCTTCACCTCCGCGATGACCTTCACGACGGCCGGGTCGGGCGCGAGCGCCGCCAGCGCGTCGAGGGGCGGCGTCGCGGTGAGGGCTGCGCGCTCGACCTCGATGAGCGGACGCTCGTCCTCGCGCGCGCGGGCGTCCTCCGCCGAGCCGGCGGTGAGCTCCGCGAGCAGCCCCCGGAGCGTGGGCCCCGTCGGGCGAGCGTCGGTGCCGGTCAGTGCGAGCCCCCGGCCCGGTGCCCGCCGACGCCGAGGCCGACGGCCTTCAGCAGTCCGCCGACGATCAGGCCGATGGGGACGAGCGCAGCGCCCAGCCAGACGAGCGGGATCACGTTCAGGAACAGGAACGCGGTCGCGATGACGAAGCCGATGAGCATGATGACCACCGCGGTCCAGGCCGCCGGCGACGAGCCGTGGCCGGGTTCTTCGCTGATGTCGGACATGGCGGGAATCCTATCGGTCGTCGGTCGGATCCACGTCCCGGGAGAGGGCGTCCCACTCCGAGATCGGATCCGTCGAACGGGTCGCTGGCGCATCGGAACGGAACCGGCGGCCGCCGGTCGACCACCGGTGGCCCCGGATCAGGACGACGAGGCCGAGCAGCACCGCGAGCACGCCGGCGGCGACGGCGAGGAGCGGCCATCCGGTGCTCGACCGGGCGACGACGAACGAGGCGAAGTCCGTCACACCGGTCGCGGCGACGATCGCGCCCCTGGTGCCGGCGGCGGGATCGACGACGTTCGGCGCCCCGGCCGCGACGATCCCAGCGCCGAGGAGGACCAGCATCACCCCGAGCACGACGCGGGCGACCCGGCCGGCGATCGTGAGGGCGATGCCGAGCGCGAGCGCGACGATGCCCAGGGGCGCGAGCGCCGGCGCCGCCGCCTGCCCGGCCACGACGACGGGGTCGCGGACCCCGGTCACCGTCGCGGTCGCGAACGTCTGGGTGGACGCGAGCACGGCGCCCGCCCCGGCGACGAGGCCGCCGAGCACCACCGTCAGCCGCTCCCGTGCGGGCGTCACGCGGGTCCGACCTGCCGCATCGCGCTCGCCACGGCCACCGCCTTCAGCGGTGCGGTGGCCTTGTTCCAGCTCTCGGCCCACTCCAGCTCGGGCACGGAGTCGGCGACGAGACCGCCGCCCGCCTGCACGCGAGCCACCCCGTCGGTGATCACCGCGGTCCGGATCGCGATCGCGAGGTCCAGGTCGCCCGCGAAGTCGAAGTAGCCGACGACGCCGCCGTAGACCCCGCGCCTGGCGGGCTCGAGCGCGTCGATGATCTGCAGGGCCCGGGGCTTGGGTGCGCCGGAGAGGGTGCCCGCCGGGAAGGTCGCGCGGAGCACGTCGATGGGCCCGACGCCGGGGCCGGCCTCCCCCTCCACGCTCGAGGTGATGTGCATGATGTGGCTGAACCGCTCGATCCGCATGAACTCGGTGACCTCGACGGAGCCGGGCACGCACACCTTCGCGAGGTCGTTCCGGGCGAGGTCGACGAGCATCAGGTGCTCGGCCCGCTCCTTCTCGTCGACGCGCAGCTCGGCGGCGAACGCCTCGTCCGCCTCCGGCGTCGCCCCCCGCGGGCGGGAACCGGCGATCGGGTGGCTGAACACGCGGCCGCCCTCGACCTTGACCAGCGCCTCGGGCGACGACCCGACCACGGCGACGGGCGCCCCGTCCGGCCGCTCGTGCGCGATCAGGTACATGTAGGGCGACGGGTTCAGCTGGCGCAGCACGCGGTAGACGTCGAGCGGACTGGCCGCGGTGGGCAGGTCGAACCGCTGCGCGATCACGACCTGGAACACGTCGCCCTCGCGGATGTGCTCCTTCGCGGCGACCACCGACGCGAGGTAGTCGTCCCGGGCCGTGCGCGCTGCGGGCTTCGGCACGACGTCGAAGTCCACCTCCGCGAGGGAGGCGTCCGTCGGCGTGCCCAGCCGACGCTCGAGGGCGTCCAGCCGCCGCTGCGCGTCCGCCCACGCCGCCTCGGGCGGTGTCGGTGCGGCGTCGTCGTTCAGCACGGTGACGATCAGCGACACGGTGCCCTTCAGGTGGTCGATCGCGACGACCTCCGAGGCGAAGACCAGGCCGAGCTCCGGGACCGCGTAGTCGGCCGGCGGTGCGTCGGGCAGGTGCTCGAGCAGCCGCACCGCGTCCCAGCCGATGTAGCCGACGAGGCCGCCCGTCAGCGGTGGGAGCCCCGGCACGCGCGGGGACGCCCAGTGCGAGTGGAGGTCGTCGAGCGCCTCGAGGTAGTCGCCGGTGATCCCGCCGCTGCCGAAGGCGCGCGACGCCGGGAGCCCCCAGTCCTGCCAGACCGGGTGCCCCTTCTGCTCGGTGAGCGCGCCGAAGGCGGCGACCCCGACGAACGAGTAGCGGGACCAGATGCCGCCCTGCTCCGCGGATTCGAGCAGGAAGGAGCCGGGACGCATCCGCCCGCCCGCGCGCATCGCGAGCTTGCGGAAGATGCCGAGCGGCGTCTCGCTGTCGGCGAAGAGCACGCGAGCGACCGGAACGACCCGCCGCGTCGGCAGCAGCCCCTCGAACTCGGCGCGGGAGGTGGTGCCGGGCATGCCGCTCATGCGTGGACTCCGGTCTCGCAGGCGATGGGATGGGTGTCGAAGCAGGCGTGGGCACCCGTGTGGCAGGCGGGCCCGACCTGCTCGACGGAGAGCAGGAGGGCGTCCGCGTCGCAGTCGAGCGCGGCGCCGCGCACGAGCTGGATGTGGCCCTACGTGTCGCCCTTGCGCCAGTACTCCTGCCGGGAGCGGGACCAGAACACCGCACGCCCCCCGGTGAGGGTGCGCCGCAGCGCCTCGCGGTCCATGTAGCCGACCATCAGCACCTGGCCGGTCGCCGCCTCCTGGACGACGGCGGTGAGGAGGCCGTCGGCGGTGAACCGGGCCAGCGCGAGCGCCTCGTCCGCGTCGAGCACCGGGATCGCCTCGGTCATCGTGCCGTCCCCCCTGCCGTCGAGCCCTGCCGCACCGTCACGCCCGCGTCCGCGAGCGCGGTCTTCACCTCGCCGATCGTCAGCTCGCCCCGGTGGAAGACGCTCGCCGCGAGCACCGCGTCGGCCCCGGCCCGGACGGCGGGAGCGAAGTGCTCGAGCGCCCCGGCGCCCCCCGACGCGATCAGCGGCACGCTGCTGATCGCCCGGACGGCCTGGATGAGGCGCAGGTCGTAGCCCGCCTTCGTGCCGTCCGCGTCGATCGAGTTGAGCAGCAGCTCACCGGCGCCGAGCGATATCGCCCGCTCGGCCCACCGAAGGGCGTCGATACCCGTGTTCGTGCGGCCGCCGTGCGTGGTCACCGCCCAGCCGGACGGCGACCGAGGGTCGTGCAGCACGTCGAGCGAGAGCACGCAGACCTGCGCGCCGAACCGGTCGGCGATCTCCATGATCAGCTCGGGCCGGGCGATCGCGGCCGAGTTGACCCCGATCTTGTCGGCGCCGGAGCGGAGGAGCCGATCCACGTCCTCCGCGCTCCGCACACCGCCGCCGACGGTGAGCGGCACGAAGACCTGCTCCGCCGTGCGCCGGACGGTGTCGAGCAGCGTGCCTCTCGCCTCCACCGTCGCGGTGACGTCGAGGAAGGTGATCTCGTCGGCGCCCTCCGCGGCGTACCTGGCGGCGAGCTCCACCGGGTCGCCCGCGTCCTGCAGCCCCTCGAACCGGACGCCCTTGACGACGCGGCCGCCGGCGACGTCGAGGCACGGGATGACCCGGGTCGCCAGCGCCATCAGAGCCTCGCGGCGTGGATCGGGGTGACGAAGATCGCCCGTGCACCGAGCGCGTAGAGGCGGTCCATGACGAGGTTCATGTCGGCGCGCGTGACGAGCACGCGGACCGCCGCCCAGTCCGGGTCGTGCAGCGGCGAGATCGTCGGCGACTCGTACCCGGGCGCGACCGCGGTCGCCTCCTCGAGCAGTGCACGAGGGATGTCGTAGTCGACCATCACCCAGCGGCGGGCGACGAGCACGCCCGTGAGTCGGCGCTCCAGCACCGCCATGCCCTCGGCGCGCGTCGGGCCTGCGATGAGGACGGCCGTCGACTGGAGGATGACCGGCCCGAAGATCTCCAGACCCTGCGCACGGAGCGTGGTGCCGGTCTCGACGACGTCCGCGACGGCGTCGGCGACACCGAGCCGCACGGCGGTCTCCACGGCGCCGTCGAGGTGCACGAGCGAGACGTCGACCCCCTCCCGCGCCAGGAACCCGCCGACGAGGCCCGAGTAGCTCGTCGCGACGCGGAGCCCCCGGAGGTCCTCGAGGCTCGAGAACCGACCGGCCGGTCCCGCGAAGCGGAAGGTGGAGGACGCGAAGTCGAGCGACGCGACCTCGACGGCGGAGGAGCCCGAGTCGAGGAGCAGGTCCCGACCGGTGATCCCCACGTCGAGGGCGCCGGAGCCGACGTAGGTCGCGATGTCGCGCGGGCGCAGGTAGAAGAACTCCGCGTCGTTGCGCGGGTCGGAGACCGTGAGCTCCTTGGGGTCGCGGCGGAGGCGGTAGCCGGCCTCGCCGAGCATCTGCGCGGCGGTCTCGGCGAGCGCACCCTTGTTGGGCACGGCGATCCTCAGCATGGGGTCGTTCTCTCTGGTGTCGAAGGCGGTCGGCGGGATCTCGTCAGAGATGTCGCCAGACGTCCTCGAGGGTCAGCCCGCGCGCGAGGAGCAGCACCTGGAGGTGGTAGAGCAGCTGCGACGTCTCCTCCGCGAGGCGGTCGTCGCTCTCCCATTCCGCGGCCATCCACACCTCGGCCGCTTCCTCCACGACCTTCTTGCCGATGCCGTGCACGCCGGAGTCGAGCTCCGCGACCGTGCGCGAGCCGGCCGGACGCTCGATCGCCTTCGCCGACAGCTCGGCGAACAGGCCCTCGAACGTCTTCACGCGACCAGGGTATCGGGGTCCCGGAACCATCGCGGATCCGGAGCCGTTCGACGACACCCCGGTGCCGGCCCCCTCGTCGCGACGTGTCGCGCAGGGTCTCCGGATCCGCGGAGGTCGTCCGGATCGGCGGGGTCAGGGGGAGGCGAGCGCGCGGAGGTGCCGGATCGCCGCGTCGGGGTCGGGCTGGCCGAAGACCGCCGAGCCCGCGACGAAGGTGTCGGCACCGGCCGCGGCCGCGGTCCCGATCGTGTCCGTGCCGATGCCGCCGTCGACCTGCAGCCAGACGTCGCGGCCGCCGATCGCCGCGCGGACCTCCCGCACCTTGTCCATCAGGTCCGTCATGAACGACTGGCCGCCGAAGCCCGGCTCCACCGTCATCACGAGCACCTGGTCGAACTCGGCCAGCGCGGCAAGATAGGGGCCCACGTCGGTCCTGGGCTTGAGCGCGATCCCGGCCCGGGCGCCCGCTGCGCGGATGGCGCGCGCGGTCGCGATCGGCTCGTGGGCGGCCTCCGCGTGGAACGTCACGGTGTGGGCGCCCGCCGCCGCGTAGCCCGGCGCCCAGCGGTCGGGGTCGTCGATCATCAGGTGCACGTCGAGCGGCAGCGCGCTCACCTGCGCGAGCCGCTGCACCATCGGCAGGCCGAAGGTCAGGTTCGGCACGAAGTGGTTGTCCATCACGTCGCAGTGCACGAGGTCGGCGGACGGGATGCGCTCGATCTCGGCGGCGAAGGCGCTGAAGTCGGCGGAGAGGATGCTCGGTTCGATCCGGACGGCCACGGGCTCGACCCTAGGCGTCGTGCGCCGCGAGGAAGCCGCCCACGAGCTCCCGGAACCCCTCCGGCTGCTCGAGGTGGCTGCAGTGGCTGGCACCGGGGATCACGTGCGCGGCGACGTCGGGGATGCGCTCCACGAACGGGGCCCACGTCGCCGGGGTGGCCTCGTCGAACTCGCCAGCGACGACGAGGGTGGGCGCGGTGATCGATCCCAGGCGGTCGACGATCGTCCAGTCGGCCATCGTGCCCGTCACGAAGAACTCGTTCACCCCGTTCATCGTGTGATACACGGTCGGCTCGGCCGCCATCTGCGCCTCGCTGTCGAGGAAGTCCTGCGGCATCGGCACGACCCGGCACACATGGCGCTCGTAGAACACCGCCGTCGCGGCGAGGTACGCCGGGTCCTCGACGGTGCCGTCGGCCTCGTGGCGGTCGAGCGCCACGCGGACCTCGGCGGGCAGCTGTGCCCGCAGCTCGTTCGCGCCCTCGACCCACGACCGCATGGACGCCGGCGAGTTGCAGATCGCGAGCGACGCGAGCCCGGCCGGCTGCCGGACCGCGATCTCCGCACCGAGCATGCCGCCCCAGGACTGCCCGAGCACGTGGTAGCGCTCGAGTCCCAGCGCGTCGACCAGGTTCGCGAACTCGTCGACGAAGAGCTCCGGCGTCCAGAAGTCGGCCGACGCGTCGGGCCGGTGGGTGCTGCGCCCGCACCCGACCTGGTCGTAGTGCACGACCGTGCGGCCGGTCTCGTCGGCGAGCGCGGCGAGGTTCCGGAGGTAGTCGTGCGCCATGCCGGGGCCGCCGTGCAGGACGACCAGCGGCAGCGCTCCCTCCACGGGGACGGCGGGACGCGTCACCTGCACCCAGGTCTCGAGATCGCGGAACGGGACCGTGCGGGTCGTGACGGGCATGCGGATCAGCATGCTCCCCCGCGCCTCAGCGGCCGCCGGAGATCACCCGCGCGGTGAGCGGCACCCCGGGGCGGTAGGCGAGGTGCACCGCGGAAGGGGCGTCGAGCACGTGCAGGTCCGCCGGCCCACCGACGCGGATCGCGCCGACGGCGTCGGGCCCGGCGTCCATCCCGAGCACGGCGGCGCCGCCCCGGGTCGCGGCCCAGAGCGCCTCCGCGACGCTGAGGCGCTGCTGCAGCACCGCGGTGGCGACGCAGAACGCCATCGACGTGGTGAAGCTCGAACCGGGGTTGCAGTTGCTCGCGATCGCCAGCGGCACCCCCGCGTCGGCGAGACGGCGAGCGGGGGCGAGCGGTTGACGGGTGCTGAGGTCGGCGGCGGGGAGGAGCACCGCCGCGACCCCCGCGCCGGCGAGCGCGTCGACGTCGCCGGCCGAGACGTGGTTGACGTGGTCGACGCTCGCGGCGCCGAGCTCGGCGGCGAGCGCGACGCCGCCGGACTCGCCCAGCTGGTTGCCGTGCACCCGCAGCCGCAGCCCTGCCTCCCGGCCGGCGAGCAGCACCTCCCGCGACTCGTCGACCGTGAACGCACCCGCCTCGCAGAAGACGTCGATCGCGTCGACGAACGGCAGGACCGCGGCGAGCATCGCTCCGGTGACGAGGTCGACGTACGCACGGCGGTCGATCCCGTCGGGCAGCAGGTGCGCGCCGAGGTAGGTGACGGTGTCGGCGGCCTCCCTCCCGATCCTGGCGAGGCGCGCCTCGGACGCCACGTCGAGGCCGTAGCCGGTCTTCGTCTCGAGGGTGGTCGTGCCGCCGGAGCGCGCCTCGGCGCGGAGGCGCCGCGCGGCGACCAGCAGCTCGTCGTCGCTCGCCGCCCGGGTCGCCGCGACGGTCGTCGCGATGCCGCCCGCGGCGTACGGCCGGCCCGCGAGCCGGGCCTCGAACTCGGCGCCCCGGTCCCCCGCGAACACGATGTGCGTGTGGCAGTCCACCCAGCCGGGCAGGACGGCCCGGCCGCCCAGGTCCGTCCGCCGGTCGGCGGCGGGTGCGAGCGCGGCGGCGCCGAACCAGGCGACCCGGCCGTCCTCGACCACGAGAGCGGCGTCGGTGAGCCGGCTCGACGCCTCCGGCGTCGGGCCGTCGTGCGTCGTCAGCTCGGCGATGCCGGTCAGCAGCTCGCTGCTCATCGTGCGGACTCGTCGCTCGACACGCGGTCGTCGTGGGGCCCTGCACCGGCCCGTCGCCGGATCGAGCCCGATCCGTGCAGGACCCGGCCGGCGACGACCGTCGTCAGGACGTCGGATGCGGTCGCGGTCAGGACCAGCTGATCGGGTTCGGCTCCGGTCGTGCGGGGCGAGCCGGGGTCGAGCTCGACGAAGTCGGCCGGGTCGCCGACGGCGAACCGGTTCGGGCGCAGGCCGAGGCTCGTCGAGCCGTGCCACGTCCCCGCGGCGAGCAGCGCTGGGGGCCCGATGCGGCCGCGTCGCCCGGAGGCGAGCCGCTCCCCCGCCTCCAGCCCTCGGATCTCCAGCAGCGGGTCGATCACCGACTGGCCGTCGGAGCCGAGCGCGATGCGCGCGCCCGCGGCCGCCAGCGCCTTCCCCGGGCCGATGCCGTCACCGAGGTCCGCCTCCGTCGTCGGGCAGAAGGCGACGGTCGCGCCGGCTGCGCCCACCCGTGCCACGTCCTCCGGCGAGAGGTGGGTGCCGTGCACGAGGGTGGTCCGCGGCCCGAGCACGCCGAGCCGGTCGAGCGCGGCGACCGGCGTCTCGCCGTGCACCGCGAGGAACGCGGCCGTCTCCCGTGGCTGCTCCGCGACGTGGAGGTGCAGCGGCACGTCGGCGGGCAGCGCGGCCACGATGCGCTCGATCGCCGACAGCGGCACCGCGCGCACCGAGTGGATCGCGGCGCCGACCGCGACCAGCGGGTCGTCGCCCACCGCCTCCCGGAGCGCCTGCCAGCGGACCAGCCACCCCGCCGCGTCGCCGTCGCCGAACCGGCGCTGCTCGGGCTCGAGCGGGCGCCCGTCCACGTCGGCGGCGAGATAGCAGGTGTCGAGCAGCAGGAGGCGGATCCCCACGTCGCGGGCGGCATCGGCGAGCGCCAGCTCCATCGCGTGCGGTGGCTGGTACGGCCGGCCACCGGGCCGGTGGTGCACATAGTGGAACTCGCCGACCGCCGTCCAGCCCGCTTCCACCATCTCGCGGAAGACCCGTCGTGCGATCACCCCGTACGACTCAGGGGTCACGGCCGCGGCGAGGCGGTACATCGCCCGCCGCCAGTGCCAGAAGTCGCCCCCGTCGCCGTGCGTGCGCCCGCGCAGCTCGCGGTGGAACGCGTGCGAGTGCGCGTTCACGAAGCCGGGGACGACGAGGCGGAGGTGCCGGTCGCCCTCCTGCGCGGCGACGCCGTCCTGCACCGAGGCGATGCGACCCTCCGCGACGGTGACGCGGACGCTCCTCCGCACGCCGGAGGGCGTCACGAGGGTCTCGGCCCAGTGCCCGCTCACGACGCGCACCCGCACGCACCGCTCTGCAGGGCGAAGCGTCCTCCGGAGCGGCGCGTGGTCGACGGGGCGCGACCGACAGCAGGAGGGCGGGTCACGAGGCCAGCCTCCGGAGGATCCGCTCCAGGGCGTCGACCCCGGCGGCCACGTCGGCGTCGTCGGCGTGCTCGTCCGGGGCGTGGGAGACGCCGGTCGGGTTCCTGACGAACAGCATCGCGGTCGGCCGGTGCGCCGCGAGGACCCCGGCGTCGTGGCCCGCGCCGGTCGGCAGCGCTGGGACGCCGCCCAGCACCCGATCGAGCTCCTCCCGGAGCGGGACGTCGAAGACGACCTCGTCGCTCCAGCTGCTCCGCTCGATCGCGAACCCGCAGCCGTTGCGGGCGGCCTCCAGCGAGCCGGACTCCTCGATGCGGGCGACGAGCGCGCGGACGGCGGCCCCGTCGCCGGCGCGCACGTCGAGCGAGAGATCCACCCGCGACGCGATGACGTTCGTCCCTCCCGGCACCGCCTCGACCCGTCCGACGGTCGCGCGAGCGCCGGGCGCGGCGAGCGCCGCCGCCTCCACCTGCAGGATCACCCGCGCTGCGGCGACGACCGGGTCGGCCCGGTCCGCCATCCGCGTCGTGCCGGCGTGGTCGCCCCGGCCGGTGATCGCGATGCGCCAACGGCCGTGCGCCAGGATGCCCGACGCCAGGGCGATCGGGGCGCCGCGATCCGCGAGCCCCCGTCCCTGCTCGATGTGCAGCTCGACGAAGCAGCCGATGCGGGAGAGGGCCGTGTCGTCGCGCCCGGCGGCGTCGGGGTCGAGCCCCGCCTCCTGCGCGAGCTCGCGTGCCCGGTCGGCCGGCAGCGCGCCGGTCAGCAGGCGGGAGCCGAGGCACGCGACGCCCAGCTGCGAGCCCTCCTCCTCCGCGAACACCAGGACCGCGATGGGCCGGGCGGCCCGGAACCCGCCTGCGCGGAGACGCCGGACGGCGACGAGCGCTGACACGACGCCCAGCGGTCCGTCGAACCGTCCGCCGCCGGGCACCGAGTCGAGGTGGCTGCCGGTGACGACCGCGCCGTCGGCCGGCTCGCCCCACCACGCCCACAGGTTGCCGTTCGCATCGGGCGCGACGTTCAGCCCGATGGCCTCCGCCGTCGTCGCGAACCAGCGCCGCAGCTCGGTCGCGACCGGCCCGAAGCCTGGGCGGGACCAGCCGCCGCGCGCGTCGCGCCCGATGCCGTCGAGCTCCGCCAGCAGCTCGGACGCGGTCGGCTCCCCGGCCTCGCTCATGCTCGGGCGTCGAGTCCGGGCACCGACGGCACCCAGAGCCCGCGCTCCGCGGCGACCTCGTGCGCGCGGTCGTACCCGGCGTCGACGTGCCGCATGACACCGGTGCCGGGGTCGTTCACCAGCACCCGTGCGATCTTCTCCGCGGCGAGGTCGGTGCCGTCCGCGACGATCACCTGGCCCGCGTGGATCGACCGGCCGATGCCGACGCCGCCACCGTGGTGGATCGACACCCAGCTCGCCCCGGAGGCGGTGTTCAGGAGGGCGTTGAGCAGCGGCCAGTCGGCGATCGCGTCGGAGCCGTCGGCCATCGCCTCCGTCTCCCGGTACGGGGAGGCGACCGAGCCGGAGTCGAGGTGGTCGCGGCCGATCACGATCGGCGCGGAGAGCTCGCCGGAGCGGACCATGTCGTTGAACCGCAGCCCGGCGAGGTGCCGCTCCTTGTAGCCGAGCCAGCAGATGCGCGCGGGCAGGCCCTCGAACTCGATCTTCTCGCCCGCGGCCTCGATCCAGCGGCGGAGCTTCGCATCGTCCGGGAACAGCTCGAGGATCGCGCGGTCCGTCGCCGCGATGTCGGCCGGGTCGCCTGACAGCGCGACCCAGCGGAACGGTCCCTTGCCCTCCGCGAACAGCGGGCGGATGTAGGCGGGCACGAAGCCGGGGAACGCGAACGCGTCCCGGTAGCCGCCGAGGCGGGCCTCCGCGCGGAGGGAGTTGCCGTAGTCGAACACCTTCGCGCCCGCCTCCTGGAAAGCGACCATCGCGGCCACGTGCGCGGCCATCGACGCGCGCGCGGCGAGGGTGAACGCCTCCGGGTCGGCGTCCGCCCGTGCCTGCCACTCGGTGAACGGCACGCCGAGCGGCAGGTACTTCAGCGGGTCGTGGGCGCTGGTCTGGTCCGTGACGACGTCGACCGGGACCCGGCGGCGCAGCAGCTCGGGCAGCACCTCGGCCTGGTTGCCCTCGAGACCGACGGAGAGGGCCCGGTGCTCGGCCTTCGCGGCGAGCACGCGCTCCAGCGCGTCGTCGAGGTCGTCGGCGACCTCGTCGAGGTAGCGGCGCTCGAGCCGGCGCTCGAGCCGGCTGCGGTCGACGTCGACGACGAGCACCGCGCCGCCGTTCATGGTCACGGCGAGCGGTTGCGCCCCGCCCATGCCGCCGGCGCCCGCGGTGACCGTCAGCGTGCCGGCGAGCGAGCCGTCGCCGCCCGACCCCCGAAGCTGCTCGGCGACCGCGGCGAAGGTCTCGTAGGTGCCCTGCAGGATGCCCTGCGTGCCGATGTAGATCCAGGAGCCGGCCGTCATCTGGCCGTACATGGTGAGCCCGAGCGACTCGAGCCGCCGGAACTCGGGCCAGGTCGCCCAGTCCGGGACGAGGTTCGAGTTCGCGATGAGCACCCTCGGCGCCCACTCGTGGGTGCGGAAGACGCCGACGGGCTTGCCGGACTGGACGAGGAGCGTCTCGTCCGCCTCCAGCTCGCGGAGCGTGCGCACGATCGCGTCGAACGCCTCCCAGGACCGCGCGGCCCTGCCCGTGCCGCCGTAGACGACGAGGTCCTCCGGGTGCTCGGCGACGTCCGGGTCGAGGTTGTTCATCAGCATCCGGAGGGGCGCCTCCGTCTGCCAGGACCTCGCGGTCAGGTCGGTGCCGCGCGCGGCGCGGACCTCGGTCCTCTGCATGACGGGACTCCTTCTCAGCGGGCGTCGATCAACCGAGCGGTCCGGTGACGGACTCGGCGGCGGTGCGGATCGCGCCCTCGCGGACGAGCGCGGTCGCGGCTTCGATCTCGGGGGCCAGGAACCGGTCGGGGCCGGGACCGGGCACGCTCCCGCGGAGACGCGCGACGACCGCAGCGGAGGCGGGGGCCGGTACGAGGGGCGCGCGGAGGTCGAGCGCGCGAGCCGCGGCGAGCACCTCGATCCCGATGACCGAGGTCAGCGCGTCGACGGCTCGGCGCAGTTTGCGCGCGGCGTGCCAGCCCATCGACACGTGGTCCTCCTGCATCGCCGATGACGGGATCGAGTCGACCGAGGCGGGGACGGCGAGGCGCTTCAGCTCGCTCACGAGCCCGGCCGCCGTGTACTGGGCGATCATCAGGCCCGAGTCGACCCCGGCGTCGTCCGCGAGGAACGCGGGCAGCCCGTTGCTCCGCTTGGGGTCGAGGAGGCGGTCCGTGCGCCGCTCCGACATGCTCGCGAGGTCCGCGACCGCGATGGCGAGGAAGTCGAGCACGTAGCCCACCGGGGCGCCGTGGAAGTTGCCGTTCGACGCCACCCGGCCATCCGGCATGACGACCGGGTTGTCGATCGAGGCCGCGAGCTCCCGCTCGGCCACCCGGGCCGCATGGAACCAGGTGTCCCGCGCCGCGCCGTGCACCTGGGGCGCGCAGCGCAGCGAGTACGCGTCCTGCACGACGGTGTGCTCGGGGCCGAGGTGGCTCTCCCGGATCGCCGAACCCGCGATGGTCGCGACGAGGTTCGCCGCCGCGATCTGCTGACCGGCCTGGGGGCGCAGAGCGACCAGATCGGCCGCCCATGCCGCGTCCGTGCCGAGCAGCGCCTCCGTGGTCATCGCCGCGGCGACGTCCGCGGTCGCGAGCAGCGTCGCGAGATCGCTCAGTGCGAGGGCGAGCATGCCGAGCATCCCGTCCGTGCCGTTGACGAGGGCGAGCCCCTCCTTCTCCGCCAGCTCGACGGGGGCGATGCCGGCCGCCGCCAGCGCCTCCGACGCCTCGAGGCACGCCCCGGACGCGTCACGGACCGGCCCCTCCCCCATCAGCACGAGCGCGCAGTGCGCGAGCGGGGCGAGGTCGCCGGAGCAGCCGAGCGAGCCGTACTCGTGCACGACCGGAGCGATCCCGGCGTTGAGCACGGCGAGGTAGGTGTCGAGCGTCGACTCGCGGATGCCGGTGCGTCCGGTCGCGAGGGTCTGGATGCGCAGCAGCATCAGGGCGCGGACGACCTCGCGCTCGACCTCGGGCCCCGTGCCGGCCGCGTGGCTGCGGATCAGGCTGCGCTGGAGCCGGGTGCGCTCGTCCGGAGCGATGAACGTCGTCGCCAGCGCGCCGAAGCCGGTGGAGACGCCGTAGTGGGGCTGCGGGTCGGCCGCGAGGGCCTCGACGACCGCGCGGGAGGCGGCGACTCGCTGCCGGGCCTCCGGATCGAGCACGACGACGGCCCCCTCACGGGCGACGGACGCGACCTCGTCGATGCTGAGCGGGGCATGCCCGACGGTCACCACTGCCATGGGTCCATCGTTCGCCGCGCACCCTCCCCGCGCGAGGGCTGCCGACGGACCGGTGTCTCACCCGTGAGACACTTCGTCCGTGACCGACGGTGCGCCCGCCGCCCGCGGCGCGCTCCGGATCCTCGCCCACCTCGGTGCCGCGCGCGGGCCCCTCCCCGCGGGGCAGCTCGCGACCGCCACCGGCCTGCCGCGGGCCTCCGTCTACCGTCTCCTCCGGGTGCTGGAGGAGGAGGGGTTCGTGCTTCGCTTCCCGGAGGCCCACCGCTGGGGCATCGGCATCGCGGCGTTCGAGCTGGCGGGCGGGTACAACCGGCAGGAACCGCTGACGAGGCTCGGCCGACCGATCGTCGCCGCGCTCGTCGACCGGGTCGGCGAGAACGCGCACCTCGCCGCGCTGCACGGCCGGGACGTGATCTACCTGATCGAGGAACGGGCGGCGCGCCGGCGGTCGCGAAAATGGCGGTGAACAGCACGAAGGCGAGCAGCATG
>JABBOB010000033.1:0-4823 GCA_019352055.1 Acidobacteriota bacterium
GCTCCGCGAGGCCCGCGCTGCGGGGCTGCTCGACGGATGGGCCGCGATCGTCCGAACCCCGTCCGGCGGTGCGCACGTGTACTTCGCCGCCGACCTGTCACGACCACAGCGCTGCTGGCAGGCCGCATCCGCGCACGTCGACTTTCGTGGCGCCGGCGGGTACGTCGTCGCCTCACCATCGGCGACCGCCCGCGGCGCCTACACGACCATGCGCGTCGCCCACGGGACCCGCACCATCGACGCCTCAGCTGTCCGAAGGCTCATCGACCCGCGCCCCACCCGAGCAGCGGCGGCGACGTCACCTGGGCGGGTGGATCGGGTGGCGGAGACGTCCCGGATCATCGGCTGGTTGGAGACACGGCAGGAAGGGGAACGGAACCGGAGCCTGTTCTGGGCCGCGTGCCGGCTCGCCGAGACCGGCCTCCCCCAGACCGACATCGTCGCCGCCCTCACCTCGCCCGGGCTTCGGATCAAACTGCCCGAACCTGAGATCACCGCCACCATCCGCTCCGCGATCCGCACCACCCACCTCACCGCGAGCCCGGCACCCGTCACGCAACCGGTGATCGCAGCGGCGCCGCAGTGGGAGCGGTGATGGCCCACCTCGACGCACACCCGACGTACGCCGCCGGGCCGCCCGCGCCCTGCCGGCGTTCAGCGACCGAGGGAGGCGCAATTACCGCGCTGGAGCAACCCGAGCTGGGCCGCGGGTTCGAGGATCCGGAAGGGTTGCGGCACCTGCTGGAACGGCTGCACCGTGCCGGAGCCGGTGCGTGGCGGTCCGACGGCGAAGCCGCTGAGCTGATGCGGTTCTGCGCCCGCCGCTACGCCGGACTGGCGGTGAAGTACGGGCTCGACCGGGACGACGCGGCCGTCGCCGCGTTCGAGGCGATGCGGAACCCGTCCACCCGTACCGCGAGTAACCCGTGGGCCGTAGTCACCGTCGCGGTCCGGATCACCCTGATCGCCGAGCACCGAGCCCACGGACTGCTGACCAGCCCGCACCGTGCACGCCGCGCCCGGTACACCCAGTTCCACGACCCCGAACGGTTCAGCGACCGCGACACCGACCTCGCGACCTGGCACCCGAGCCTGCGCACCACCGACCCCGCCGACACGCACGACGAGTCGGAGATGGGTCCCGCCGGTCGTGCGATCGATGACGCGGTCAGCTTCTTGGCTCTTCTCGGCTGGAGCCCGGACCTGGGACGGGAGGTCCTCGACCACGTCGCCGCGCGTCTCGCCGAGACCGGTGACCGCACCCATGCCGCCGCGGTGCTGCACCGCGATCACGCACTGCCGGTGCTGCTCGGGCTCACCCAGGTCGACTGGAACGCGGTCGTTCGTCTGCTGCTCGGCACCCCCACCAGCCCGCACTTCGGGTTGCGGGCCGGGCTGCTCGCCCGGCTCCTCACCGGCGAGACAATCCGGCAGCTGCTGCACGACGACACCCTCGTCCGCGCAACCGTCGCCCCCCTGTCGAACCAGGTCGGGGGCGACCAGTGAATCCGGAGGGGCACCTCGAACTGCGGTGGGCGGTCGAAGCGATCCGGGTCGGCGCACGCGCAAGGCAGGACGTCGGCGACATCACGAGCCTCGTTGACTCCATCCGTCAGCACGGACTCCTACAACCCCTCACCCTGTCGCCTGACGGGATCCTGCTCTGCGGCGCACGCCGCCTCGCCGCGCTCCGGCACCTCGGCATCAAACAAGTCCAGGTCTGGATCCGTGCTGGGCTCTCCACCCGGCTGCAACGCCTCTTCGCGGAGCAGGACGAGAACACCCTCCACCAGCCGCTGCGCCCTACCGAAGCCGCAGCCCTCTACCGGGAGGTGAAACAGCTCCTCGCCGAGGACGCCGCCCGCCGCCAGGAAGCGACCCGCTACGGCGCCAACCCCGCCGGAAGCGGCGCAGCCTCCGGTCCTGCCAACTTGGCAGGACCGGCAAACAGGGCATTCCACGGTCCTGCCAACTTGGCAGGACCGGCAGACGTCACCGCGAGAGCCCAAGCCGCCCGCCTCGTCACCGGATCAAACTCCTACACGACCCTGGAACGCGTCGACGAACTCCGCCTCATCGCCGACGACCCCCACCAGTCCGACGCCGCCCGCGAAGCGGCGCGGATCGCCCTGGAACGGATGGACCAGGACGGGAAGGTCTGGGGCCACTACCGACACGCCAAAGCGATCCAGGCCACCGGACAAGCCGACGACCCCGAGCTGCAGGCACTCGCCCTGCAAGCCCGCACCCGCGCAGGTGTCCCCGCCAGCAGTCAGCACCCGCAGGACCCTGCTCCGTCGGCGTCGGCGTCGGATGCCGTCTCTGACTCTGGTGCTGGACCCACGGGAGACGATGCCGCGCAGGTGCGGCCAGCGACGCTCCGGGCGTTTCTTCTGCTCTGCGACGAGCTCGCCGCGTGGCCGGACCGGTTCGACCCCACCCTCATCGGACCCGCACTCCCCGACGACCGGTGGACCACACTGCGGAACTCCATCGACGCGGCTGTCGCGTTCCTGCACACCGCCCGACAAGCACGCACCGCCGCACAAGCCCCAGCCAATACTCCGGTGTCGCAGTGATCAACGTCCTCGCCATTGCCGCGGCCCTCGTGGTGCTCGTACTGCTGGCCCCGGTAGTGCTGCTCGGTGTGGCAGCGGCCGCAGTCCCGATCACCCTCGCAGCAGCGGTGACGGCTTCCTCCCCGGGGCCGAGGATCTGGGCCTTTCCGGCTCACTGACCGCGGTGACCCGCGACGGGGTCACGATCACCCTGGGTGCACGGCAGCTGTCCCGTGCGGCGACGATCATCCAGGTCGCCACCCGGACCCCTGGGGTCGGTGTGGGTGGCGCGAGGGTCGCGTTGATGGCCGCGCTGAGCGAGTCGTCGATGCGGATACTCGGACGCCACCGCCTGCACGCAGACCTCCGGGTACCCGAACGACTGAGACGGCAGCGACCACGACACCTTCGGCCCTTCCGGATGCCGTGATGTTTCCGATGACCAGCGCGACCGCCAACATCCGCTCGCCGCAGGTCACGCATCGATTCCCGCGAACACCTCGTCGAGTGCGTCAGCCGCAGCCTCGACGATGAGTTCAGGGCGCTTTGCGTAGTGCCCCTCGGTGATCGCAATATCGCTGTGCCCGAGCAGATCGCGTGCGACCTCGACGCCAGCGGTGTCCGAGACCGCCGCGGCCACTGCCTTCCGGAGGCCCCGAAAGGTGAGGTGCTCGACGTCGACCCCGATAGCCGTCAGCTCCGGTTCGAACTCGCGGCGGAACATCCGCAGGAGTTCTCCGACCGCGCTTGGGTCGCGCGGACGACCACGTTCGGTCGTGAACAACACGTCATATGGGTTCCGATCAGGGTCGGGAACGTGGTTCGCAACGAGGTCGCTCAGCACCTTGGCCGCGAACTTCGGAACTCGCACCCAGCGCTTCTGTCGCTCCGCTTTGGGCGAGTTCTGGCGGAACAGGCCGCGGGATTTCGTACGAACCATCGTCCCACCGACCCAAACGAACGCCTCCATCGTCAAGCTACCGTCCGGTTGTTCCGATGCCTCGAACCGCACGTCCTGGAACCGGATCGCCATCGGCTCTGCAGTCCTCCCGGAGGTGCCGAGCGTGATCAGAATGTATTCATTGAGCAATTTGAAGTTGGGTCGTCGGCCTACCGGATAGCGCGCCCGGTGCCGCGCAGGCCACTCGTCGCGGATGAGATGGAGGATGCACCTGACCTGCGCCGCGTCGAGTTCGAAGTAAACCGTGTGGGGCTCATCTGCCCGTCTGGTCGCACGGATCGGGTTCGCCACGACGACCGCTCCGTATCGCGTGCTCTGGATCGACCCGGGCGCGGAGAAATGCCCTTGCTGAATCGCCCAGTCGAACATGAGCGACATCACGTTCCGAACCTTGTTCGAAGTGGTCACCGACGTCTCGCGGGCGACGTCCATGAGCAGCCCGTCAGCGCGATCGGCCGTGAGGTCGGCGATGGCGACAGCACCGGCGCGCGGGATGACATGCGCGCGGACCACCGATGCGTAGCCGTCGACCGTCTGCTCACGGCGCTGGCGCAGCACCCGAGGATCGTCGTCGTGGTAGGCGGTCTTCAGCCAAGCCGTCGCTAGCTCGGCAACGGTCGTGAGCGGTTTGCGTCGCACCAGGACTCGACCGACGGCAGCATCGGCCGCCGCCTGCAAGGCTGCGAGTGCCTGCTCTTCTGTCGCTCCGCTGCCACTTGGGCGACGCTCATGCCCGCCGCCGTCATAGACCCGTGCTCTCGCGACGACGAGACCCTTCGGCTCGACTGTGAAGGTCACCTTCCCGAGTTCGCCGAGCGCTCGCTTTGGACGTCCCATCAGTCGCCCGTCCTATCTGCCGGGGCGACAATCCGCCCCGCGATGAACGCCTCAACGTCCTCATCGCGATAGCGGACGTTGTGCGGCGACAGCGCGACGAACGGCAGCCCAAGACCTCGGATGCGCGCGCGCCGTGTTCGCCAGTCTGCAAGTGTCCTAATCGGGATGCCCGTGTAGTCGGCAAGCTCACGCGGGGTCCAGAGGCGGGGACGGTCGTCGGTCATGTCTATGAGGTGCGCATGACCTCCCGCAGACGCCCGGGCACCCCCGTCGGCCTCGCAAGAATCGACTAAACGGACGGATTCTCGGACGGCCGCCGTCGCGACCCACCCCATGCTGACCATCGCACTTCCCTGTATTTATCAGGAAACGCTGGCCCAGGGAGCAGCCTCCGGCTTCAGATCCGCAAACGAGCTCTACTACGGGGTCTAGCACCGAGATCGAGGAGGCCGTCGTCCCGGGGGACG
>JABBOB010000033.1:4833-34489 GCA_019352055.1 Acidobacteriota bacterium
ACGGCCTCCGTCGTTCCCGGCTCCCCTCCCCAGCAGGCCGGACGAGCACCTGAGCAGGCCGGATCCACTCCGGCAGGCTGTCGGGGCCCGTGGCGGCCTGCCGGAGTGGGCAGAGCCTGCTGTGGTGCTGTGGTGCTCACCGCACGGGTGCGTGCTGCCGGATGACGTCCTGGACGCATGCCAGGAGGAATGCCCAGTCGTACATGACCGTGGCGTAGGAGAACCGGAGGACGATCCGACCGTCGCGCATGATCGTCGCCTCACGCACGCGGTCCTTGGTGAACGAGTCACGCTGCGCGTGGGTGTCCCTGCCGTCCAGCTCGAGCACGAGCCAGTCGTCGATCAGCACGTCGACCCGGTAGGCACCGCGCACCACCACCTGGATGCGGACGTCGATGCCGGCGGATCCCAACCCGAATCGCACGATCGACTCGATACCCGACCCGGACGCCGGATGGAGGCGCGAGGCCAGGAAGTGCGTCCGGAGCGGCCCGTGCAGGATGAGCGCACCGACCCGGTTCCGCTGGACGATGCGTCTGTGCAGCAGGGAGTCGAGGGTCGCGACGACGAACTGAGGAGGCTGGCACACGAGCAGATCGGCGATCGCGTGCTCGAGCGGGGTCACCGCGAACGCGGAGCCCGTCGACGCGGCCTTCGGATGCCAGTGCGCCACCGTGCCCTCCGGTGCCGTCCTCCGGGCCATCCGTCGGCCCGACGCATGCGACGGGAAGCCGATGTGCAGCCCTGCGTCGGGAGGGAGCCAGCCACCGTGGAGCGCCAGGGCCGAGACGCAGCTGATCCGGCCGCCGAGTCGCATGGCGCGGACCGCCCCTCGGTCGGCGCCCGGCCTGCAGTACCACCCGCGGATCACCCGCTCGAGCGCACCGCCGGCGATCTCCGCTCGGATGCGTTCGACGTCGTACCCCTCCGCACGGAGCTCGTCGGTGGTGAGGAAGGAGAAGTCGGCCATGGCGCACGACTGTGGTCCCCGCGCCGACCATCGAGCGCCGCGATCCACGTCGAGAGCCGAGATCCCGCCTGTGGAGGAGCCTCCATCGGGGACGGCACCGACGCCCTCAGCACTTGAGCAGGCTCTCCGCACTTCGGCAGGCCGAGACGAGGCTTCACGGCCTGCCGAACGGAGAACAGCCTGCTCAGGTGCTCTCGCAGCCTGCTCAGGTGCTAGATGAAGAGGCGTTCGAAGATCTGCCGCGCGCGGCGGGCGGCGCGGAGCAGGTCGTCCTCCATCTGCGCGGCGGAGCCCGGTTGGTACTCCAGGATCCGGGCGATGCCCTCCAACGCCGCCCGATCGGTCGGCAGCACGTCGGAGGTGCGGTTCGTCCACAGTGTGATCGCGCTGCGGAGGCGGGAGGCGAGCACCCACGCGTGCCGCAGCTGGGCGGCGTCGTCGCGATCGACGAGGCCCTCCGACACCGCGACGTCGAGCGCGTCCAGCGTGCTCTGCGTGCGCAGCCCCGGCACGCGGTCGCCGTGCTGCAGCTGGAGCAGCTGCACGATCCACTCGACGTCCGACAGCCCCCCGGGACCGAGCTTCAGGTGCCGCGTCGGGTCGACGCCGCGAGGGAGGCGCTCGGTCTCCATGCGGGCCTTGATGCGCCGGATCTCGCGCACGGAGGCGTAGTCGAGCGTCGCCGGGTAGCGCATCCGGTCCGCGAGCGCCTCGAAGTCGACCACGAGCGTGCGGTCACCCGCCACCCCTCGTGCTCTCAGCAGCGCCTGGGACTCCCACGTCAGCGACCAGCGCCCGTAGTAGGCCTCGTACGAACGCAGCGATCGCACGGCCGGCCCGTTGCGTCCCTCAGGCCGCAGATCGAAGTCGAGGTCCAGCGGCAGACGCTGGTCGGTCGTGAGCCGCTTCACCTCCGACACGAGGACCTGCGCCTGCTTCTGCGCCACGTCGTCGGGCATGCCCGCGATCGCGCGGTACACCGCAATCACATCGGCGTCGGAACCGAAGCCGAGCTCCGCTCCCCCGTACCGGCCCATCGCGATGATGGCGAACTCCGGCCACGGTCCCTCCTCGCTGCGCACGGTCCGGACGCAACCCGCGAGGAGCGCGGTCGTCACATCCGCGAGTGCCGGGCCGAGCTCCTGCACCCGGATCTGCCCGAGCAGCGCGCCGAGCGCGAGCCGCAGCACCTCCCGGCGCCGCGCGGTGCGCAGGGCCGCAGCCGCCTCGTCGCGCGAGGTGTGCCGGAGCACCGTCGCGGACGTCTCCGCTCGGAGGGTGGACCGCGGTCGGGGCCGGAGGTCGGCGTCGCGCTCGAGCCACGCCGCGGCCTCCGGGCTCGTCTCGAGCAGACCGGTCACGAAGCGCGACTCGGACAGCACGGTCGCGAGCCGCCGTGCGGCGATCGGCGAATCCCGCAGCATCCGCAGGTACCAGGCCGTGTCCCCGAGGCGCTCGGAGAGCCGGCGGAAGGTCAGCAGGCCGAGGTCGGGCGCCGGCCCCTCCGAGAACCACTGCAGGAGCACCGGGAGCAGCGTCCGCTGGATCGCCGCGCGTCGGGACACCCCCGCGGTGAGCGCGGCGATGTGCTGGAGCGCACCCCTCGGGTCGAGGAACCCGATGCCTGCCAGACGGTCCAGCGCCGCTTCGGGCGTGAGCATCAGCTCGTCCTCGGGCAGGTTGCTCACCGCCGTGAGGAGCGGCCGGTAGAACAACCGCTGGTGCAGCCCCCGGACCCGCGCACGCAACCGGGCGATCCGCTCGGCGAGCGCGGCGCCGTCCGCGGCGAGCCCGGTCGAGCGGGCGATGACCCGCAGCTCGCCTTCGTCCGTGGGCAGGAGGTGGGTGCGCTGGAGGCGGCGCAGCTGCAGCCGGTGCTCGACGAGGCGGAGGACGCGGTAGTCCTCACCGAACTCCGCCGCCTCGACCCGCCCCACGTACCCGTGCTCGGTGAGCGACCGCAGCGCAGGCAGGGTGGCGCGCGCGTGCACCCGGTCGTCGGTGCGGCCGTGGACGAGCTGGAGCAGCTGGACGGTGAACTCGACGTCGCGCAGACCGCCGGGGCCGAGCTTCAGCTGCCGGTCGGTCTCGTTCGCCGGGATGTGCTGCTCGACGCGCTGCCGCATGCGCTGCACGTCCCGCACGAAGTCCTCGCGCGCGGAGGCCTGCCAGACCCGTGGGCGCAACGCCTCCACGTACCGGAACCCGAGCTCCAGGTCGCCCGCGAGCGGCCACGCCTTCAGCAGCGCCTGGAACTCCCAGCCCGACGCCCACCGGTCGTAGTAGCCGATGTGCGAGGCCAGCGTCCGCACCAGCGCGCCGTTGCGACCCTCGGGACGCAGGTTCGCGTCCACCTGCCAGAGCGGCGGCTCGACGTCGGTGTCGTCGATGACCCGCATCAGCCCGATCGCCAGCCGGGTCGCGATCGGCACCGGATCGAAGCCGGCATCGGGGTCGACCCGGTCCGTCACGAAGATCACGTCGACGTCGCTGACGTAGTTGAGCTCGCGCGCCCCGGCCTTGCCCATGCCGATGACGGCGAGCGGCACCGCTCGGACCCTGTCGGCGTCGCCCGACCCCGACACCTCGGCGCGGGCCACCGCGAGCGCGGCGCCGAGGGCCGCGGCGGCGAGGTCCGACAGCGCGGCGGCGACCCGCTCGAACACCGCGGCGCCGGAGGGCTGCTCGAGGTCCCACGCGGCGAGCCGGGTGAGCTCGCGCCGGTAGGCGATCCGGAGCGCACGACGCGCGGCGCCCGCGGTCAGCGCGGCCACACCGCCCTCCGCGCCGACGGCCGTCAGCAGTGTCGTGGCGAGCGCCTCCGGGCTCTGGGGCGACGACATCGGCGTGCGGAGCGCGGGCAGGGCGTCCGGGCACCGGAGCAGGAAGTCGGCGATGCCGGCCGAGCCGCCGAGGACGAGCGCGAGCCGACGGGCGGCGGCCGGCTCGGCGAACAGGGCCGCGACGTCGGTGGCGTCGCGCTCCGCGAGCCGGCAGAGGGTGCGCAGCGCCTCGTCCGGTGCGCCGACCGGACGGTCGAACGCGCGCAGCACGACCGCGCGCGAGGTGTCGAGCAGCGTCGAGAGCGTCTCGATGCCCGCTCGTGCGCCGGTCAGGTCGAGGAAGCCGGCCCGTGCGAGGTCGGTGAGCCGGAGCTCTCCTGCACCGTCCTGCGACCCGGCGCCGGCAGGGCGCCGGTCGGCGGGCTCAGAGGAGCTCGAGGTTGCTGGCGAGCTCATACGGCGTGACCTGCGCTCGGTACGCCTCCCACTCGCGTCGCTTGTTCGCGAGGACGTAGCGGAAGACGCGCTCGCCGAGCGTCTCGGCGACGAGCTCCGACTCCTCCATGAGGCGGATCGCGGTGTCGAGGTTCGTCGGCAGCGGGTCGTAGCCCAGCGCGCGCCGCTCGCCGTCGGACAGCGACCAGACGTCGTCCTCCGCCTCGGGCGGGAGCTCGTAGCCCTCCTCGATGCCCTTCAGCCCGGCCGCGAGCATGAGGGCGTAGGCGAGGTAGGGGTTCGCGGCGCTGTCGATGGCCCGGTACTCGACCCGCGACGACTGGCCCTTCGTCGGCTTGTACAGCGGGACGCGGACGAGCGCCGAGCGGTTGTTGTGCCCCCAGCAGACGTAGCTGGGCGCCTCATCGCCGCCCCAGAGCCGCTTGTAGGAGTTGACGAACTGGTTCGTGACGGCCGTGATCTCGGGCGCGTGCCGCAGCAGGCCGGCGATGAACCGGCGGCCGATCGTCGACAGGTGGTACTCGCCGCTCGCGGAGAAGAAGGCGTTCGCGTCGCCCTCGAAGAGGGACATGTGCGTGTGCATCCCGCTCCCCGGCTGTCCGGAGATCGGCTTCGGCATGAACGTGGCGTAGACGCCCTGCTCGATCGCCACCTCCTTGATCACCGTCCGGAAGGTCATGATGTTGTCCGCGGTGGTGAGCGCGTCGGCGTAGCGGAGGTCGATCTCGTTCTGGCCGGGGCCGGCTTCGTGGTGGCTGAACTCGACGGAGATGCCGAGGTCCTCGAGCATCCGGACGCTGCGACGGCGGAAGTCGTGCGCGGTGCCGCCGGGCACGTTGTCGAAGTAGCCGGCGGAGTCGACCGGCTCGGGTCCGCCGGGGCCGAGGCTGCTCGACTTGAGCAGGTAGAACTCGATCTCGGGGTGCGTGTAGAAGGTGAAGCCGTGGTCGTTCGCCTTCGCGAGCGCCCGCTTCAGCACGTTGCGCGGATCGGCGGCTGCAGGCTGCCCGTCGGGCGTCATGATGTCGCAGAACATGCGCGCGGTCGGGTCGATCTCGCCGCGCCACGGGAGGATCTGGAACGTGCCCGGGTCGGGCATGGCCAGCACGTCGGCCTCGTACGAGCGCGTGTAGCCCTCGATCGCGGAGCCGTCGAAGCCGATCCCCTCGGCGAAGGCGCCCTCGACCTCCGCGGGAGCGATCGCGACCGACTTCAGGGTGCCCACCACGTCCGTGAACCAGAGCCGGACGAACTTGATGCCGCGCTCCTCGATCGTGCGAAGCACGAAGTCACGCTGCTTGTCGACCACGGTGTCTCCTCGTCCGGTCGTGCTGGGTCAGATTCGGCGTCGGAGCCTGGTGCAAACCTACCGGGCCGGTCGGACACCCGCATCGCGCGCGCGTAGCCTCGACGCATGGCCGACCCCCGCGCGAAGGTGCGCACTCGACACTTCCTCGACGCCAAGCGCAACGGCATCCGGATCACCGGTCTGACCAGCTACGACACCAACACCGCCGCGATCTTCGACGAGGCGGGCATCGACTTCCTCCTTGTCGGCGACTCCGCCGGGAACACCGTGCTCGGCTACGACACGACCGTGCCGGTCACGACGGAGGAGCTGATCCCTCTCGCCCGCGCCGTCGCCTCCTCGGTGCACCGCGCGTTCGTCGTCGCCGACCTGCCGTTCGGGTCCTACGAGATCGGCCCCGAGCAGGCGCTCGCGACGGCGATCCGGTTCATGAAGGAGACGGGCGCGCACGCCGTCAAGCTCGAGGGGGGCCGCCGCAGCGCGAACCAGATCTCGCGCGTCGTCGAGGCGGGCATCCCAGTCATGGCGCACATCGGGTTCACCCCGCAGAGCGAGCACCGACTGGGCGGCCACCGGGTGCAGGGCCGGGGCGCGGACGCGGAGGAGCTGCTGCAGGACGCCCTGGCGGTCGAGGACGCCGGGGCGTTCGCGGTGGTCCTGGAGATGGTGCCGTCGGAGGCCGCGGAACGGGTCACGGAAGCCCTCACCATCCCGACGATCGGCGTCGGCGCCGGCCCGCACGTCGACGGCCAGCTGATGGTCTGGACGGACTTCGCGGGCCTCACCTCCGGCCGGGTGCCCCGGTTCGTCAAGCGGTACGCGGACCTCCGGGGCGCTTTGACGCAGGCGGTCGCCGACTTCCGCGACGAGGTGGCCTCCGGCGCCTACCCCGCACCGGAGCACGAGTACGAGTGAGCAGGCGCCGACGGCGGACGGGGTGCTAGTCGTCCTCAGCGGCCATCCGGCGCGAGTTCGCCGCGATCCGAGCCGGGGCGCCCTCGGCCTCCTCGCGGGTGCGGTACGGGCCGGCGCGATCCGACCACGGGGACTGCGCGCCGTGCTCGACCTCGCCGGTCGTCGTGTTGTACCACCACTGGTCGTCGTCGGCCACGGGGGCCTCCCTTCGCGCTGGACGGCCGGATCGGCGCCCCAGCGGGCATGCTAACGCGGGCGCTACTGTGACCGCCGTGGCGCAGGCGATCGGCATCGACATCGGTGGAACGGGCATCAAGGGCGGTGTCGTCGACCTCGACTCCGGAGAGCTGCTGAGCGATCGGGTCAAGCGCCCGACGCCCGAGGGCGGCGAGCCCGACGACGTGGTCGCGGTGGTCAAGTCGATCCTGGCCGAGCTGTCGCAGGCCGAGGACACCGCGCCGGTCGGGGTCTGCTTCCCGGCGGTCGTGCGCAACGGGCGCACGATGTCGGCCGCGAACGTGTCGAAGAAATGGATCGGCCTCGCCGCCGAGCAGCTGTTCGAGCAGGCGCTCGCCCACGACATCACCTTCGTGAACGACGCGGACGCGGCGGGATACGCGGAGAGCGAGTACGGCGCGGCGAAGGATGTCGACGGCCTGGTGATCATGACCACCCTCGGCACGGGGATCGGCAGCGCGATCATCTACCGCAACCTGCTCGTGCCGAACGCGGAGCTCGGGCACCTCGACATCGGGGAGCACCCCGACTACGAGAAGTACGCCTCCAACGCGGTCAGGGAGCGGAAGGAGCTCAGCTGGAAGCACTGGGCGGCCAGGCTCCAGACGTACTACGAGACCCTGGAGAAGCTGTTCTCCCCCGACCTGTTCATCGTCGGCGGAGGCGTGAGCAAGAACGCGGACGAGTTCCTCCCGCTCCTGCAGCTCGACACCCCGATCGTCGCAGCGGCACTGCGGAACAACGCGGGGATCCTCGGGGCGGCCTCGCTGGCGGCGCACGGGTCGGGCGAGCGGCCGACGGCCGGAGCCGAGCACCTGGTCCGCGCCACCAACGTGAGCGCGCCGGCCTGAGCCCGTCGCATCGCCGTGTCCCGTGGCGGCGGACGAGCCGGTAGGGTCGTCCGCTGGAACGGGCCGGCAGACGGCCGCGTCGTCGCCCGCGAGGGCGGCGCCGAGGAACGTCCGGGCTCCGCAGAGCAGGGCGGTGGGTAACGCCCACCCGGGGTGACCCGAGAGCAAGTGCAACAGAGAGCAGACCGCCTCCGCCGGCCCCCGGGTCGACGGCGGTAAGGGTGAAACGGTGGTGTAAGAGACCACCAGGGGCCCGTGTGAGCGGGCTCGCTGGGTAAACCTCGCCCGGAGCAAGGTCGAACAGGGACCGATTCGGCTGCTCGCCGATGGTCCCGGGTGGACCGCTGGAGGGGCGCGGCAACGCGTCCCCGAGATAGATGGCCGTCACCGGTGCGCACGCCGCGCCGGTACAGAACCCGGCGTATCGCCGGCCCGTTTCCAAGCCTGCCCCGCGTCCCGGCGGCCACCGGGCTCACCGCATCAGGTCCGGACGAGGATGCAGTTGCTCTCGGGGTCGAGCACCACCGCGTCGGGTGCGGCCGACCGCACGGACGCGAGGTCCGCACCGGTGAGCGACATGTTGCTCCCCTCGGAGACGGCGCCGACCAGGCGGGCGGCCCCGATGCCGTAGCGGGTGCGCTGACGGTCGTAGAGCGCGACGAGGTCCGCGGGCAGCTCGGCGACGAGCTCGCCGCGACGGGCGGCTGCGTCACGGTGCTGGTCGGCGAGGCCGGCGACGGCGTCCTCGCGGTCGGTGCGGAGCACGGCGATCCGCTCATCCACCGCGCCGAGGGCGGTCTCGACGGTCGCCGCGGCTGTCTCGACCGATTCGACCTGCTCCATGAGCAGCAGCTCGTCGTCCTCGAGCGCCTCCCGGCGACGGTGGAGGGAGGCGATCTCCTGCTCGAGACCCGCGACGTCCTTCACCGAGCTCGTCGTGGCGAGGCGGGACCGGTCGCGCTCGAGGCGCTGCACCACGGTCTTGACGTCCGTCTCGACGCGGCCGATCCGGGTGCGCAGGTCCTCGAGCTCGTCGCGACGGTCGGCCGCCGAACGGCGGAGCGCGCTGCGCTCGGCCTCGGCGGCGGCGATGTCCCCGGCCTGCTCGAGGCGCCGGCGATGCTGGACGATCCGGGTGAGCTCGTCGTCGATGCGCTGCAGGTCGAGCAGTCGCGCCTGGATGGCGGGGGGCGCTGTGATGCCCGGAACGGTCATCCCTCCACCGTATCGGCGGGACGGACCATGGGACGGCCGCCGGTCGCCCCGGGGCGCCCGCCGAGGGCGCCGGCGACGACTCCGATCACCAGCGCGGCCGCGAGTCCGATCGCCGGGCCGCCACGGAGCCCCGACGAGGCGGGCAGCGCGAGCGCATCGAGCACGGGACTCGCGGAGCCGGGCAGCAGGCCGTCGCTGAGGAGCCACGCGACGACGGCCGCGACCGCGATCCCGGCGCCGGTGACGACCGGGCGGCGGACGGGACCCGACGTCATGAGCACGCCTGCCCACGCGGCCACCGGTGCGCCGCACAGGGCTGCTGCGGCGATCGCCTCGCCGGTCGGGTCGACACCGCCCGCGAGCAGCCCGAGGGCGCCGGCGAGGGCGAGCAGGCCGGCGGCGACGGCGCCGAGCCGCACCGGACGGCCGGCGCCGAGCAGGCGCGCGGCGGACGCACCGGCCGAGCGGAGGAGCAGCGCCGGCAGCGTGATCGACGACACCAGCAGGATCAGCAGCATCGGGCCGGCCAGCAGACTGGCGGACGCGTCGGACAGCGCCCCCGCGAACTCGTCGACCGCGTCCCCGCCGCCGGATAGGCGCGCGGCGATCAGCGTGCCCCCGCACACGAGCGCGGCTCCGCTCAGCACGGCGACGGCCGAGCCCACCGCAGTGGAGACCGGGTGGGCGAGATCGGTGCGCCAGCGGGCGATGTCCGCGCCGCACAGCACGAGCAGCAGACCGACACCGGCGAAGCCGCCCGCGGCCGCGGCGACGACGCCGGACCCGGTCGTCGCCACCGGAGCAGCCCCGTTCGGGGCGAGCAGGAGGGCGATGAGCAGCGTTCCGACCGCGCCCAGCACCGCGACGAGCAGCGTGACGACCGCTGTCGCCCTGGCGGGCAACGCCGCGCAGAGGATGGCGAGCACGGCGACCGCGGTGCTGCCGAGCAGGGCGGCGCTGGAGGCCCCGAGTCCGAGCGCGCCGGTCCGGTCCACCCAGGTGCCGGCGGCCGAACCCGCGGCGAAGAGCACGGTCGCGGCGGCTCCGAGGCGCGCGACGAGGAGCACCACGGCGACGGCACGGCCGGCGGTGGCGCCGAGCAGCGCCGTCTCCTGCATGGTCGCGTCGTCCTGCACCCGCGCTGACCAGGCCGCGGTGCGGAGCATCGCCGGCACGGCGAGCAGCGCTCCGGCGATCACGGCGACGACCGCGGCTGGACCGCTTCCGGCCGCGGCCAGCCCGAACGCGAGCACGAGCGTCAGCGGTGAGGCGAACGCCCCGATCCAGCGCCCGACGATGGCAGCCGCACCGGAACCCGTCGGCGAGGGCGGGATCACCGGCAGCTGGAGCAGGGCCGTCCTGACCCGCTCGATCAGCACCGGAGCGGTCCGCGGACGGGGCTCGACCTGCGGGAGGTCGACCGCACCCGTGGTCGCGGCGCTCACCGCGTGGTACTCGCTGGCGACCTCGTCGATGCCCTCCTCGTCGGCATCGAACAGCCCGTCGGCCACGCCGAGGTCCGCCTCGGGGACCTCAGGGCCCGGCTGATCGGGCAGCCGGACCGGCCTGGAGAACCCGACGGGCGGGGCGAAGAAGTCGACCCCGACGGGCGCGATCGGCGCCTCGGGGAGATCCGCCGGCCGCTCCGCAGCGGCCGGCGCCCCGTCGTCCGGAACCACGGCTCGCCGCCGCCCGGACCGGCGCCCGCGCAGCGGGGCCTCCTGGGGCGGCGCTTCCGGCGCCGGCTCGAGGGGCAGCGCATGCGCACGACGTCGCGACCCGGCCTCGTCCACCGGGCGCGAGCCGGTGCCGACCACCGGCAGCGCGACGGTCGCGAGATCGGGGTCGCCGCCGGTGGGCACGACCTCCTCGTCCACGTCCCAGGGGGCGCGCGGCCGGCCGATGGCGCGCAGCGACTGCTCCCAGTCCGCGTACAGGGCCTGCGACCCGCCGATCGTCCCGGCCTCCTGGCCGGCGGTCCGGTCGGGCACGATCAAGGGCTGGGACAGGGGCGCGGCGTGGCGGGCGGCGTGCTGCGCCGTCGTCTCGGCGATCGGGATCGAGCCCGTGATCATCGAGTCGAGGATGGCCGAAGTCGGCTCCGGGAGCGAGATCGGACCGGTCGACAGCACGCGATCGAGCGGCTCGATCGGCGGCACCCCCGCGACCGTGGGCGGCGGGCGGAACCCGGTGCGCCGCTTGACCGGGAGGTCGTCGGCGGTCGGCAGGGAGGCCGGTTGCAGCACGGGGCCCGGAGCGCTTCGGCGCCCGGTGGGCACGTCGGGGCGGTGGAACGGGTCGCCGGGCGGCCCCGGCACGACCGGCGCCTGCGCGGCTCGCATCGCGCGCCCGACCTCCGCGGCACGGCGCGCGAACGCGCCCTCGTCGACCGCGACGGGCACGGGCGGCGATGCCGGGCGGATCTGCGCCTCGGCGCGCGGGATCGCGAGGGGCTGCATGGGCACCTCACGCGGCGCCGGGACAGGTGGCCTCGGCAGCACGGGGACGCTGCCGGTGGAGTACCGCTCGAGCTCGGCGGCGAGCACCTCGGCGAGCTCGTCGTCGTCGTGGACGGACGCCTCCGCCGCCGCGGAGCCGGTGGTCGCCCGGTCGTCCGTCATGCCGTGGATGCTACCGGCGGGTCCGGACGCCCACCGGCCCCTGCTCGGCGTGGCGAGGACGCCTCGCCGGCGGGACCGGGCGCGGGCACGTCGCCGACGGCGCCGTCGCCGCGCCGCGCCGCGCCGCGTCACCGTGCGGTCCGGCGCCGGACTTCTGCTCGTCGGCGCGACGGGTGGGCCCTGCCGGGATCGAACCGACGACATCCACGGTGTAAACGTGGCGCTCTACCAGCTGAGCTAAAGGCCCGGGACGGCCTCAGCGTAGTGCCGCGAGTCAGCCCGGAACCCGGATCGTGGCGACCTGCGTTCGGCGTGCCCCGACTAGGATCTGTGCGCTTCGTCCTCGATCAGGAAGTGAGAAGCGGGTGGCGGTCAACGATCAGAATCCCTACCTCGCAGGCACCCTCGACCGTGATCCGGCCGAGACCGCCGAGTGGGTCGAGTCCCTCGACACCCTGGTGAGCCGGCTGGGCCACGAACGGGCGCGCGAGATCATGCTCAGTCTGCTGAGCCGCTCCCAGGAGCTGCATCTCGGCATACCGATGGTGCCCACGACGGACTACGTGAACACGATCGCCCCGGAGGACGAACCGGTCTTCCCGGGCGACGAGGACATCGAGCGCCGGTACCGCGCATGGATCCGCTGGAACGCGGCCATCACCGTGCACCGCGCCCAGCGGCCCGGGATCGCCGTCGGCGGCCACATCTCGACGTACGCCTCGTCGGCGGCGCTCTACGAGGTCGGGTACAACCACTTCTTCCGGGGGCCCGACTTCCCCGGCGGCGGCGACCAGGTGTTCTTCCAGGGCCATGCCTCCCCCGGCATGTACGCCCGTGCGTTCCTCGAGGGCCGCCTCTCCGAGCAGGACCTCGACGGCTTCCGGCAGGAGAAGTCGCACGCCCCGCACGCGCTGCCCTCCTACCCCCACCCACGGCTGATGCCCGAGTTCTGGCAGTTCCCGACCGTGTCGATGGGCCTCGGCCCCATCAACGCGATCTACCAGGCGCAGGTCGCGAAGTACCTGACGAACCGCGGCATCAAGGACGCGTCCGAGAGCCACGTGTGGGCTTTCCTCGGCGACGGCGAGATGGACGAGGTCGAGAGCCGCGGCCAGCTGCAGGTGGCGGCGAACGAGGGGCTCGACAACCTCACGTTCGTCGTGAATTGCAACCTGCAGCGGCTCGACGGACCGGTGCGGGGCAACGGCAAGATCATCCAGGAGCTGGAGAGCTACTTCCGCGGAGCCGGCTGGAACGTCATCAAGGTCGTGTGGGGTCGCGAGTGGGACGACCTGCTCGCCCGTGACACGGAAGGCGCGCTGCTGCGCCTCATGAACACGACGCCCGACGGCGACTTCCAGACGTACAAGGCCGAGAGCGGCGCCTACGTCCGGGAGAACTTCTTCGGCCGCGACCCGCGCGCGGCGAAGCTCGTCGAGGGGTACTCCGACGACCGGATCTGGAACCTCAAGCGAGGCGGCCACGACTACCGCAAGGTGTTCGCCGCCTACCAGGCCGCGACGCTGCACAAGGGCCAGCCGACCGTGATCCTGGCGAAGACGATCAAGGGCTACGGCCTCGGGCCGAACTTCGCGGGCCGCAACGCGACCCACCAGATGAAGAAGCTCACGCTCGAGAACCTCAAGCAGTTCCGCGACGAGCTGCGGATCCCGATCACGGACGCGCAGCTCGAGGAGAACCCCTACCTCCCGCCGTACTACCACCCGGGCAAGGACGACGAGGCGATCCAGTACCTGCAGGAGCGGCGGCACGCGCTCGGCGGCTACGTGCCGCAGCGACGCGTCGAGCACACGGCCGTGACGCTGCCGGACGCGAAGGCGTACCAGGTCGTGAAGAAGGGCTCCGGCACGCAGCAGGTCGCCACGACCATGGCGTTCGTCCGGCTGCTCAAGGACCTCGTCCGTGCCAAGGACTTCGGAGCGCGCGTCGTACCGATCATCCCCGACGAGGCCCGCACGTTCGGCATCGACGCGTTCTTCCCGACCGCGAAGATCTACAACCCGCGCGGGCAGCACTACACCTCCGTCGACCGCGAACTGCTGCTGGCCTACAAGGAGAGCCCGCAGGGCCAGATCGTCCACGTCGGCATCAACGAGGCCGGCGCGATGTCGGCGTTCACCGCGGTGGGCACCTCCTACGCCACGCACGGCGAGCCCTTGATCCCGGTCTACGTCTTCTACTCGATGTTCGGGTTCCAGCGCACGGGCGACGCGATCTGGGCGGCGGGCGACCAGATGACCCGTGGCTTCATGATCGGCGCCACCGCCGGCCGCACGACGCTGACCGGCGAAGGCCTGCAGCACGCCGACGGGCACTCGCACACCCTCGCGGAGACGAACCCGGCCGTCGTGTCGTACGACCCCGCGTACGGGTACGAGATCGGCCACATCGTGGCCGACGGCCTCGAGCGGATGTACGGCGGGCACCACCCGGACCCGAACGTCATGTACTACATCACGGTCTACAACGAGCCGATGGCGCAGCCGGCCGAGCCGGCCGACCTGGATGTGGAAGGCGTGAAGCGGGGCATCTACCTGCTGAAGCGCTCGGAGTCGCAGGGGCCGCGGGTCCAGCTGCTCGCGTCCGGTGTGGGAGTGCCGTGGGCGCTCGAGGCCCAGCAGCTGCTCGAGAAGGACTGGGGGGTCGCGGGCGACGTGTGGAGCGTCACCTCCTGGACGGAGCTGCGCCGGGACGGCCTCGCCGCCGAGCACGACGCGTTCCTCGATCCGACCGCCGACCGGCGCACGCCGTTCGTGACGGAGAAGCTCGCGGCGACGGAGGGTCCCGTGGTCGCCGTCAGCGATTTCGCGCACTCGGTGCCCGACCAGATCCGCCAGTTCGTCCCGCGGACCTACGCGACCCTCGGTGCCGACGGATTCGGATTCTCGGACACCCGCGCTGCGGCACGGCGGTTCTTCCACATCGACGGACCGTCGCTCGCCGTCCGTGCGCTCGAGGCTCTGGCCGACGAGGGCAAGGTGGACCCGTACGCGGCCGCGCAGGCGATCGAGAAGTACCGGCTGCACGACGTCTCGGCCGGCACCTCCGGTTCCGCCGGCGGCGAGAGCTGACCCGGCGGACCGGTGGCACGGTCCAAGGCGGAGACCCTCGCGTGGCTCAGGCAGATCGCGGGTGAGCTGGCGACCGCGACACTGAAGCGCCTCGAGGACACCCTCCCCTGGTACCGGGAGATGCCCCCGGGGAGGCGCAGCTCGGTCGGGCTGGTGGCGCAGGCGGGCATCCGCTCGTTCATCAGCTGGTACGAGGACCCGGCGTCGACCCCGTGGATCGCGGCCGACGTGTTCGGCGCGGCTCCGCGGGAGCTGCTCCGATCGGTGAGCCTGCAGCAGACGCTCCAGCTCATCCGCGCCACCGTCGAGGTCGTGGAGGAGCGCATCTCATCGTCCACCGACCAGGGTCTGCGCGAGCCGATCCTGCTCTACTCGCGCGAGATCGCGTTCGCAGCCGCGGACGTCTACGCGCGGGCCGCGGAGGCGCGCGGTCTCTGGGACGCCCGCCTGGAGGCGCTGGTCGTCGACTCGATCCTCTCCGGCGAGGCGGACGACGCGCTGCCGAGTCGAATCGCCGCGCTCGGCTGGCACGGGCACGGCGAGGTGTCGGTGGTCGTCGGGACCACGCCGCGGCTGCTCGACGTCGACCAGCTCCGTCGCACCGCGCGCCACCTCGCATCCGACGTGCTCATCGGCGTGCAGGGTGCGCGGCTGGTGCTGGTGATCGGCCGCTCGGACGAAGCGGCGGCCGCTGTCGCCCGTGCCGAGGACCCGCCTCCGCGGCCTGAGGACCCGCCGATGGAGGAGCTCCCGCCCGGCAGCCAGCCGTCGTTCCTCGACATCGCGACGAGCCTCGAATCCGGGTTCGGTCCGGGGCCGGTGGTGCTGGGCCCGACCGTGCCCGACCTGGTCGCGGCCTCCCGCAGCGCGCGGGCCGCCCTCGCGGGGTTCGCGGCGGCGCGGGCGGTGCGATCCGCACCGCGGCCGGTCGCCGCGGACGACCTCCTGCCGGAACGGGCGCTCGCCGGCGACCCGCTCGCCCGCACGACCCTCGTGACCCGGATCCACGCGCCGCTCCGGGAGCACCACAGCCCGGAGCTGCTCGCCACGCTCTGGGCCTACCTCGACAACGGGCGCTCGCTCGAGGGCACCGCGCGCGAGCTGTACGTGCACCCGAACACGGTCCGGTACCGCCTGAAGCGGATCACCGAGCTGCTCGGCTGGGACCCGACCTCGCCGCGCGACGCGTTCGTGCTGCACGCCGCACTCATCGTCGGCGCCATCAGCGAGCCGGTGCAGGTCCGTCGCCGCAGGTAGCGGATGTTGGAGGACGCGCACAACGATCCGCACCATTCGTTGACGTCGTTCTCATGGCTCACAGCGAGGTGTCCGACAGACTTGGTGCTCGTGATCGTCGTCGTCGCGCCCGGTCAGGGCTCCCAGACCCCCGGGTTCCTCGCGCCATGGCTCGAGCTCGACGGGGTGCGAGAGCACCTCGACGTACTCGGCGACGCGGCCGAGCTGGACCTGGTCGCCCTCGGCACCACGGCCGACGCCGAGACCATCCGCCGGACGGACATCGCTCAGCCCCTCATCGTGGCCGCGGGGATCGTGGCCGCGGCGGCGCTGCAGCGCTCGATCGTCGCGGTCGCCGGGCACTCCGTCGGCGAGGTGACCGCCTCCGTCGTCGCCGGCGTGCTGCCGGACGCGGACGGGATGCGGCTGGTCGCCGTCCGCGGCCGCGCGATGGCCGGAGCGGCTGCCGCGGTGCCGACCGGCATGAGCGCCGTCGTCGGCGGCGACGAGACGGCGGTCGTCGCCCGACTCACGGAGCTCGGGCTGACCCCGGCGAACCGCAACGGCGGCGGCCAGATCGTCGCGGCCGGCGCGCTGCCGGCGCTCGAGGCGCTGCGGGCCGATCCGCCCACGGGGTCCCGCGTGATCCCGCTCCAGGTCGCGGGCGCCTTCCACACGGCCTTCATGGCCCCCGCGGTGGCAGCGCTCCGCGCCTTCGCCGACTCGCTGACCCCGGCCGACCCGACCGCGCGGCTCTGGAGCAACCACGACGGGTCCGAGATCGCGTCGGGTGCCGGCTTCCTCGACCTGCTCGTCGGCCAGGTCGCGTCGCCGGTACGGTGGGATCGCTGCATGGAGTCGTTCGCGGCCGCCGGGATCTCCGGCCTCGTCGAGCTGGCTCCCGCCGGCACCCTGACCGGACTCGCGAAGCGGGCGCTCAAGGGGGTGCCGACGGTCGCGGTGAAGACGCCGGCGGATCTCCCCGCGGCGCAGGACCTGCTCGATCGGACCGCATGAACACGACCACGGAGCGCACCTCGATCGCGGGTCGCTCATGACCGCCCTGAACCAGTCCGGCACCCGCCCCGGGTCCCGCATCCTGGCCTACGGGGCCGCCCGGGGCGACGTCGTCGTGACGAACGACGACATCATCGGCCCGATCGACTCGTCCGACGAGTGGATCCGCCAGCGCACCGGTGTCATCGAGCGGCGTCGGGCGTCCGCCGACGTGGAGGCGGTCGACCTCGCCGTCGAGGCCGCGAACGATGCGATCGCACGGGCCGGCATCCGGCCGGATCAGATCGGCGCGGTCCTCGTGTCGACGATCTCGAACACCGTCCAGACCCCGTCCCTCGCGGCCCTGCTCACCGACCGGATCGGCGCGACGCCGGCCCCCGCCTACGACATCTCGGCCGCGTGCGCCGGCTTCACCTACGGCATCGCACAGGCCGACTCCTTCATCCGAACGGGCCTCGCGGAGTACGTCCTCGTGCTCGGCGCCGAGAAGCTCTCGACGTACGCGAAGTCGACGGATCGCACCATCTCGTTCCTCCTCGCCGACGGCGCCGGCGCCGCGGTGCTCGGGCCGGCCGACGAACCCGGCGTCTCCCCCACGGTGTGGGGATCCGACGGCGGCAAATGGGGTGTCGTCGGCATGGACAACCCGCTCTCCGCGTACCGCGACGGCGGCGGCGAGGTCGACTGGCCGACGCTGCGTCAGGAGGGACCCATCGTCTTCCGCTGGGCGGTCTGGGAGATGGCGAAGGTCGCCCAGCAGGCGATCGACGCCGCGGGGATCACGGCCGACGACCTCGCCGCGTTCATCCCGCACCAGGCCAACATGCGCATCATCGACGAGCTCGCCAAGCAGCTGAAGCTGCCGGAGCACGTCGAGATCGCCCGTGACATCGCCACGACGGGCAACACCTCCGCCGCCTCGATCCCGCTCGCCGCGCACGCGCTGATGCTCGACCACCCCGACCTGTCCGGGGGCCTCGCGCTCCAGATCGGCTTCGGCGCAGGCCTCGTGTTCGGCGCACAGGTCGTCCGACTCCCGTAGCCGACGACCCGGTCTTGCCGATGGGTGCGCGCCGCGCACCCCAATACACTGATCACCGACCGGTTCCGCGCGCTGCGGAGCCTGTGAGACCAAGGAGAACGACCCACACATGGCTCAGTCCACCGAAGAAGTCCTCGCCGGCCTCGCCGAGCTCATCAGCGACGAGACGGGCATCGCGACCGACACGGTCGAGATGGAGAAGTCCTTCACCGACGACCTCGACATCGACTCGATCTCGATGATGACCATCGTCGTGAACGCGGAGGAGAAGTTCGACGTGAAGATCCCCGACGAAGAGGTCAAGAACCTCAAGACCGTCGGCGACGCGGTCACCTTCATCACCGCAGCCCAGTCCTGACCCCGTCCCCGGAAGGCTCCACCCGCTCCATGGCAGCTCCAGACATCGTCGTCACCGGCATCGGGGCGTTCTCGCCGCTCGGCACGAACGCGAACGAGACCTGGACGGCACTGCTCGCCGGCGAATCCGGTGCGCGGACGCTCGAGTTCCCATGGGTGGAGGAGCTGGGGCTGTCGACGCACTTCGCGGCCACGGCGAAGATCGAGCCGACCGAGGTGCTCGACCGGATCGAGGCGAAGCGGCTCGACCGCGGCGCGCAGCTCGCGCTGATCGCCGCTCGGGACGCGTGGGCCGACGCCGGTTCGCCCGAGGTGGACCCGACGCGGCTCGGGGTCGACTGGGCCACCGGGATCGGCGGCGTCTGGACGCTGCTCACGGCGTGGGACACGCTGAAGGAGAAGGGTGCCCGGCGCGTGCCGCCGATGACCGTCCCGATGCTCATGCCCAACGCCGCCGCCGCCGCAATCGAGATGGAGTTCAAGGCGCGCGCCGGCGCACGGACGGTGGTGTCGGCGTGCGCCTCGAGCAACGAGGCGCTCGGCAACGCGCTCGACCATCTGCGCCTCGGCTACGCGGACGTGATCATCGCCGGTGGCACGGAAGCCTGCGTGCACGGCCTGCCGCTCGCCGCGTTCGGGCAGATGCAGGCGCTGTCCAAGCGGAACGACGCCCCTGAGCTCGCGTCGCGACCGTACGACGCCGGCCGCGACGGGTTCGTGCTCGGGGAGGGCGCCGCCGCGCTGATCCTCGAGCGCGAGGACCACGCGAAGGCGCGCGGCGCGAAGATCTACGCCCGGCTGCTCGGTGGTGCGGTGACCAGCGACGCCTTCCACATCAGCGCCCCGGATCCCGACCCGAGCGGCTCGGTCCCGAGGACGATGCGGCTCGCGCTCGAGGACGCGGGTCTCACCACGACCGACGTCTCGCACATCAACGCCCACGCGACGAGCACGCCGGTCGGCGACATCGCCGAGTACAAGTCGATGCGCGCGGTGTTCGGCAGCCACCTCGACGAGATCGTCGTGAGCGCGACCAAGGCCGCGACCGGGCACCTCCTCGGCGCCGCCGGTGCCATCGAGGCCGTGTTCACCGTGCTGGCGCTGCAGGAGCGCACCGCACCCCCGACGATCAACCTGACGGATCCGGACCCCGAGATCCCGCTCGACGTCGCCACATCGCCCCGCGCGCTGCCGACCGGCCAGGTGTTCGCCCTGAGCAACTCGTTCGGGTTCGGCGGCCACAACGCCGTGACGGTCTTCGCGACCGCCTGACGCCTCGTCGCCGCACCTCAGGAGGTGGCCATGGAGTTCCGCTCGATCCACGAGCACGGATTCGCCCGGGTCGCCGCCTGCACCGGCCGGACCTCGATCGGCGACCCGGCCGCCAACGCCGAGGCGATCCTCGGCATGGCGCGCCGGTGCAGCGACGACGGCGTGGACGTCGCGATCTTCACCGAGCTGGGGCTGAGCGGCTACTCGATCGAGGACCTGCTGCTGCAGGACGCCCTCCTCGATGCGGTGGAGACCGCCCTCGCCTCCGTCGTCGCCGCGAGCGCCGGGCTCCAGAGCGTGCTCGTCGTCGGTGCGCCGATCCGGCACGACGGCCGCCTCTTCAACTGCGCGGTGGTCGTGCACCGCGGGTCGATCCTCGGCGTCGCGCCGAAGTCGTACCTCCCCTACTACCGGGAGTTCTACGAGCGGCGCCAGATCACGCCGGGAGACGACCGTCGCGGCGGCACCATCCGGGTCGGTGCAGCCGAGGTCCCGTTCGGACCCGACCTGCTGTTCGAGGCCGTCGACCTGCCGGGGTTCGTGCTGCACGCCGAGATCTGCGAGGACATGTGGGTGCCGATCCCGCCGAGCGCGGAAGCGGCGCTCGCGGGGGCGACGGTGCTCGCCAACCTCTCCGGCAGTCCGATCACCGTCGGCCGCGCGGAGGACCGGGCGCTGCTGGCACGGTCGGCGTCGGCCCGCTGCGTCGCGGCCTACGTGTACGCCGCCGCCGGCCGAGGCGAGTCGACGACCGATCTGGCCTGGGACGGCCAGACCCTGATCTACGAGAACGGCGCCCTGCTCGCGGCAGAGGACCGGTTCCCCGACGACGACCGCATCGCGATCGCCGACGTCGACCTGGACCTGCTCCGGCAGGAGCGGATGCGGATGGGCAGCTTCGACGACAACCGGCGCACGCACGCCGAACGCGTCGGGACGTTCCGGCGAGTCCGGTTCGCCCTGCGGCCGGTGCTCACCGACATCGGGCTGCGCCGCGAGGTCGAGCGGTTCCCGTTCGTGCCGGCCGACCCGGCACGCCTCGCGCAGGACTGCTACGAGGCCTACAACATCCAGGTCGCCGGTCTCGTGCAGCGGATGGAGGCGATCGGGCGTCCCAAGGTGGTCATCGGAGTGTCGGGCGGGCTCGACTCGACCCAGGCGCTGCTGGTCGCCGCGCAGGCGATGGACCGCACCGGGCGCCCGCGCACCGACATCCTCGCTTTCTCGCTGCCGGGCTTCGCGACCGGGCAGGAGACGAGCGGCAACGCGAAGTCGCTCATGACCTCGCTCGGCGTCACCGTCGGCGAGCTCGACATCCGGCCGACCGCGACGACGATGCTGCAGGAGATGGGTCACCCGTTCGGATCCGGCGAGCCCGTCTACGACGTGACGTTCGAGAACGTGCAGGCCGGACTTCGCACCGACTACCTCTTCCGCATCGCGAACCAGCGCGGCGGCATCGTGCTCGGCACCGGCGACCTCTCCGAGCTGGCCCTTGGATGGTCCACCTACGGCGTGGGCGACCAGATGAGCCACTACAACGTCAACGGGGGCATCCCGAAGACGTTCATCCAGCACCTGATCCGCTGGGTGATCAGCACCGACCAGTTCGACGCTGAGGTCGAGGGCACTCTCGGCCGCATCCTCGACACGGAGATCAGCCCCGAACTGGTGCCGGGTGACGAGCTGCAGTCGACGGAGTCGAAGGTCGGTCCCTACGCGTTGCAGGACTTCTCCCTCTTCCACGTGCTGCGCTACGGGTTCCGCCCGGGACGCATCGCCTTCCTCGCCTGGCACGCCTGGCACGACGGCGCTGCAGGGGCCTGGCCGCCGAACTTCCCCGACGAGAAGCGCCTCGCGTACGACCTGCCGGAGATCCGGCGATGGCTCGAGGTGTTCTGCCGCCGGTTCTTCGGCTTCGCGCAGTTCAAGCGGTCGGCGATGCCGAACGGCCCGAAGGTGCTGGCCGGCGGTTCGCTGTCCCCACGCGGCGACTGGCGGGCTCCCTCCGACGGCTCCGCGACCGCCTGGCTGGCCGACCTCGAGCGCTGGGACGCCGAGGGCGCCTTCTCCCCCGACGCCTGACGCGCCGGTCGCAGCCCGTGTGCTGAGACGGCGACCGACGCTCCGCAGCGGGGCGCGTGGAGGTCCCCGGAGGGAGCACCGGTCTTCGACCCGCCCGCGCATCGAAGACCCCTGGCCACAGGGAAGAGCCCCCGTACCGGTACCCATCCGGACGGGGGCTCTTCTGCCGCACGATGCTGAGGTTCGAGGGCCGCTACCCATACAGCCCGAACACTAAGAAAGTCGCACCAGCGGACGTGAAGAAGTTACCGAACCCGGGAGCGATCGGACGGGGTGACACGCCGATGAATTACATCCTCGTCATTCGGATGTCGCGTGTCGTCCGATCAGACGGCGGAGCGGTGCAGCCAGATCACGGAGGACGTGCCGATGGCGTGCCGGAAGGGCTCCAGCTCGTCGTCCCAGGCCTGCCCGAGGGCGAGCCGGAGCTCGCGGTGCATCTCGATCGCACTGGTGCCCGCGGCGTCCATCGCGGCGCGGATGCGGTCCTCGGGGACCACGATGTTGCCGGCCGCATCGGTCTGCGCGTGGAAGATCCCGAGGTCGGGCGTGTGCAGCCATCGGCTGCCGTCGACGCCGTCCCGAGGGTCCTCGGTGACCTCGAAGCGCAGGTGCTCCCATCCGCGCAGCTTCGAGGCGATGGCCGCACCGGTGCCCGGCGCGCCCTCCCAGTAGAAATCGGTGCGCTGCGCACCGCGCAGCACCGGCTGGTCCGTCCACGTGAAGTTCACGGGTCGACCGATCGCGTGACCGGCCGCCCACTCGACGTGAGGGCAGAGTGCTCGCGGTGACGAGTGCACATACAGCACGCCACGGGCGACTGAGGTGACCATGGATTCGTCCTCCGTTCGAACAGATACGTCTTCCCCAACGATCTGTGGTGAACGGTTGAACCCCGATGCCACCTCTATGAAATTAGCGCGGGCCTATTCGGCTCCTGGGAAGTATGCCGGACGACACGCCGGGAACTCAACCGAATCGGTACCGTCCGGGCGCGCCGCGGGGCATCCCCAGTCATGGGGTGGCGCGTCGGATCAGGGAATCAGGGCGATCTTGCCTCCCGGATGTCCGTTCGCGAGGTGTGTCAGCGCTTCCGCTGCGCGGGCGAGGGGGTAGGTCCTCGCCACGGGCACGACCAGGTCGCCCGCGCCCGCGAGGGCGATCAGCTGCGCTCGGACGCCGTCCCGGTAGACCTTGCTCTCAGGGTCCCGCCCGCCGATCGCCCGGAACCCGTCGCGCTGCGCGCGCCCGTGCGCCGCGATGGTGACGATCCGTCCGAGCGGCGCGAGCGCCAGGGACACGTCCACCGCCTCGTCGGTGCCGACGCAGTCGTAGGCGGCGTCGATCGCAGGAGCCAGTGCGACCACGCGGGCGGTCAATCCGTCGCCGTAGGCGACCGGTTCGCCGCCGAACCGCCGGACCTCGTCGAAGCGGGACTCGCTCGCGGTGCCGAGCGCGCGCACGCCGCGAGCGCGGAGCAGCTGCAGCAGCACGACGCCCACCGCACCGGACGCCCCGTGTACGAGCACGGTCTCCCCCGCCGCAGCAGGAACGACCCGCAGCATGTCCGCAGCGGTGGTGCCGACGAGGAGGAGGTTCGCCGCGGTCGGGAAGTCGAGCCCGGCCGGCTTCGCGAACACGTCCTCCGCCGGGACCGTGACGGCCGAGCTGTAGCCGCCGGGGATCCGGAACGCGACCACCTCGTCGCCCACCGCTCCGCCGCCCGAGGCGAGCTCGGTGTCCGCACCGAGCTCGGTGACCACACCGGCGACCTCGTACCCGGGCCGGATCGGCAGGGCGGCGGGATCGGACGACATGCGCCCGGAGAACCCCTTGTAGTCGGTCGGGTTCACCCCCGCGGCGCGGACCGCGATCGTGACCTGGCCCGGACCCGCCTGCGGCACCTCGACCTCGACCGCCTGGAGCACCTCCGGTCCGCCGTACCGGGGGGCGATGACCTGCGTCGCGTGTTCCGTCATGGCAGGAGCACACGCCGCGAAGCTGGGAGCCCTGCTCAGGCTGCTTCGTCGTAGTGGTCGACGACCGACACGTCCAGGGGGAAGTCGATCGGGAAGTCCGCGAACAGCAGACGGCCGGCATCGCGCGCGGCCTCCGTGACCGCGTCCGCGACCGCGACCGCCGAGCCGGCCGGCGCGTGGACGATCACCTCGTCGTGGAGGAAGTACACGAGGTGCGGGCGCTCCGTGAACGAGCCTTCCGCGAGCTCCCAGAGTCGGCGGCGCAGGTCGGCGATCCAGCAGAGCGCCCATTCGGCCGCGGTGCCCTGCACGACGAAGTTGCGGGTGAAGCGTCCCCGGTCGCGGGAGAGCGACCGTGCTTGGCGGAGGACGCGTTCATCCGCCTCGAAGACCGCGGCTTCCCGGTCGACGGCACGCTGCCGGTCGGACACCGGCGGGGTCTCCCGGCCGAGCAGCGTCGCGACGGTACCGCCGCGCTCACCCTCCTTCGCGGCGCGCTCGACGAGTGCGAGCGCCTGCGGGAATCGCCGGGCGAGCCGGGGGACGAGCCGGCCGCCCTCGCCGCTGGTGGCACCGTAGAGCGCACCGAGCATGCCGACCTTCGCTGCGGCGCGGGTGGCGACGGCGCCGCTCGCGACGATGCCCGCGTACAGGTCGCGGCCGCGGCCCGCCTCCGCCATGGCGCGATCCTGCGCGAGCCCGGCGAGCACTCGCGGCTCCAGCTGCGCCGCGTCGGCCACCACGAGCTTCCAGCCCGGGTCCGCGACGACGGCGGAACGGATCTGCTTGGGCAGCTGCATCGCCCCGCTGTTCCTGGTCGCCCATCTGCCCGTCACGACGCCGCTCACGATGTAGTCGGGCCGGAAGCGGCCGTCGGCGATCCAGGTGTCGAGCCAGTGCCATCCGTTCGCCTGGTGCAGGCGCGCGAGGCGCTTGTACTCGAGGAGCGGCTCGACCACGGGGTGATCGATGCGGCTCAGCTCCTGCGCGCGGGTGCTGTCGACCTCGATGCCGGCCGATCGGAGCGCACGGGCGAGGTCGGCCGGGGAGTCCGGGTTGAGCGCCGGTGCGCCGAGCGCGACCCGGATGTCCCCGGCGAGCCGTTCGAGAGCGCTCGGACGGCGGTCCACCGGGACCCGCGGCCCGAGCAGCCCCTCGAGCAGCTGCTCGTGGACGTCACGCCGCCACGGGAGGCCCGCGTGATGCATCTCGGCCGCGGCGAGCGCCCCCGCGGACTCCGCCGTGATCAGGAGGCGCAGCGCGCCCGGACGGGCGGATGCAGCGACCTCGGCGATCTGGCGGTCGAACTCCCGCTGCGCGTCCAGCAGCTCGCCGAAGTCGAACGACAGCGCACCGTCGTCGCGCCCGGCCGCGGAGTCGTCCCAGCCGTCGGCCGGCAGCGCGGCGATGCCGCCGGGGGTGCCGGCCGCGCGCCGGAGCAGGCCCCGGGCGAGCCGGAGGTCCCAGGAGCGCGCCACGCGCACACCGGCCTGGAGCAGCCGGGGGTACACGTCCATGGTGTCCCAGACCCACCGGGGCCGGTCCACCTCGAGCGCGGAGACGGCGGCGGCGAACCCGCCGTGCTCGACGTCCTGCGTGACGCCGTCGAGCACGACCCGCAGGCCGTCGACCGTGCGCTGCACGACCGCGGTGCGCTCGCGCGTCGTCATGCGGGTGCCACCGTCCATGCGCCGACCGTAGAACGCACCTCCGACATCCGATCGGACGCCGTGGGACACGGCGGTCGACTGCGGCGGGTCCCGGAGCGATGGGCGGCTGCGGAGCATCAGCCGTGCAGCAGCGCGCCGTCCTTGCCGAGCACCTGCTTCTCGCCCGCCTCGATGCGGAAGGGGAAGCGGTTCTGCCGCGGCGGCATGGGGCAGTTGAAGTTGTAGCTGAACGCGCAGGGCGGCAGGACCGCGTAGTTGAAGTCGAGCGTGATCGTGCCGTCGGGGTTCGGCGCGAGGAAGAGGAAGCGCCCGACGCCGTAGGTGTCGACGTCGCTGGTCTCGTCGGCGAACACGAGCTGCAGCCGACGGCCGTCCTTGAACGCGGCGATCCGGTACTCCTCGCCGTGGATGGTGACCGCGATGTCCCCGGGGACCGGCAGCTCGCGCGTCGCGCCGTCGTCCTTGATGTGGGAGAACCCGATCGTGGTGCCCTCGGGGTTCGGCGTGAACGTGCCGCTCACGACCCACTCGGGGTCGTACCCGAAGGTGCTGATCCCGCCGAACTCGGCGATCGCCTCGGACTTCGCGTCCCAGACCCGCAGCGCGTACTGGCCGTCCTCGCCACGGATCACGGTGCCCGTGGTGTGGTCGTCGAACACCACGGACGACGGTTTGGGGTCGTCCCTGCCGCGCACCGCGACGGTCCCGTCGACCGGCTCGCCGTCGACGACGACGCCGTCGGAGGCCGTCGCCGTCAGGAGCAGCCCGGACTCGCCCTCCGCGCGCGGCGCCCACGTGCCCGGCACGCCCCAGATGGTCTGCTCCTCGCCCACCCACTGCGTGTTCGTCAACGCGAGGAACCCGTTCGCGGTCCGTGCGGACTGCTCGCGCGCGGCGTGGAACCGGTCGAGTCGCTCGGCGGGGGTCGCGGGGGCGGTGGCGGTGTCGGTCACAGGAATCCTTCCGAGGGACGGTCGTCGGAGGGGAACGTACCGGGCCCCTCGGACCTTCCCGGACGTCAGCGCTCGAGCAGCAGCACCGGGACGTCCGGCGGGGTGAAGCCGAGCACCTGGCCGTAGAAGGAGAGCGCGGCCTGCCTCGACGAGACGAGCGCCTCCCTCCCGCGGAAGCCGTGCCCCTCCCCCGGGTACTCGATGAGCGCGTGCGGGATGCCCCGGGCGGCGAGCGCGTCGCGGAACCGGCGCGACTGGGCGGGCGGCACGACCTTGTCGTCGAGCCCTTGCAGCAGGAGCACCGGCGCCGACAGCCCCTCGACGTGGTTGATCGCGGAGCGCTCCCGGTAGACCGCCTCCGCCTCCGGGTACGGTCCGATCAGGCCGTCCGTGTAGCGGGACTCGAAGTCGTGGGTGTCGGTGACGAGCGTGATCCCGTCGGCGATGCCGTAGCGGGAGACACCGGCGGCGAAGACGTCCCTGGTCGTGAGCGCCGCGAGCACCGTCCATCCGCCGGCGGAGCCGCCCTCGATCGCGAGCCGTGCGCCGTCCGCGATGCCGCGGACCGCCAGGCCCCGCGCGACGGTCACGACGTCCTCAACGTCGACCACACCCCATCGGCCGTTCAAGCGCTCCCGATAGGCGCGGCCGTAGCCGGTGGAGCCGCCGTAGTCGACGTCGACGACGCCGATCCCGCGGCTCGTGTAGTACGCGAACGCCGGGTTCGTCCGGACCCCGGCCTGCGCCGTCGGGCCGCCGTGGACGAAGGCCACGAACGGCGGCAGCGTGCCCTCCGGGGCGGTGAAGGCGGGGTTCCTGGGGCGGTAGACGACGGCGTGCACCCCGTCCACGTCGAGCAGCTCCGCCTCCGGGAACACCTCGAGCGGCAGGTCGTCGATGCCGCTTCGCAGCAGCTCGAACCGGCCGGCACCGACCTCGAGCGACCACAGCGACACCGGGTCCGTCGCGGCCTGGTCGATGAGCAGCGCACGGCCGTCGCGGAGGTCCTCCCAGGACGTGCCCGACCGGTCGGTCCGCAGCACGGCCGTCGACCCGTCAGCGGGGTCGAGCAGGAGCTGCTGCTCGCTGCCGTACGTCGAGGTGAGCAGGATGCGCCCGTCCGGCAGCGGCAGGTACCACCGGGTGCCGAGCACCCACAGCGGGCCGCCGGTCTCGCGCTCGGCGGCGAGGAGCGCCTCCGGCTCCGCGCCGGCGGGGTCGAGCCGGTAGAGGTTCCACCAGCCGCTCCGGTCGGAGAGCACCGCCAGACGTCCGTCCGGGAGCCACTCGGGCTGGAGCACCGACTCCGCAGGACCGCCGAGCAGCGTCCGCCACGAGATCACGCGCCCGTCGACGAGGTCGCCGACCCGCAACTCGGTGCCGTCCCACGGCATGTTCGGATGGTCCCACGCGATCCAGGCGAGCCGGTCGCCGTCGGGACTGATCCGCGGCTGCGCGAGGAATCGCGAGCCGGCGACGATGCTGGTGATCGCGCCGGAGCCGTCGAGCGGCACGAGCACGAGGTCGCGCTCGACGTCCTGCGGGCCGTCGCCGGTATGCACCTCCCGCACCGCCAGCACGGACTCCCCCGCCGGGACGAGGCCGCCGAACGCGACCCCCGGCGCCTCCGGGGTCAGCGGGACGGGCTCCGCGCCGGCGCCGTCGAACCGGTACAGGCGCCCGTCGACGAAGTGCGCGAACACGACCGTGGAGCCGATCGCGGTCCAGGCGCCCCCTCCGTACTCGTGGACCGAGCTCCGGACGTTCCACGGCGCGGGCAGCACCGTCTCGACCCGGTCGTCGACCGACCGGAGGAGGGCGATCCGACGCTCCGCCGCGACCGGTTCCGCCCACCAGACCTCGTCGCCGACGAAGCGGGCGGAGTCGGGGGCGTGGCTGCCGGCGGCGACGGACTCGGCGGTGAGCGGCGAGCGCCACTCCCCGTACGGCGCGGTGGTGACCATGCGCCCACGCTACGGGCGCATCCGTGCTTGCACGCGGCGGGGACGGGGCGTAGCGTTCCAAAGTCGAACACCTGTTCGAGTCGAGGAGCATCGCATGTCGAGCATCGCCATCGGGACGGAGCAGGACGCCGATCTCGTCACCGGGGGCCGCGGACGGCCCCGGTTGCTCCACTGGCGACAGCGCACCTACCGGGTCACCGACGCCCCCACCCCCCTCGAGGACGCGCTCGCGCCCGAGCTGACCCACCCGCTTCCCGTGCACGGCTGGCGGTTCCAGGGCACGTGCGTGCACGACGGCGAGACGTTGGTGTTCGACGTGGTCGAGCTCGGGTCCGGCTGGCACGTGATCAAGACGTACGCCTGACCGCGCGCCGCCCGGCGCGCGGTGCGGCGCCCGCCTACCCTGGCAGGATGCGGTCGGGGCTGCGGAGGATGCCGGCTGTCGTACTCGTCGTCGGCCTCATCGCGATCGCTGTCGGCTTCGGGCCGGCGACGGCGCGCGCGAACGACCCCACCTGGGCCGAGGTGCAGGCTGCGAAGCACGACGTGCGGAAGAAGGCCACCGCGGTGGCTGCGATCGAGCAGGCCCTCGGAGGCCTCGAGGCCCAGGCGGCGCGCCTGGGTACCGTCGCGCTCCAGGAGGCCGGCCTCGCCGCGGCGGCGCAGACGCGGCTGCAGGCCGCGCAGCACGTCTACGACGCGCTACTGAAGCAGACGACGTCCGCGGCGGGCAAGGCCGACAGCGCGAGGCGAACGGCAGCCACCGTCGCGACGCAGCTGTACCGCGGCGGTGACCCGACCGTGACCGTCTGGCTGTCCGGCCAGGGCTCGGGCTCCCTGCTGTACCGACTGGGCGCGCTGTCGCAGATCGGGGACGCCTCGAGCTCCCTGCTGCTGCAGGCGCAGACCGACCAGCGGCAGGCGCAGGCGCTCGGGGATCAGGCGAAGGTGCAGGCCGCGGTCCGCGACGCGCTCGCCAAGCAGGCCGAAGCCGCATCGAACGTCGCGAAGGCCGCGCAGGCGGCGGCGGACCGTCAGGTCGCGCAGACGAAGACGCTTCGCGCGACCCTTCTGGCGCAGCTGGCCGCCCTCCAGGCGAAGTCGTCCGCGCTGCAGGCCTCGTACGCGGCCGCGCAGGCGGCCAAGGCGGCAGCCGCTGCGAGGGGGGCGACGGCCGGAGGCACCGGTCTCGCCGGCATCGCGGGCGGCCCGGACTCCCTCAGCCCGGGCGACGCCCAGGCGTACGCGGCGTCGCGGATCGGTGCGTACGGCTGGGGCAGCGGGCAGATGTCGTGCCTCATCGGGCTCTGGAACATCGAGTCGGGTTGGCGCTGGAACGCCTACAACGCCTCGTCGGGCGCCTACGGCATCCCGCAGTCGCTGCCGGGATCGAAGATGGCGACCGCGGGCGGCGACTGGACGACCAGCTCGAAGACGCAGATCGAGTGGGGTCTCGGCTACATCCAGGCGCGCTACTCGACGCCGTGCGGAGCGTACGCGTTCGAGACGAGCCACGTCCCCTACTGGTACTGATCCGCCCGGGCCTCCCCCGGCGGATCAGCGGATCCGTCACCGGAGAGGTCGCAACCCCTCCGGTGACGGTCGATCCGGCACTCAGGCCGGCAGCTGCAG
>JABBOB010000091.1:0-4796 GCA_019352055.1 Acidobacteriota bacterium
CATTTCGAAGGGGTTTCTGCGCGCCTCCGGCGCCAGAAACCCCTTCGAAATGCACCCACGACTCGCTAGGAGGCGGCGTTCCTCGCACGGAAGGCGCGGACGTTCATCCGGTTGCCGCAGTTGCCGACGTCGCAGAAGCGTTTCGACCGGTTCCTGGAGAAGTCCACGAGCACCGCTTCGCAGTCGTCAGCGGCGCAGCGCTTCATCCGGGCGCGCTCACCCTGCCGCAGCACGTCGACCCAGGCCATCGCGATCTCGACCATGACCCGATCTGCCAGCGGCGCATCCGGCGTGTTCGCGTGGATGTGCCAGCCGAGTGCGTCGTGGTTGACCAGCCGGGGGAGCGCACCGCCCTCGTCGAGCATCGCGTTCACCGCCGACACGACCTCCTCGTCGCTCTCCGCGCCCCACAGCGCCCGGAGCCGCAGCCGGAGAACGCGGAGGGAGTCGAGCTCCGTCCTCGTGTGCAGCCGGTCGCCGGTGAACCCTTCGCGCTCGAACCACCGGTCCAGCTGCTCCATCGTCGTCAGCTCGTCCTCGCCGCTGGGCGACGCGTCGGGCAGCGTGTTCACCAGCATCGTGGCCGCGAGCAGGCTGAGCTCGACGTCATGGGTGAACAGCATGTGACTCCTGACTCCGGCACGGTATGCTGCTGAGGGGTGTCATGAGTGTACTTCGGATGACTCATGACACGGAGGGGGCGCCGTGCGGGCGAACAAGTCGGCGTCCGGCCTTCTGCTCGCGGTGCTCGCCGCGTTCGCCTTCGGTATCGGCGGACCGTTCGTCCGCCCCCTCCTCGATGCGGGCTGGAGCTCCTCCGCTGCGGTGCTGTGCCGATGCGCGGGTACCCTCCTGGTTCTGCTGGTCCCCGCGATCCTCCGGCTGCGCGGGCGGTGGGGCGTCCTGCGGCGCAGCTGGCGGACGCTGCTCGCCTACGGTGTCTTCGCGGTCGTGGGCACCCAGCTGCTCTACTACTCCGCGATCACCCGCATGCCGGTCGGTGCTGCGCTGCTGATCGAGTACCTCGCTCCCGTGATCCTCGTCGGCTGGACGTGGCTGCGCACGCGCCGTCGCCCGGGCGGCCGTGTGCTCGCCGGATCGGTACTCGCGATCGCGGGTCTCCTGCTCGTCGTCGATCTGGGAGGCGCCGGGGGCGTCGACCCGACCGGTCCGATCCTCGCGCTCACGGCCGCGGTCGGGGTGGCCGTCTACTACGTGATCAACGCCGGGCTCGACCCCGAGCTGCACCCGATCGTGCTCCTCGCCGCGTCGATGGCGGTGGGCTGCATCGTGCTCGTCCTCCTCGCGGTCGTCGGCATCGCGCCGCTGGCGATCTCGTTCGGGGACGTCGTGCTCGCGGGCGGGAGGGTGCCGTGGTGGCTCCCCACCGGTGTCGTCGTGCTCGTCTCCACCTCGACCGCCTACCTGCTCGGCATCGCCGGCGGCGCCCGGCTCGGCAGCCGCGTCGCGTCCTTCGTCGGACTGTTCGAGGTCCTCTTCGCGGTGCTGGCGGCGTGGGCCCTCCTCGGCGACCTGCCCGCGCCGATCCAGCTGGCCGGCGGCGTGCTGATCCTCGTGGGGGTCGTCCTCGTGCGGCTGCAGCGTGAGTCGCCCGAGGACGGCGCTCCGTCGCACGTCGCACGACGCCGCGCACGGGTGGCGCTCGGCCGGCGCTCAGCAGACGTTCCGGAGACGTCCCGGACCGGGCCGTAGCCTCCGACCGGTGAGCGATCAGTACACCCTGCAGGACCCCACCACCCGGTACCCGAAGCCGGACGACAGCTGGAAGCGGTACCAGGAGGGGCCCGGCGTCGAGCAGCGGCAGCACCCGAAGCCCGACGCGGGCGAGACGACCTACCGCGGCACCGGCAGGTTGACGGGCAGGAAGGCGGTCGTCACGGGCGCGGACAGCGGCATCGGCCGTGCGGTGGCCATCGCGTTCGCCCGCGAGGGAGCCGATGTGGTGCTCTCCTACCTGCCCGAGGAGGAGGCCGATGCGACGGAGGTCGTCCGCCTCATCGAGGAGGCGGGGCGCAAGGCCGTCGCATTCCCCGGTGACCTGAAGGACGAGGCCTACTGCGAGCTGCTCGTCCGGAGGGCGGTCGACGAGCTCGGCGGGATCGACGTCCTGGCGAACGTCGGCGGGAAGCAGCAGACGCAGGAGTCGATCCAGGACATCTCGACCGAGCAGTTCGACGAGACGATGAAGACGAATGTCTACGCGCTCTTCTGGACGTGCAGGGCCGCGCTGCGTCACATGGGGCCCGGGAGCACGATCATCAACACCTCGTCGATCCAGGCCTACTCGCCGAGCCCGACGCTCATCGACTACGCGAGCACGAAAGCGCAGATCAACGCCTTCAGCAAGGCGCTCGCCGGATCGGTCGCGTCGCAGGGGATCCGGGTGAACGTCGTCGCACCCGGTCCGATCTGGACACCGCTTCAGCAGGCGGGCGGCCAGCCGACCGAGGCGCTCGCCGACTTCGGCACGCAGACCCCGCTCGGCCGGCCGGGGCAGCCCGCCGAGCTGGCTGCCGCGTACGTGTTCCTGGCGAGCCAGGAGTCGAGCTACGTCACCGGCGAGACGCTGAACGTGAACGGCGGTATGCCCACGCCGTGACCCGCTTCCTTCGGCGTCGCGCGGTGCGCAGGACGGGGGAGCGCGAGCTCCTGGTACCCGCGCGCCGCGCGGGTACCAGGAGACGGTCAGCGGAGGGAGGCGAGCGCTTCCATGATCGGCCGGTCTCCCTCCGTGAGCGCGAACTGCGCGCCGATGGTGGCGTCGTCCCCGAGCGCCGCCACGATCACGGCGGCGACGTCGACACGGGGGACGGCGCCGGACGGGATGTCCGCGCCGATCCGCACCATCCCGGTGCCGGGCTCGTCGGTGAGCCTGCCGGGCCGGACCACCGTCCAGTCGAGACCGGACTCGCGCAGCGCGGAGTCCGCGTCCCGCTTCGCCTCCACGTAGGCGCGCCAGACCGGATCGGTGTCCGCAGGGAGCGGGTCGTCGACGCCGAGGGCCGACACCTGGACGAAGCGGCTGACGCCGGCGAGCGTCGCGCCTGCGATCGACTTCAACGAGCCCTCCAGGTCGACGGTGCGCTTGCGTTCCGCCTTCCCGTCGCCGCCCGCGCCGGCGCTGAACACGACGGCGTCCGCAGCGCCGAACACCTCTGCGAGGTCCTGCGCGTCGCTCTGCTCGACATCGAGGAGGTAGGGCTCCGCACCTGCGCTCTCGACGTCGGCGCCGTGCGCCTCGTTCCGGATGGTGCTGCGGACGGTGTGGCCTCCGGCGGTCAGGGCCTCCGCGAGGCGGAGGGCGACCTTCCCGTGGCCACCGACGATCACGACGGTGCTCATGACGACGCACGGTAGCGAGCGGGAATGCGTGCATCCCGAACCCTGTTCACTGGATCATGGCGACCAAGACTCTGACGATCGACAACCACAACGAGACCGTGGCCGACGGCACGGTGCTCATCGACTTCTGGGCCGACTGGTGCGGCCCCTGCAAGCAGTTCGCGCCCGTGTTCGAGCAGTCGAGCGAGAACCACCCGGGCATCACGTACGCGAAGGTCGACACGGAGGACCAGCAGCAGCTGGCCGCGATGTACGGCATCACCTCCATCCCGACGCTCGTCGTCTACCGCGACGGGATCCCTGTCTTCGGTCAGCCCGGCGCGCTGCCCGGACAGGCTCTCGAATCCCTCATCGAGCAGGTCGAAGCCCTCGACATGGACAAGGTCCGTGAGCAGTGGGCCGAGCAGCAGCAGGCCCAGCAGCCCGAGCAGCGCGAGGCCTGACCAGCCTCTCGGACGACGGCCCCGTTCGGATGGACGGGGCCTTCGTCAGTCCTCAGCGGAACTCGGGGAGACGTCCAGCATGGGCGGGGAGACTGGTCGCGATGACTGACACGACAACCACCCCGACCACCATCACGATCGGCGACCTCACCGTCCACCGTCTCGGCTTCGGCAGCATGCAGCTGACCGGGCCCGGGGTGTGGGGGCCGCCGAAGGACCACGACGAGGCGATCCGCGTCCTCAAGCGGTCCGTCGAGCTCGGTGTCGACTTCATCGACACCGCCGACTCCTACGGTCCCTACGTCGCCGAGGAGCTCATCGCGGAGGCGCTGCATCCCTACAAGGACGGCGTCGTGATCGCGACGAAGGCCGGCCTGACGCGCACGGGTCCGAACGTCTGGCCGCCCGTCGGCCGCCCCGAGTATCTGCGCCAGGAGGCGATCCAGAGCCTCCGTCGTCTGAAGCTCGACGCGATCGACCTGTTCCAGCTGCACCGCATCGACGAGAAGGTGCCGCTGGAGGACCAGGTAGGAGAGCTGAAGAAGCTGCAGGACGAGGGCAAGATCCGCCACATCGGTCTGTCCGAGGTCTCTGTCGAGCAGCTGCAGGAGGCGCAGAAGATCGCGACGATCGTGTCGGTCCAGAACCTCTACAACCTCGCCAAGCGCGACGCCGAGCCGCTCCTCGACCATGCGGAGGCGAACGGCATCGCGTTCATCCCGTGGTTCCCGCTCGCGACCGGCGGTCTGGCGAAGGAGGGCGGCAGGCTCGACGAATTGGCGAGGAAGCACCACGCGTCGCCGTCGCAGCTCGCGCTCGCGTGGCTCCTGCACCGTTCGCCGGTGATGGTGCCGATCCCGGGCACGTCCTCGGTCGCCCATCTCGAGGACAACATGCGCGCCGCCGAGATCGAGTTGAGCCGTGACGAGGTCCAGGAGCTCGAGGACGCGGTCTGACCCGATCCCGTCGACCGGAAGGGCCGCCTCCGTT
>JABBOB010000091.1:4806-6319 GCA_019352055.1 Acidobacteriota bacterium
CTCCGTTCCTCGGAGGCGGCCCTTCCGGTCGACGAGCGATGACGCGCTCCGGGCGCACTCCGAACACGAACACCCGAGGGATCAGACGGGCGAACGGTCCACGGAGCAGGGCGCGCATCGGCGCCGGCGGGACGAGGCGCGCACCGGGTCGGGACATCGTGGCCGCGATCACCCGGTTCTGGGCGAGCACCTGCATGCGCTGGGTGAGCATCGTGGGCAGCTGACGGCGCCGCTGCACGCGATCGATGATCGCCGGGTTCAGCACCTTCCCGAACCGATGCGGGTCGTGCTGGGCGCGGAGGAGGTCCGAGCCGAGGAGGTTCGCGGCGGCCACCGCGTCCGCGATCGCGAGATTGATGCCGACGCCGCCGATCGGGGACATGGTGTGGGCGGCATCGCCGATCGCGAGGATGCCGGGCGCCGACCACCGACGCAGCCGCTCGATGGAGACCGACAGCAGCTTCACGTCGTCCCAGTCGCGGAGCCGGTCGAGCCGAGCCCGCATCCACGGCGCGATGGATCCGACTCGCTCGCGGAACGCGTCGAGTCCCGCTGCCCGGATCACGGCGTCCGATCCCTGTGCGACGATGAAGGCGATCTGCCAGTAGTCGCGGCGGTTGATCGCGACGACCGCACCGCCATGGCCGAGGATGCCGCGGAGCTCGGCCGGCTCGCCGGGCTCGATGTCGACGCGGAACCAGAGCACGTCGATGGGGGAGCCGAGGTCGACCACGCCGATGCCGATCTCCTCCCGCAGCGCCGAGCCGCGCCCGTCCGCCGCGATCGTGAGCACCGCGCGAAGGGTGTCCACGTGACCGCCACGGCGGTATCGCAGCCCCCGCACGGCGCGATCCTCGCGGAGCACGCCCGTCGTCTCCGCCTCCATGAGGAGGTGGAAGGTGGGGCACGCGCCCGCCGTCCGCGCGAGCAGGTCGAGCAGGTCCCACTGCGGTGCGAGTGCGACCTCGGTGAACCGGGCTCCGCGCGGTGCTGCGGCGGCGAGGTCCTGATGGACGAGCACGGCGTCGGTGGTGGCGAAGTCGATCGCACGCATCCGCCCGCGCACGAGCTCTTCGAACTCCTCGAGGACGCCGAGGTCGTCGAGCACCTGCTGTGTCATCGGGTGCACGGCGTCGCCGCGGAAGTCGCGGAGGAAGTCGGCGTGCTTCTCGAGCACGGTCACTTCGATCCCCTGCCGCGCGAGCAGCAGTCCGAGCACGATGCCGGCCGGTCCGCCTCCGGAGATCGCCACCGTCGTCCGCTGCTCGGTCACCGGGCCGTTCTACTCGTGGACCATGGGTGCGAGAAGGGTGCCGCTGGAGGGGGTGATGCCGGTCCGGGCCACATTCACTGGTCCGAGCGGCGCCCGAAGCGGAAACCCGTGAGGGCATCGAGTGGCCCCGTCTGCTTCGCTACACTGTCCGAGGCTCGCAGGGACTCCACTCTCTGCGAGTCGCCACGGGCTGTGGCGCAGCTTGGTAGCGCACTTGACTGGGGGTCAAGGGGTCGCAGG
>JABBOB010000034.1:0-24237 GCA_019352055.1 Acidobacteriota bacterium
CTAGCCGCGCTGCCAGGTGGGCTTGTGGTCGTAGGTGAAGCGGTAGTAGTCGGCGAGCGTCAGCTTCGACGCCGCCGCCTCGTCCAGCAGCACCACGGCGGAGCGGTGCAGCTGCAGCGCCGACGCCGGCACCATCGCGGAGAGCGGTCCCTCCACGGCCGCCGCGACCGCGGTCGCCTTCGACTCGCCCTGCGCGACGAGCAGCAGCTGGCGGGCGTCGAGGATCGTGCCGAGCCCCTGGGTGATGCAGTGCAGCGGGACCGCGTCGAGGTCGCCGCCGAAGAACCGGGCGTTGTCCTGCCGCGTCCTCGGCGCGAGCGTCTTGATGCGCGTCCGGGAGGCGAAGGACGAGGTGGGCTCGTTGAAGCCGATGTGCCCGTTCGTCCCGATGCCGAGCAGCTGCACGTCGATGCCGCCCGCCTCCCGGATCCGCCGCTCGTAGTCGACGCACGCGGCCTCGGGGTCCGGGGCGGTGCCGTCGGGTGTCTGCACGCGCGCGGGATCCATGCCGAGGGGCCCGGTCGCATCGCGGGCGATCGTCGCGGCGTAGCTGTGCGCCGATTCGGGAGGCACCCCGACGTACTCGTCGAGCGCGAAGCCGGACGCGTGCGACAGGTCCACCTCGCCGCGGGCGACGAGCGCCGCGAGCGCGCCGTAGGCACCGAGCGGCGACGAGCCCGTCGCCAGCCCGAGCACGGCCTGGGGGTTCCGCCGCACGACGGCGGCGATCCGGTCGGCGGCTGCAGCGCCCACGGCCGCGCCGTCGGGCAGGATCACGATCTCCATCAGGTCTCCTCGGGCGTGCCGGTGATCAGGGGCAGCAGCGCGGCACCCACGGCCCGCGAGCTGCCGAAGGTGGCGATGTCCGCGTAGCGGCGATCGGCGGAGGGCCAGCCCATGTCGACGGCGACGACCGTGCCTCCCGCCGCGCGGAGGTGGTCGACGACCCTGCGCGCGTGCGGGTGCCGGTGGATGTCGCGGCCGATGACGAGTGCGCGCCCTGGGACGGGCGGGATCGCGCCGTCGCCGTCGCCGTCGATGTCGATGCGCGGCCAGCCGGCGAAGCGCCGCCCGGCTCCGGAGTCGGCCTCGGCCGCGAAGGGGCCCCAGCCGGTCATGCCCACGGCGATGTTCGGATCGCCGTCGAGCCGCACGACGGTCCACTCCCCCGGCTCGGCCAGCGCGGCAGCCGCGTCGGCCCCGACCTCGAACGCGGCAGCCAGGTGCGCGACGACCCTCTCCTGGCCGCCGGCCGGGAGGGCCAGTCGCTGCGCGAGCCGTCGGACCCGCGCGGCCGCCTCGGCGAGCCGTCCGATCGGCAGCTCACCCTCCTCCACAGCGGCGACGATCGCGTCGAGCACGGGGTCGAGCTGCGGTTCGCTCTCGCGACCGAGGCACAGCAGGTCGGCGCCCGCCGCCAGCGCCCGGACCGCGGCGGCCGGGATCCCGATGCCGGCGCTCGCACCGGCCATGTCGAGCGCGTCGGTGACGATCACGCCGTCGAAGCCGAGGTCGTCGCGCAGCAGACCCGTGAGGATCCGGCGGCTCATCGTCGCCGGCACGTCGGGGTCGAGCTGCGGGAGCACGATGTGCGAGGTCATCACCGCGGCCACGCCGGCCTCGATCGCGGCGACGAAGGGGAGCAGCTCCCGCCCGCGGAGCGCGGTGAGGTCGTGGTCGACCACGGGCAGGCCGAGATGCGAGTCGACGGCGGTGTCGCCGTGTCCCGGGAAGTGCTTGACGCAGGCCGCGACCCCGGTCGCCTGCAGCGCACGCACCCAGACCGCGGAGTGCCTGGCCACCAGCGCGGCGTCGAGTCCGAAGCTCCGCGCGCCGATCACCGGGTTGTCGGCGTTCGTGTTCACATCCGCGGTCGGCGCGAGGTCGAGGGTGACGCCCGCCTCCACCAGCTCCCGCCCGATCCGCTCCGCGGACGCCGCGGTGAGCTCGTCGACGTCGAGCCGACCCAGCACCGCGTTGCCCGGCTCGGGCGACCCGTCCGGCATGTGGAGGCGGGTGACGTCGCCGCCCTCCTCGTCGATCGCGACGACCGCCTCGGCGTTGGCCGCCCGGACGGTGTCGGTGAGCGCGCGCACCTGCACCGGGTCGACGATGTTGGCTCCGAACAGCGCGACGCCCCCGAGCCCCTCCTCCAGCCGGGCCGCGAGCTCCGCCGGCAGCGAGGTCCCAGCGAACCCGGGCAGCAGCACCCCCGCGGCCAGCCGCCGCACCGAACGTTCCACGGATCAGGCTCGATCCGCGACACGCCGGAGCTGCTCGCCCGGAGCGGCGGCGTGTCGCGAATCCGGCCTGATCCGTGGAATCACTTGTCGGCGCCGATCACGACGGAGCCGGAGAGCGCGCGCTGGAAGATCAGGTAGACGATCAGCACGGGCACGATCGTCATCACGACGGCCGCGAAGAGCGCCCCGAAATCGATCGAGTAGCCCGCCGTGCCCGCGAACGCCGCCATCCCCTGGGTCAGCACGTACTTGGACTGGTCGGGGTTCAGGGCGACGGGCAGCAGGAACTGGTTCCAGAGCCCCACGAAGTTCAGGATCGCGAGGGTCGAGATCGCCGGCCGCGCCATCGGGACCATGATCGAGAAGAAGGTCCGCCACTCCCCCGCGCCGTCGATCGCCGCCGCTTCCGTGACGGAGGAGGGCAGCGCCCGGAAGAAGGGGACCATGAAGAACACGGTGAACGGCAGCGCGAACGCGGAGTACGTGATCGCGAGGCCGGGCAGCGTGCCGAGCAGGCCGAGGCTCTTCAGGATGAAGAACAGCGGCACGATCGCGAGGAAGATCGGGAACGTCAGGCCGGCGACCATGAGCAGGTAGATCGCCCGGTTGCCGAAGAACCGGAAGCGCGCGAGGAAGTACGCGCACATCGACCCCATCACCATCGTGAGCACCAGCGCGCCGCCGACGACGATCAGCGTGTTCGCGAAGAACGTCCCGATGCCCGCCTGCGTCCAGGCGTTCGCGTAGTTCTCGAAGTGCAGCCGGTCGGGCAGCGTGAACGGCGACTGCAGCACCTGCCGGCTCGTCTTGAACGACGACATGATCGTCCAGAGGAACGGCAGCACCACGACGACGGCGCAGGCGATCAGGACCGCCTGCGACACGCCTCCGGTGACGCGCTCCCCGGTCGGGACGGATCTGCGCCTCGACCTCGACCGGCTCAGCACGGTGGGCGTGACGGCCTCACTCGCCATGGGTCACTCCTCCTGCAGGTCCTCGCGGCCGCCGGTGAGGCGGTCGACGAGGAAGACGACCCCCGCGAACAGCAGGGTGATGGCGGCGAGCACGACGCCCATCGCGCAGGCGTAGCCGAACTCGCCCTTGGTGAACGCGGTCTTGAACAGCTCCTGCGAGATCACCAGGGTCGAGTTCTGCGGACCGCCGCCTGCGTTCAGCGCCGACATGAAGACGAACGCGTCGAGCGCGAAGATGCCGGTGTAGATCAGCGACGTCCGGATGTTCGAGCGGAGCATCGGCACGGTGACCCGGGTCGCGATGCGGAATCGTCCGGCCCCGTCGAGCCGGGCGGCCTCGAAGATCTCCGCCGGCAGCGCCTTGATCGCCGCGACGAAGATCACGACGTAGAACCCGACGGACGCCCAGATCATGACGAACATGGTCGCGACCATCGCCGTCCGCGCGTCCCCGAGCCAGGGGTAGGACGCGAACGCCGTCAGGCCCACCGATGTGAGGATCCCGTTCAGCAACCCGTTGCTCGGATCGTAGATCTGCCCCCACATGATGCCGACCGCGATCGCCGGGATGATGTAGGGGAAGAACAGCAGGATCCGGTAGAACTCGCCGCCCCGCACCCCGCGGACCGGACCGCTCGACGAGCCCCCGATCGTCACCAGGCTCGCCAGCGCGATCGCGATCGCGATGATCACGACCGGCAGCACGAGCACGAGCGTCACGCTGTTCTGCACGGCGTGCAGGAAGTCGGCGTCGGTGAACGCCTTCACGTAGTTCGCGAACCCGACGAACGGCGTGGAGGCATCGAATCCGGACCAGCTGGTCAGCGAGTACCCGATCGCCTGGACGAACGGCGACAGCACCAGGACGAGGTAGACGACGAGCGGGATGCCGAGGAACACCGCGGCGAAGGAGATCTTGTCGAACGTCAGGTTCTTCCTCCGCCAGCGGGCGGCCCGCGAGGGGCCGCCCGCCGTGGGAAGCGACGGAGCGATCCCGGTCACGACACCTTGACCTTCGTGACCGACGAGTCGCTCGCGACCTTGTCGGTGATCGCCTGCAGGCCTGCGGTGTGCTGCGCGACCGAGGACTTGCCCGACAGGAAGGTGTTCCACACCACGAGCTGATCCTGGTTCATGCCGTACAGGTCGACGAAGTTCCAGGAGAACACGTGGTCGCCGGCGTTCGTGAGCAGTGTCGACTGCGACACCAGCGCCGTCGAGCCGAAGCCGTCGGCGGGCACGGTGCCCTTGACGATCGTCGGCGTCAGGCGGGTCTTGGCGAAGTTCGTCGCGGCCTCGTTGGAGAGCATCGCGCGGAGCAGCTCCTTGCCTCCGGCGACGTTCGCCCCCTTCGCCGGGACGACGAACGGCTCGCCCGCGGTGGAGTGCATCGCCTCGTAGGGCATGGCCGAGCTCGAGGTGACGGTGAACTCGGGGGCCCCCGTCATCTTGAAGCCCGCCTTCGTCTGCTTGATCATCTCGTTCTCGATCCAGGACCCGGAGGGGTAGAGCAGACCGGACTCGTCGTTCGACCACTGCGCCTGCGCGGCAGTGAACTGGGTGCCCGCGCCGCCCGGCTTGAACATGCCCGCATCGATGATCTTCTTCATCGCCGTGAACACGGACTGGATCGCCGGCTTGGACCAGCACTTCGGCTCGAGGTTCTCGAGGGCGAGCCGGACCTCGTCGCCGCCCTCCTTGATCGAGGACGCGATGGCCAGCGTCTGGTAGTAGGTCGCCGCCTCCTTGCCCCAGATGAAGAGGTACTTGCCCTTCGCCTTGGCCTTGAGCCCGAGCTGGTAGGCCTCGTCCCACGTCTTCGGCACCGTCCAGCCGTTCGCGTCGAACAGGGACTTCGAGTACCAGATCGCGTAGACGGTGAGCACGTAGTTGAGGATCAGCAGCTTGCCGTCGAGCGTGCCCGGCTTGGTCACGCCGCCGTACAGCGTGTCCGCGATCTTCTTGCCCTCGTAGTTGTTCGCAGCGATCACGTCGGAGAGCTCGGCGAGCTGGCTGCGGATCGTGGAGATGCCGATCGCGTTCGCGCCCGAGTTGTCGACGAGGTCGGGCGGGTTGCCCGCGACGAACTTCGGCTGGAGGGTCTGGGCGATGTTCGTGGCGGGGCTGACGGTCGCGGTGACGCCGTTCTTCTGCTTCGCCATGACCGCCGCGGCGAAGGTCACGTAGTCGGTGCCGTACCCGCCGTTGAAGATGGTGGCGGCGACGGTCGACTTCGCCTTCACGCCGAAGGGGTTCGTGGCGCTCTTCGGGCCCCCGGTCGCGGCGGGCGCGGTCGAGCCGCCGGCCGCGCAGGACGCGAGCGTCACGGTGAGCGGGGCGGCGATGCCGAGCACGAGGGCTCCGCGGAGGAAGTCCCTCCGGTGCAGCTGAGGCTTGAGGTCGTTCATGTGTCTTCCTTCCGGTACTGGCGGCTGTGGTGGTGGTGCTGGTCGTTCAGGCGAAGCGCGAGATGCCGTACTGCTCCTCGAGGGCGACGTTGTGCTCGTCGCCGCCGGGGATGTTCGCGGAGAGGTACAGCGGAGCCGTGTCCCCTCCGGAGACGAAGCGCTCGGCGACACCGAGCGTGAGGAGCTGGGCGATGTACGCGGCCGTGATCGAGGAGACGGCCCCGACGGGCACGTCCGCACCGACGGTGATGGCGGCGTCGCCGTAGGGCGCGAGGTTGTCGATCGTGACGTCCGCGACGTCCTTCAGCCGCTGCCCGCCGGGGTGCTTCGGCTGCACCTGCATCGTGTGGTCGAGCGACGTCACCGCGATGACCGGGTTGCCGGCCCGCTTCGCCGCGAGCGCGAACCCGACGATCGAGCCGTTCACGCCGGAGTTCGAGGCGATGAGCACGACGTCGTGCGGGCCGACCGCCGCGATCTCGAACAGCTCGTCCGCGACGGCGGGGTTCCGTTCCAGGTTCGCGCCCTTCAGCTCGGACAGCGGCAGGGAGCCGACGAGCGCGAGGTCGCGCAGCGCGACCTTCTTCGTCGGGATCAGGCCGCCGGCGCGGCCGGCGATCTCCATCGCGAACGCCTCCGAGTGCCCCGTGCCGAACGCGTACACGACCCCGCCGGCGCGGATGGCGCTCGTCATCAGGTCGATGGCGGCGTCGAGTCCGCCGTCGGCGGCGAGCTGCTCGAGCGCGGCGAGGCGGGTGCGCACCGCCTCGGAGAAGTCGTGGACGGCGGTCGTGAACGGGGTCATCCGGGGTTCCTCTGCGTGGTCGGGGTGCGCGGCCTGCGTGCCGCGCCCTTCTGGTCGTCGGCGGTGAGCCGGACGGAGACACCCCCGGTGCGGTGCGGGCTGACGGCGAGGGCCGAGGCGGCGAGATGGCGGCTCGACCGCGCGAAGTCGACCTGCGCGGTGAGCACGTAGAGCAGGTCGCCGACATAGATCTGGGAGTAGTAGGCCGCGAGGTCGTCGGGCTGCAGGAACTGCTCGAAGGCGGAGGTCTGCAGGACGAGCTCGGCGGTCTCGGCGAGGGGGGACGTCGGGTCGTTCGTGACGGCGACGGTCAGCGCGCCCGCGCTGCCCGCCTCCCGCAGCATCTGGATCGTCTCCGCCGTGCGCCCGGTGTGGGAGTAGCCGATGGCGACGCACTCGTCGTCCTGCGTCACGGCGCTGGTGAGGCCCGCGTGCACCTCCGACCAGACGTTGCAGGAGACCCCGATCCGGTACAGCCGGGTCGCGAGCCCCTCCGCCGCCAGCGCGCTGCTGCCGACGCCGTAGAGGTCGACGTGCCGGCTGGCGACGAGCGCCTCCGCGACGCGGCGGAGCAGGGCCAGGTCGAGCGACTCGGCGGTCTGCTGCATGCTGCGGGTCGCGGCGGCGAGGAGGGTGCTGCGCACGTCCTCCGCGGTGTCGTCCGGACCGAACGCGCGACCGATGTCGGCGGCACCGGCGAGCGCGGAGCTCCGGCCGAGCTCCGTCGCGACGCTCATCCGCAGCGCGACGTAGCCGGAGTAGCCGATCTGCCGGCAGAACCGGGTGACCGTGGCGGGCGATGTGCCGGCGCGCTCGGCGAGCTCGTCGATCCGCAGGTCGAGGACCAGCCGGGGATCGTCGAGCACCACCTGCGCGACGCGCAGCGTGGCGGCGGGCAGCTCGGTCCAGCGCGCGCGGATCCTGTTCCGGACCGCGGTGGCGCGGGCGTCGTCGTCGACCACGACGTGCGGTGGGACCGGTGCGGACATGAAGCACTCTCCATGAAAATCTGTTTCGCCGGCAGGCGCCTTCGCCTGAGATCTGGTTTCACCATAGGCTCGTCGCGTGGCGTTCGTGTTTCGTTCAGGTAACGATGCGTGAGTTCCTCGCGATCGATGCCGGGGGCACCTCGACGCGGGCCGTGCTGGTCGACGGCGACGGTCGCTGCCTCGGCTCCGGGCGGTCCTCGGGAGGCAATCCCACCTCCGCGGGGGTCGACCGCGCAGTCGACGCCGTCACCGCCGCGATCACCGATGCGATCGGCGCCTCAGCCGCTCCGGAAGCCGTCGAGCTGGTGCTGCTCGCCCACGCCGGTTCCTCCGCCGGCGGGTTCCACGAGCGCGTGGCCGAGCGCATCGCCGCGCTCGGGGTGCGTGGGCCCGTGGTCGGTGCGGGTGACGTGACGGCGCTGTTCGCGTCCGGCACGCCCGAGCCGGACGGGGTCGCGCTGATCGCCGGCACCGGCGCCATCGGCGGTGCGATCCGGGACGGCGTGCTGGTGCGGACGGTCGACGGGACGGGTTGGCTGCTCGGGGACGAAGGCAGCGGGTTCCAGCTGGGGCACCGGGTCGCGCGGGCGGTCGTGGACGACATCGACGGCGGCCCCTCCACCCGGCTCACGCCCCTCGTCCTCGAACGGTTCGGGCTCCCCTCGACGGCCCGTGACGTCGCCGACGGCCGGCCGCAGGTGCTCGGCGCCCTGATCCACGCGCTCTACGGGCTCCGTCCCGTGCAGCTGTCGGTGCTGGCGCCGCTCGCGTTCGCCCTCGTCGACGCGGACGACGTCGCGCGCCGGATCGTGCGGGACGGCGCCGAAGCGCTCTCCCGCGTGCTCGCGCGGTCGCGGCGGATCCAGCCGGACGGGCCGCTCGTCCTCGGCGGCAGCGTCCTGGTCGAGGGCTACCTCGCTCAGGAGCCGTCGCTCCTGCGACCGCTGCTCGACGCAGCAGGCGCCGGCACCCCGATCCCGGTCCCCGACGGCACGGTCGGTGCCGCCGTCCTGGCGCTGCGCACCGGCGGCATCGAGGTCGACGACGCGGTCTTCGCGACGCTCACCGCGTCGATCCGAGCGTCCCGCCGCTGACGCCTCGCGGTCAGCGCAGGGGCGGGATGTCGACCTCGCCGTGCTCGGCGAGCCACTCGACCGCATCCCGCGCCGCCTCGAGCGAGGTGAAGCGGGGTGCGTAGCCGAGCCGGTCGCGCGCCGCCGCGACGGAGGCGGACGGGCTGTGGCCGATGTGCTCGAGCGTCGCGGCGGCGTGCTCGTCCGAGGTGCTCGCTGCGAACCGCTCGAACGGCCCGAACTCGAGCTCCGCCTCCCGGCCCCACCACCCCGCGGCGGCCTCGGCGTACCCCCGCAGGGTCAGCGCCCGCTCCGAGACGACGTGGAACGCGCGACCCACCGCGGCGTCCTGCCGCTCCACCGCCAGCTGGAACGCCTGGGCGACGTCGTCGGCGTGGACGTGGTGCAGGGTCTCGAGCCCCAGATGCGGCAGCAGGACCGGCTCCCCCGCGGCGAGCCGTCGCCACACCGCCGGGTCCAGGTTGCCCGCGGGGTTCACGACCGGCCATCCCGGCCCGCTGATGTGACCGGGGTGCAGGACGGTGGCCGCGACCCCGTCCGGGCGCTCCGCCTCGGCGAGCAGCAGGTCCTCGATCGCCAGCTTGCCGATGCCGTACTCTCCCCACGGGTGCCGGTCCTCGTGCTCGAGCACCGGCACCGCCGTGAGCGTGCCGTGGGCCCAGATGGACCCGCACATCGCGAGGAACGTGCGCGAGCCGCGGAGTGCGGCGAGCAGCTTGCGTGCGGAGTCGGCGCTGAAGCAGACCATGTCGATCACGGCGTCCGCGCGGAGGGCGGCGATGCGGTCGCCGAAGGTGCCGGCGGCGTCCTCCGCGTCGCGGTCCAGGGCGATCCGGGCGACCCGCTCCCACGCGGGGTCCTCCCGGTAGGGGGCTCGGTGCCCGCGACTGATCGCGACGACCTCGTGCCCCGCGTCGACGAGCCGAGGGACGAGGTACCCGCCGACGTGCCCGGTGGCACCGATGACGACGACGCGCATCAGACGGCCGTGTACCCGCCGTCGACGCTGTACTGCGCGCCGGTGACGAACGAGGCGGCGTCGGACAGCAGGAAGAGGACGACCTCGGCGGCCTCCTCCGGCCTGCCGAGACGCTCCATCGGGTTGCGGCGCTTCAGCACCTCCCGCTCGGCACGGGTCGTATGCGTGGGCAGCGCCGTGTCCACCCACCCCGGATGCACCGAGTTCACGCGGATCCCGTGCTGCGCGTAGCCGGCCGCAGCCGCCTTCGTGAGCCCGGTCACGCCGTGCTTCGCCGCCGTGTAGGCGACCGCGTCGCCGTCGCCGACCAGCCCGAGGAAGCTCGAGACGTTCACGATCGAGCCGCCGCCGGACGCGAGCATCGCCGCGCCCTCGTACTTCATGCCGTAGAAGACGGCGTCGAGGTTCACCGCCATCACCCGCCGCCAGGCATCGAGCTCGACCTCGTGCACCAGCCCGTGCTCGCCGCCGAGCCCCACGTTGTTCACCGCCAGGTGCAGGCCGCCGCGCCGCTCGACCGCGGTCGCCACGACGCGCTCGACCGCCGCGGGGTCGGTCACGTCGGCGACGACGGGCACCATCAGCCCTCCGGCGATCTCGATCCGGCGCTCGACGTTGTGCAGCCGATCCCCGTCGATGTCCACGCCGACGACGACCGCCCCGTCCGCGCCGAGACCTTTCGCGATCGCGGCGCCGATGCCCGACCCCGCGCCCGTGACCATCGCCACCTTGCCGTCGAACCTGCGAGCCATCGCGCCTCCTTCGCCGGCTCCCGACGCTAGAGCGGCGTCGTCCGCACAGCCTGGATGCCCGGGTCCGCGCGCTCGGCAGCGCTGCGGCGGCGGGCTCATGGGCGGATGATGGCCTCCTCGAAGCGAGGAGACACGGTGCCGAGTGCAGGAGACCAGCCCGGCTGGGCGCCCGATCCCGAACGGCCCGGGATGCTGCGCTGGTGGAACGGCCTCGGCTGGTCCGACGCCAGGAAGGCACCGGACGCGCTGACGGAGCGCGCACGGCAGGCTGCGACCCAGGCCGTGCGCAGCAGCACGGTCGCGCCGCAGCAGGTGGCTCGGGCCGCTGCCGCCCGGACGGACGTCTCGTCCGCACGGCTCCCCACGCGCGGCCGCACGGCGGCGACGGCCGCGTCGAACCCGATCGGCGTGGCCGCCGTCGTCCTCGGCATCCTCGGACTGGTGATCGGGCTCTACGGCATGCTGTCGGCGATCGGACTGATCATCTCGCTGCAGGGACTCGTGCGCGGCCGCCGCCTCGCCGCGCAGGGTGCATCCAGGACCGGCCTCGTGCCGTCGCTGTTCGGGCTCCTGCTCTCGGTCGTCGGGCTCATCCGCTGGATCCCCGAGATCGTCGCGCTCGTGCAGAGCGTCGCGGCGCAGGTGCAGGGGTAGCGACCTCGGGGTTCAGACCCCGGCCGGGGCAGCGGCCGCGGCGGATTCGTGCCGTGTGCGCATCTTCTCCTTCAGGTACTCCTTCGGCGCGGCCGTCGGATCCATGCCGACCACCACGACGCCGCGGCTGTGACGCGCGTCCAGGTCGGCGAGCGCCCGATCGAGCATCACGAACGGGTAGAACCCCGAGATGAGCATGCGGATGTCCCACTCCGCGACCAGCTCGGCGACGTCACGCAGCTCCACCGCGATGCTCGGGTCGGCGCCCGCGAGGTACAGCGCGATCTCGGTGTCCCGGCGGTCGTCGGTGGAGCTGATCCGGGAGGCCGGTATCCCGAGCTCGGCCGCGAGGGCCTCGTAGCGGCCGTAGTTGTCGAGCATGGCGGTCACCGGCCCGTCCGCGGCGGCCCGGACGGCTGCGGGCAGGTCGCCGCCGTACCCGATCGGCTTCACCCCGATCGAGCGGAGGTAGTCGTGGTTCTCCTCCCCCGCGATCCCGATCACCCTCGCCCCGGCGAGCCGTGCCATCTGGCACTCGAGGTGGCCGACGCCGCCGGCCGCGGCGGAGACGAGCACGATGTCCCGGCTGCCGAGCCGGAGGGACTGCACGAGACGGTAGGCGGTGATGCCGACGAGGTAGAGGGCGCCGCCGACCTCCCAGTCCATCCGGGGCGGCCGGCGGACGAGCGCCGCGGGATCGACCACGAGGTGCGTGGCGTGCGCGCCGTGCAGGGGGTCGTGCCCCAGGACCTCCGTCCCAGGCGGGAACCCGCGGACGGACCGCCCGGCCGCGCGCACGATCCCCGCGAAGCTGCTGCCCTGCCGGGCGGGGAGCTCGAGCGGGATCGCGTCCTGGAACCGGCCCTCGCGCACGTAGGCGTCCATGTGGCTGACACCCGACGCGACGACCTGCACGAGCACCTCGTCGGGACCCGGCACCGGCCGCTCGGTCTCCGCGATCCGGATCGTCTCGACTCCGCCGTACCCGCTGAAGCTCGCGACGCGCGTCGCTTTCCTGCTCATGCCCGCACGGTAGGGGTCGAGCCCCTGCGCGGTAAGAGGCTCCGGGGTGGAACACGCCGATCTCCAGGAGGTTGGAAGTCAGCCGGGGGCGCCGGACACCTCGCCGAGCCGTCGCTCGAGGAACGCGCGCTCCGGCTCCGTCCTGACCAGGTCGAGCGCCGCGCGGTAGGCGGCGGCCGCCTCGGGGAACCGAGCCGCCCGACGGAGCAGATCCGCCCGCGCGGCGGGGAGCGACGAGGACGCCCGCAGGGCGCCGGTCGGCTCCAGCTCGTCGAGCAGCGCGAGGCCGGCGGCCGGCCCCTCGGCGAGGCCGACCGCGACCGCGCGCGCGAGCGCCAGCTGCGGCGCCGGGCTCATCACGACGAGCGCCGCGTACTCCGTCGCGATCGCCGCGTGATCGGTGCGGCCCGTCCCGAGCGACCGGGCGTGGAGCGCGGCGATCCGCGCCTGCCGGAGCATGAAGCCGGGCGTCGCGGCCGACCGCTCAGCTGCAGCCAGGGCCTGCTCCCCGGCCGCGATCGCCACCGTCGACCATCGCCCCCGATCCTGCTCGTCGAGCGGCACGAGCGATCCGTCGTCGGCGGTGCGGGCGCTGCGGCGGGAGTCCTGGAAGTGCTCGAGCGCGAGCAGACCCAGCACCTCCGGTTCCGCGGGCATCAGGTCCGCGAGCACCGCGGTCAGCCGGATCGCCTCCCCCGACAGCTCGGGCCGGACGACCGCCGTGCCGTCGCTCGGCGCGTAGCCCTCCGTGAACAGCAGGTAGAGCACGGCGATCACGCCGTTCAGCCGCGCGGGGAGGGCGGCGCCGCTCGGCACCTCGTAGGGGATGCCGGCGCGCTGGATCTTCTGCCGCGCCCGCACCAGCCGCTTCGCCGTCGCGGCCGGGCTCGTGCCGAACGCGTGCGCGATCTCCTCCACCGTCAGGCCGCAGAGGGTCCGGAGCGTCAGGGCGACCCGGGCTTCGAGCGGCAGCGCAGGATGGCAGCAGGTGAAGACGAGCCGCAGCCGGTCGTCCGGCACGTCGTCGGGCTCGAGCTCGCGCACCGCCTCACCTCCCTCCCGGAGCGCTGCGAGCACCGACCGCTCGGTCGCCCCTCGGCGGATCCGGTCGAGCGCTCGGTTGCGCGCCACGGTCGTGAGCCAGGCGCCGGGGCGGCGGGGGATGCCGTCGCGCGCCCACGTCGTCGCGGCGGTCGCGAACGCCTCCTGCGCGGCGTCCTCGGCGAGCGCCCAGTCCCCGGTGGTGCGGACGAGGGAGGCCACGATGCGCCCCCACTCGTCCGCGAACGCCCGCGTCAGGGCTCCGCGGGGCGTCCCGTCGGTCATCCGGCGACGAGCGGCCGGACCTCGATCGCGCCGATCCGGGCCGTCGGGTGCGCGGCGGCGATCGCGATCGCCTCGTCCAGGTCCGCCGCCCGGATCAGGTCGATCCCGGCGATCTGCTCGGCGACCTCCGCGAACGGCCCGCGGCTGATGAGCAGCTCGCCCTTCCGGCTGCGGACGGTCGCGCCCGCGTCGGCCTCGTCCTTCAGGCGCGCACCGCCGAGCGTCGTGCCCTGCTCCTCCACGCTGCGCACCCACGGCGTCGGGTCGCCGGTCTCCCGGGTGGCCGTCCGCAGCAGCGCCGGTTCGGGCACGTGCAGGAACAGGTAGTCGATGCCGTCCCCCCGCGTCGGCGGCATCTCGCCGTCCCGTTCGGCGACGAAATCCTCCCAGACCTGCCGCACCTCGAGCGCGCCGATCGCGGCGACGGGATGCCGGCTGGCGTAGTCGATCGCGGTCTCCAGATCCGGTGCCTCCAGCCGGTCGTATCCCGCGACGATCTCCTTCGTCTCGGCGAACGGGCCGTCGGTGAGCAGGACCTCGCCGTCCCGCACCCGGACCGTGGTCGCGGTCGACGGGTCCTCGAGCGGGCTGCCGTCGAGCCGGAGGCCGCGCCGCGTGCCCTCCCCCACCCACGGGTCGACGTCGTCGACCGTGGTCGTCGCCGCGAGGTCCGGGTCGACCCGCACCAGCATCACGTACCGCATGACTGCTCCTCCTCCAGCCGCGTCGGCACGCGGTCTCGTGAGGACGACGTGCGGGTCGGTGCCGCGAGGACACCCGGACCGATTCTCGTCCGGAACGACTCGGCGCGCAGGCCGACTTTCGCCGCTTCGGACACGCTTCCGCGCGCCGTAAGGCAGCTCCCGCACACCGAGCACTTCAGCAGGCCGATCTCACTTCAGCAGGCCGGAAACGGCGCTTTCGTCCTGCTGAAGTGGGATCGGCCTGCCGAGGTGCTCGGACACGCTTCAGGCGGACAGCCGCGGGTAGTCGGTGTAGCCCTCCGCGCCGGGCGTGTAGAAGTGCTCGGGTCGCGGCTCGTTCTCGGGGGCGTCCTCGCGCCAGCGCTCGACCAGGTCCGGGTTCGCGATGATCGCCCGCCCGACCGCCACGGCGTCGGCGTGCGAGCGCTCGATCAGCGTCGTCGCCTCCTCCCGGGTCGTCACCGAGCCGAAGCCGCTGTTGACGATGAGCTTGCCGCCGAACCACGACTTCAGGTCGGCGACGAGCTGCCCGGTCGGCTCCGCGTGCAGCACGCTCACGTACGCCATCCCGAGCGGGCGGAGGCCGTCGAGCAGAGCCCGGTAGGTGGCGCGCGTCTCCGTCTCGTCCGTCTCGAAGACGTCCTGCGCCTGGTTGCCGGGCGAGACCCGCATGCCGACACGGCCGGCACCGACCTCGGCGACGACGGCCTCCGCGACCTCGATGACGAAGCGGGCACGCGCCTCCGGCGAGCCGCCGTAGCCGTCCGTGCGCACGTTGGAGACGGGCGACAGGAACTGGTGCAGGAGGTAGCCGTTCGCTCCGTGCAGCTCGACGCCGTCGAAGCCGGCGCGCACGGCGCGGCGGGCGGCCTCCACGAACTCGTCGCGCACGACGGCCAGCTCCTCCGTGGTCAGCGCCTCCGGCACCGCGTGCCGGCGCTTGCCGTGCTGAGTGTGCACCTCACCGGCGATCGCGACCGCGGACGGTGCGACCGTGCGGTCGGTGCCGGACAGGTCGGGGTGCGAGACGCGGCCGGCGTGCATCAGCTGCATCACGATCTCGCCGCCCGCCTCGTGCACGCGGTCGGCGACGACCTTCCAGGCCGCCTCCTGCTCGTCGGTGACGATGCCCGGCTGGCCGAAGTAGCCCCTCGACTCCTTGCCCGGATAGACGCCCTCGCTGATGATCAGGCCGACGGAGGCGCGCTGCGCGTAGTACTCCGCGACGAGCGCGGTGGGCACGCCGTCGGCGCCGGAGCGGACTCGCGTCAGCGGCGCCATCACCACCCGGTTCGCGAGGTGCAGGTCGCCGAGGAAGATCGGGCTGAACAGGTCCATGAAGCGATGTCCTTCCATGGGGCGCGGACGCGACCCCGAGGGGTCAACCCGCCCGGTCGCCGGGCATTCCCCGCCGAGCGCGCCGCTACCGCGGACGCCTCAGAACGTCTCGCCCCTGCGCCAGGGCATCTCCTGCAGCAGGAACCGGTTCCCGTCCGGGTCGCTGAACGAGGCGTACCGCACGCCGCCGCCCGCGTCCCACGGCGGCGCGACGTCGACCCCGCGTCCGACCAGCTCGGACCGTGCCGCGTCGATGTCCTCGACGACGAGGTGGAGGTCGTGCACCGAACCCGGCACGCCGTCGTACGCGCCGAGGCCGGTGCCGAACCCGAGCGAGCAGCCCGATAACGGCGGGGTCACCTGCACGACCCGCACCCCGGGAGCCGGCTGCACGTCGACGTCCGCCACGAAGCCGAGCGTCTCGACGAAGAAGGCCTTCGCCCGGTCCACGTCGGCGACCGGCAGCACCACGAGCTCGAGCTTCATCTCCACGTCGTCACCGGGGCGGTCCTCAGGTGCTGCACGGGTCCTCCTCCGACCGCACCGGTGCGCGGTCTCGCACTGCGCGATGGACGAGATCGTGCCACCTGGCGCCCGAAGCCGCACGAGCACTGGAAACCTCGGAGCCGAGCAGGCCACGATGGCTGCAGCACGAGGTGGTGCGCATGGCGAAGCGCACCGCATGGAACGTCGAGGAGATCGCATGAGCGCCGTCATCGTCGGGTACGCCCGCACCCCGTTCGTGAGGTTCGCGGGCGCCTTCGCCGAGGTGGCCGCCACCGCGCTCGGCGCGCACGCGATCACCGCCGCGCTCGAGCGCGCGGGTGTGGCCCCGGATGAGGTGGACCGGGTCGTCGGCGGCCAGGTCCTCCAGGCGGGCGCCGGCCAGAACCCGGCGCGCCAGTCCGCGGTCGGCGCCGGCATCCCGCTCACCGTCCCGGCGATCACGCTCAACGCCGTCTGCCTGTCCGGCCTCGAGGCGGTCGCGGAGGGGGCCCGGATGATCGCCGACGGCCGGGCGCGGATCGTCGTCGCGGTGGGCCAGGAGTCGATGAGCCTCGCACCGCACGCCTGGCCGGGCTCCCGCCTCGGCAAGCGGTACGGGTCGATCGAGTTCCTCGACACCATGGACCACGACGGCCTCACCGACGCGTTCGAGCACCGCAGCATGGGCGCGTCGACGGAGGACCGGAACGCGGCGCACGAGGTGACCCGCGAGGAGCAGGACGCCTGGGCCGCCCAGTCGCACGCCCGTCTCGAGGCCGGCGCGGGGTCCCTCCAGGGCGAGATCGTGCCGTTCACCACCCCGGGCCGCCGCGGTCGGACGATCTCCGCCGACGACGGCCTCCGCCCCGGCACCACGGCCCAGACCCTCGCTGGCCTGAAGCCCGCGTTCACGGCGGACGGCGGCATCACCGCCGGCAACTCGAGCCAGATCACCGACGGGGCCGCCGCGGTCGTCCTGATGGACGAGTCCCTGGTCGGCACGCGGACGCCCCTGGCCCGCGTGCTCGCCTCCGCGTTCGTCGCCGGCCCCGACGTCTCCCTCCACGCCCAGCCCGCGAACGCGGCCCGCAGGGCGCTCGAGCTGGCCGGCCGCGATGTCGCCGAGCTCCAGGTGGTCGAGATCAACGAGGCGTTCGCGGCGGTCGCGGTCGTGTCCACCCGCCTCCTGGGCGTCGACCCGCTGATCGTCAACATGGAGGGGGGCGCGATCGCGCTCGGCCACCCGATCGGCGCCTCGGGGACCCGCATCGCCGGTCACGTCGCCCGGTCGCTCTCCGCGCTGAGGCCGGGCGCGCTCGGTGTCGCGGCGATCTGCGGCGGGGGCGGCCAGGGCGCCGCGCTCGTGCTCGAGGGGATGACGGAGCGATGACGGTGGACCTGACGGGCGCCCACGCCGTCGTGACCGGCGGGGCGAGCGGCATCGGCGCGGCGATCGCGCAGGCCCTCGCCGGCGCAGGCGCGCACGTCGTGGTCGCGGACCTCGACGGCGACGCCGCGGCGCGGATCGCCGACCCGATCGGCGGCGAGGTGTGGCAGGTGGACCTGTCGAAGCCGGCCGAGCTCGACCATCTCGCCCTGACCGCGGACATCCTGGTGAACAACGCGGGGGTGCAGACCGTCAGCCCGGTCGAGGACTTCGACCCGGCCCGCTGGCGGTTCATCGTCGACCTGATGCTCGTGGCGCCGTTCCAGCTCGCCCGGGCGGCGCTCCCGGGCATGTACGAGCGCGGCTGGGGTCGCGTGATCAATGTCAGCTCGGTGCACGGCCTCCGGGCGAGCCCCTACAAGTCGGCCTACGTCGCCGCCAAGCACGGCCTCGAGGGCCTGTCGAAGACGATCGCCCTGGAGGGCGGCGGCCGGGGCGTGACGAGCAACTGCGTCAACCCGAGCTACGTCCGCACCCCGCTCGTCGAGCGGCAGATCGCGGACCAGGCGAAGGTGCACGGGATCCCGGAGGACCGGGTCGTCGAGGAGATCATGCTCACGGAGGCGGCGGTCAAGCGCCTCGTGGAGCCGGCGGAGGTCGCCGACCTGGTGCTCTGGCTGACCGGCGACACCGCCGCGATGGTCAACGGCGCCAGCTGCACGATGGACGGCGGGTGGACCGCGAAGTGACCGAGATCCGTGACCTCACCATCCCCGTCGACGGCGGCTCCCTCGCCGTCGCCGAGCACGGCGATCCCGACGGGCCGCCCGTGCTCGCGATCCACGGGATCACCGCCTCCAGCCGGTCGATGTCGGCGCTCGCGCGGCTGATCCCCGAGATCCGGCTGATCGCACCCGACCTGCGTGGGCGCGGGAGGAGCAGCCGGCTCCCCGCGCCGTACGGCCTCCGGCAGCACGCCGACGACCTGCGGGCGACCCTCGATGCGCTCGGGCTGGACCGGGTCGTCGCCGCCGGACACTCGATGGGCGGGTTCGTCGCGATGCTGCTCGCGGCGGCCGAGCCGGAGCGGGTCGCCGAGGTCGTCCTCGTCGACGGGGGCCTCCCGCTCGCCGTCCCCGCGGGCGTCGACCTGGACGCCCTCCTCCGCCTCTCTCCCGAGGCGCTGCTCGGCCCCGCGTGGGAGCGTCTGACGACGGTCTTCCCGTCCCGGGAGGACTACCAGCGGTTCTGGAAGGCGCACCCGGCCTTCACCGACGCGTGGAACGACGACGTCGCCGCCTACGCCGACTACGACCTCGAGGCCGTCGACGGCGGCTTCCGTCCCTCGGCGAATCCGGGGGCGGTCGCGGCGGACCAGAAGGAGCTGTTCGGCACCGACTGGTACCTGGATGCTCTGCGTCGCGTCCGGCAGCGGGTCACGGTGCTCCGCGCACCGCTCGGCCTGCTGGCCGAGCCTCCCGGCCTCTACGCGCCGGGCGTGCTGCAGGGCTTCACGACGCACGTCCTGCAGCTCGAGGTCGTCGAGGTGCCGGACGTGAACCACTACACGATCCTCATGGGCGGTCCCGGCGCCGACCGGGTCGCCCACATCGTCCGCGGCGCGGTCTCGCGCCTGCCCTGAGGACCCCGGAGCGAAGGAGCCCCATGCAGACCGTCCTGGACGGCATCGCGTCGTTCGACATCGCGACCCCGCGGCTCCGCGCCCACGTCCTCGAACGACGGGTCCCGGACCGAGCCGAGGCCGGCGGCGGTCCGACGGTCGTCCTCGTCCACGGGAACGTGTCGTCGTCGCTGTTCTTCCAGCCGCTGATGCTGGCGCTGCCGCCTCAGGTGCGGGCGCTCGCCGTCGATCTGCGCGGGTTCGGCGAGAGCGAGACGCTCCCGGTCGACGCGACCCGCGGCCTCCGCGACTTCTCCGACGACCTGGCCTCCGTGCTCGACGAGCTCGGGACCGGCGCCGTGCACCTCGTCGGCTGGAGCATGGGCGCCGGCGTCGTGCTGCAGCTGCTGCTCGACCGCCGCGACCTGGTCCTCTCGGTCACGCTCGAGTCGCCCGTGTCCCCCTACGGTTTCGGCGGCACCGCGCTCGACGGGACGATCCTGGCCGGCGGCGCGGGCTCCGGCGGCGGAGGCGCCAACCCCGATTTCGTGACGGCGCTGCAGGAGGGGGATCGCGGCGACGGCCCCACGTCGCCCCGCACCGTGTTCCGCACCGCCTACGTCGCGCATCCGGAGGGCCTCCCGCACGAGGACCTCTGGGTCGAGAGCATGCTCACGACGAGGACGGGCGTCGACAACTACCCCGGCGACGCGACGGCCACCGACGCGTGGCCCGGCTTCGCGCCCGGTGAGCACGGGGTGCTGAACACCATGACGCCCGACCACCTGGACCTGACCGCGATCGTCGACATCGCGGACAAGCCGCCGATCCTCTGGATCCGCGGGGAGCTGGACGCGATCGTCTCCGACGCGAGCTTCTTCGACCTGAACACCCTCGGCGCCGCCGGCATCGTCCCCGGCTGGCCGGGCGTCGAGGTCGCCCCGTCGCAGCCGATGGTGAGCCAGACCCGCGCCGTGCTCGAGGCCTACGCGGCGAGCTCCGGCTCGTACCGCGAGCTCGTGCTCCCGGAGACGGGCCACTCGCCGCACCTCGAGCAGTCGGAGGCGTTCGCGGCGGCGCTGCTCGCGCTGATCGAGGCGACCCCGGGCTGACCGGGCGCCGGACACGGCGATCCGTGCTCGGATCCTGTCGATCTCGGACGGGTCCGTTCGTCGAGACAGTGCAGGCCCGAGATGCGGGCGTGCAGGAGGAGGGATCCGAGATGGCGCAGTACCTGGTGCTGATCTACGAGGACGAGGCGGGCTGGCAGGCCGGCGGCCCGGCGGCGGAGGCGGGGAGCGCGGCCCACACCCGCTTCGCCGAGACGTACGGCGGTCGCGGGATGGTCGGCGGCGCCGCGCTGCAGCCGACGGTGACCGCGACGACGATCCGGGACGGCGTCGTGAGCGACGGGCCGTTCGCGGAGACGAAGGAGGCGCTCGGCGGCTACTACCTGATCGAGGCGGAGGACCTGGACCACGCGATCGCGATCGCCAAGGACGTCCCGGCACCCTTCGGCGGCGTCGAGGTGCGGCCGATCATGGTGATGGGCTGAGATGCCGGCCGCGGTCGCGTCGGCGGTCGCGGCCGCCGTCGCGACCGCGCACCGCGCCGAGTGGGCTCGGGTGCTCGCAGCCACGGTCCGGGTCGCCGGCGACCTGGACCTCGCGGAGGAGTGCGTGCAGGACGCCTACGTCAGCGCGTTGACCGCGTGGCGCAGCGGCGTGCCCGCCTCCCCCGCCGCCTGGCTGACCACCGCGGCGCGCAACCGGGCGCTCGACCGGCTGCGGCGCTCCGCGGTGCTGCAGCGGAAGCTGCCGCTGCTCATCGAACCGGCGGGTGCGGCCACCGGAGCGGGCGCGGGCGGGTTCCCGGACGACCGCCTCCGCCTCGTGTTCACCTGCTGCCACCCAGCGCTCGCCGTCGAGGCGCAGATCGCGTTGACGCTCCGCCTCGTGTGCGGGCTCACCACGCCCGAGGTCGCGCGGGCGCTGCTCGTCACCGAGACCACGATGGCCGCGCGGATCACGAGGGCGAAGAAGAAGATCGTCGGCGCGCGCATCCCGTACCGGGTCCCCGCCGCCGAGGAGCTGCCGGAGCGGATGGACGCGGTGCTGCACGTCGTCCACCTCCTGTACACGGCCGGTCACACCGCGACGACGGGGTCGACGCTGACGCGGCCCGAGCTCGTCGAACGCGCGGTCGACCTCGCGCGCATGCTCCGACTCCTGCTGCCCGAGGAGGGGGACGTGGCCGGGCTGCTGGCGCTGATCCTGCTCACCGACGCCCGGCGCACGACCCGGGTCGACGACGGCGGACGGCTCCAGCTGCTGGAGGCGCAGGACCGGCGGCGGTGGGATCGTGCGGAGATCGCGGAGGGGACAGCCCTGGTCCGGGAGGCGTTGCGACGCCGACCGCCCGGTCGGTACGCGCTGCAGGCGGCGATCGCAGCGGTGCACGCCGGCAGCGCCCGCTTCGCCGACACGGACTGGCCCGAGATCGTCGGCCTCTACGACCTCCTGCTGCAGCGGTGGCCGTCGCCGGTCGTCGCGCTGAACCGTGCGGTGGCGGTGGGGTTCGCCCTCGGCCCCGACGCGGGGCTCGCCGCCCTGGACGAGCTCGCGGGAGATCCGCGGCTCGCGCGCTACCCCTACCTCGCCGCCTCCCGCGCGGACCTCCTCGCCCGTCTCGGCCGTACCCGGGAGGCGCGACTCGCCTACGACGAGGCGCTGGTCTTCACCGGGAACGACCCCGAGCGCGACTTCCTGCTCGACCGGCGGGCCCGGCTCGGCTGAGCGGCCGTCAGTACCGGGCGCCGACCACCGTCGACCCCAGGCCGTCGAGCTCCGCGAGCGCCGCGTCGTCGAGCGTCACGTCGAGCGCCGCCACGTTCTGCTCGAGCCACCGCACCCGCTTGGTCCCCGGGATGGGCACGACCGGCACGCCCAGGCGCTCGCTCTGCGCCGACACCCATGCGAGGGCGACCTGAGCCGGCTCCGCTCCGAGCCGTGCGGCCACCCGCTTGACGGCCGCGACGATCGACTCGTTCGCGTCGCCGGCCTCGCCCACGAAGCGCGGACTCCGGGAGCGGAAGTCCTTGGGGTCGAAGGCGCTGCGGTCGACCGTGCCGGTGAGGAATCCACGGCCGAGCGGCGAGTACGGCACCAGTCCGACCCCCAGCTCGGCCATCGCCGGCGCGATCGCCTCGACGTCGCGGGTCCAGAGCGAGTACTCGCTCTGCACCGCGGTGACCGGGTGCACGGCGTGCGCGCGGCGGAGCAGGGACTCGTCCACCTCGCTGAGCCCGATGTGCCGGATCTTGCCCTCGTCGATGAGCTCGGCCATCGCACCGACGGTCTCCTCGATCTCGGCGGTCTGGGCGGGCCGGTGCAGGTAGTACAGGTCGATCGTCTCGATGCCGAGACGCAGCAGCGACGACTCCGCCTGCCGCTTCACGTACGAGCGCTCACCGCGGATCACGCGCTTGTCGTCACCGGCGGTGCGGTCGATGCCGAACTTCGTCGCGATCTGGAACTCGTCGCGCCGACCGGCGATGCCCCGCCCGACGAGGACCTCGTTGTGGCCGTCGCCGTAGACGTTCGCGGTGTCGAGGAACGTCACACCCAGCTCGAGCGCCCGGTGGATGGTGGCGATCGACCCGTCCCAGTCGGCGGGGCCGTACCACTCGCTCATGCCCATGCAGCCGAGGCCCTGGGCTGAGACGGCGAGCGTGCCGAGTTCGATCTGCTGCATGGTTCGATGTCCTTCCGAGCCCGCGACGGGCGGATCGAGACTAGGTCGGGCTCGGTGCGAGCCGGCTGGCCGCCGGGCGGCGATGGACCCCTTCGGACCTGGCGGCCGACCCTGCTAGACAGGACGGATGGCCTCCACCTCCGCTCCGTTCCGCGCCGACATGGTCGGCAGCCTCCTCCGCCCCGAGCGCGTGCACGAAGCGCGGGCCGACTACGCCGCCGGCCGCATCGACGCCGTCGAGCTCGCGCGGATCGAGGACGCGGCGATCCTCGAGGTGATCCGCGAGCAGGAGGCGGCCGGGCTGCACGCCGTCACCGACGGCGAGTTCCGCCGCAGCTTCTGGCACTTCGACTTCTTCGCGATGCTCGACGGGATCGAGGTCATCGCGGCCGACAGCGGGATGGCGTTCCAGGGCACGGCACCGGCGCCGCTCGGCGTGCAGGTCCGGGACCGGGTGCGCTTCCCCGCCGACCACCCGATGCTGCAGCACTTCGCGTTCGTGCGGGACCACACCTCGGTCGTGCCGAAGATGTGCATCCCGTCGCCCACCGTCCTGCACTTCCGGCTCGCGCCGGGCGCGGTGGACAGCGACGTCTACCCCGACCGCGACGCGCTCTTCGCGGACCTCGCGGCGACGTGGCGGGACGCGATCCGCGCGTTCTACGACGCGGGCTGCCGTTACCTGCAGTTCGACGACACGGCGTGGGCGTACCTCTGCTCCGATGTGGAGCGCGAGCGCGCCGACGCCCGAGGCATCGCCACGGAGGGTCTGGCCGACGCCTACGCCGCCCTGCTGAACGACGCGCTGCGCGACCGACCCGACGACATGACGATCACGACGCACGTCTGCCGCGGCAACTTCCGCTCCACCTGGATCGCCTCCGGCGGGTACGAGCCCGTCGCCCGGCAGCTGCTCGAGGTCTGCGACTACGACGGCTACTTCCTCGAGTACGACTCCGACCGCGCCGGCGGCTTCGAGCCGCTCCGCTTCCTGCCGAAGGGCGACAAGCGGGTCGTGCTGGGGCTCGTGACATCGAAGTCCGGCACGCTCGAGGACCCGGCCGACATCGAGCGGCGCATCGAGGAGGCGACCGCCTTCGTGCCGCTCGACCAGCTCGCCCTGAGCCCCCAGTGCGGGTTCGCGTCGACGGAGGAGGGCAACGTGCTCACCGAGGAGCAGCAGTGGGCGAAGCTGCGCGAGATCGTCCGCATCGCGGACGACACCTGGGGGTCGGCCGGCTGAGCGCTGCACCCTGCGACCCGCGCGGACGACCCGGAACCTGAGCGGGAACCGCGCAGACCGGGTGGAGAACGGAGGAGTGGACGTCTGACCAGCTTCTCTGGTCGGGACCGGGCGCCGTGCGCTGATGGGAGGACCCTCGTCGCGGAGGGCTCCCTCGGCGTCCGCGCGCCACCTGTCCCCGTCGGACGTCCCGCTCACCGACGAACAGGGAGCGGAGCGATGAGCATCATCGACCGGGCCGCCACGCGCGACCGCAACACCGGATACGACCCGAGCGAGCTCAGGACGGTCTTCGATCGGCGAGGTCGTCACGCGCAGCGTGAAGAGCGGCTATGGGGACATGGACGACCCCGAGGAGCAGGCGAGGAGGTTGAGCGTCTCCCCGGCCCGGTTCGAGCGCCCGCGCCTGTACCGCTTCGTCGAGGAGCTCCCCTGCACGGCGACGGGCAAGAAGCAGC
>JABBOB010000034.1:24259-33550 GCA_019352055.1 Acidobacteriota bacterium
CGTGATGAAGCAGCGCTCCGTCGAGGACCTCGCGGAGGGCCGCTTCGTTCGCCCCTAGCTTCCGGAGGCGCCTTCCTCGCCCAGCGCCTTCTCGAGGCGGTCGAGCTTGCCGGTGATCTCCCCGGTGTGCCCGGGCCGGATGTCGGCCTTGAGCACGAGGGAGACGCGTGAGCCGTACCGACCCACCGCCTCCGTCGCGCGCCGGACGACGTCCATGACCTCGTCCCACTCGCCCTCGAGCTCGGTGAACATCGACGAGGTGCGGTTCGGCAGACCGGACTCGCGGACGATGCGCACCGCGGCTGCGACCGCGTCGTGGACGCTGCCGTCCGGGCTGCCGTCGCCGCTGGGGGCGACCGAGAACGCGATGAGCATGAGGATCCTCTCGTCGATGCTCCATCGTCGGGCATCGGGCTGACCGAGGCCGCAGGGACCGCAGGAGATGCCGCTCAGTCACCGGGCCGTAGCCTGGATCCTGCAGCAGTGGCTCGTCGCAGCCCGCTGCCTCCCGTCCACCGACGCCGGTCCACCCCGTCTCGTCACGCCCCCGGAGGCCTCCATGCCCACCACCGTTCCCGCCCTGCTCACCGACGCCGCCGGGGCAGCGTTCCATCGGGGCACCGTCGAGCGTCGCGACCTCGGTCCGCGCGACGTCGCGATCGACATCGCCTACGCCGGCATCTGCCACTCCGACATCCACCAGGCACGGGAGGAGTGGGGCGGCTCGATCTTCCCGATGGTCCCCGGTCACGAGATCGCGGGCACGGTCGGCGCAGTCGGCGCCGAGGTCGAGGGCTACGCCGTCGGGGACCGGGTCGGCGTCGGCTGCTTCGTCGACTCCTGCAAGGAGTGCGAGTACTGCCTCGCCGGCGAGGAGCAGTTCTGCCTGAAGGGCAACGTCGGCACCTACAACGCCCGCGGCTACGACGGCGAGCCCACCTACGGCGGCTACAGCACCTCCGTCGTCGTGGACGAGCGCTACGTGCTGCGGATCCCGGAGGGCATCGCCCTCGATGTCGCCGCGCCGCTGCTCTGCGCCGGCATCACGACCTACAGCCCGCTGAAGCACTGGGGCGCGGGCCCGGGCAAGAAGGTCGCGGTCGTCGGCCTCGGCGGCCTCGGCCACATGGCGGTGCAGATCGCGCACGCGCTGGGCGCCGAGGTCACCGTGATCTCCCGCACCCGATCCAAGGAGGAGGACGCGCGCCGTCTCGGCGCCGACCACTACGTGGCCACGAGCGAGGAGGGCGCCTACAAGGCGCTTCGGAACTCGTTCGACCTCATCGTCAACACGGTGTCCGCGGACGTCGACGTCGATGCGCTCGCCCGCACCCTCCGCGTCGGCGGCAGCCTGGTCTACGTCGGCGCACCGAGCGAGCGGCAGTCCTTCGCGGTGTTCTCGCTCATCGGCGGCCGGCGGAGCGTCGCCGGCTCGAACATCGGCGGGATCCGCGAGACGCAGGAGATGCTCGACTTCTGCGGCGAGCACGGCATCGGCGCGGTCGTCGAGACGATCGGCGCGGACGACGTGACGGCCGCGTACGACCGGGTCGTCGACGGCGGCGTGCACTACCGGTACGTGATCGATACCGCGACGATCCCCTCCTGACGCGCGAGGCCGACGCCTGATGGGGCCGTCTGCTGCAAGAAGGACGGTGCGCTCCGTCCCATCAGCAGCGGACGGTCCCGCTAGCGTCTGAGCCGTGTTCAGCCTGGTGCAGCTCCGCGTCTTCGCGACGGCGGCGCGCGCCGGGTCGTTCACCGCGGCGGCCGTTGAGCTGCACATGGCGCAGCCCTCGGTCAGCGAGTTCGTCCGCCGGCTGGAGGACGAGTACGGCACCCGGCTCTTCGTCCGCGGCGGCCGGAGGCTCGTGCTGACCGAGGCGGGCGAGGCGCTGCTCCCGGTCGCCGTCAAGGTCACGACCACCGCCGAGGAAGCGGACCGCACCCTCCGCGCGATCACCTCGCTCGAGGGGGGCACGGCCTCATTCGGTCTGCTGCGGAACGCGAAGTACTACCGGCTGGAGGCGCTGCTCGCGCAGTTCCACGAGCGGTACCCCTCCGTCCGCCTCCGGATCGTCGGGCTGAACTCGGTCGAGGTCGCGAGCTCCGTCGCCGACGGCGAGCTGGAGGCGGGGCTCGTCGTGCTCCCCATCGACGCGGACGGGTTGACGGTCACCCCGCTCAGCCGCGATGAGGTGCTCTACACGACCGCGGACGCCGAGCGCGCCCGGCATCCGCCGACCATCGAGGACCTCGCGAGTCGCAAGCTGGTCCTCTACGACGCCCACTACGGGTGGCGCGATCCCACTCGGAGGCAGCTGCTCGAGCGCGCGTCGCTCGCCGGCGTGCACCTGGACCCGATCGTGGAGGTGGAGCAGGTCGAGTCCGCCCTCTCCCTCGTCGCGGCGGGGGTCGGCGACTCGTTCGTCTCGCGCGCGGTCGCGGAGAGCGGCTCCTGCCCGCCCGAGCTGCACTTCGTGCGGTTCGCGGAGCCGCTCCACGACACGATCGCGCTGGTGCAGCGCGAGGGCGCCGTGCTCTCCCCGGCCACCGCGGAGATCGTCCGCCTCGCTCGCGCGCTGATCCGCACCTGAGTGCACGGATCAGGCCGTATTCGCGACACGCCGTGCTGCGGGGACCCGCGACCGACGTGTCGCCGAATCGAGCCTGATCCGTGCTGCGGGGCCCCGCGACCGGCGTGTCGCCGAATCGAGCCTGATCCGTGCAACGTCAGCGCGCGACCACCGGCGCGATCGCGGCGAGCCGGATCGCGGCGGTCGCCTCGTGTGCAGCCATGCCCTCCGAGGCGGAGATGACCTGCACCGCGTCCGCCAGCTCGTGCGTCGCGGTCTTCGCGATCCGCTGGTAGGTGAGGGGCTTCAGGAATCGGCCGACGGACAGCCCGGCACTGTGCTTCGCGCCGCCCGCCGTCGGCAGGACGTGGTTCGTGCCGGCCATGCCCTTGTCGCTGTAGGCGACGGTGCTCCACGGCCCGATGAACAGCGATCCGTAGTTCCGGAGGCGCTCGAAGTACCAGTCGTCGTCAGCCGTGATGATCTCGAGGTGCTCGGGAGCCAGGTCGTCCATCAGGGTCGCCGCGACCTCCCGGTCGTCCGCGACGAGCACCGACCCGTAGTCGCGCCACGCGGGACCCGCGACCCACGCCGTCGGCAGCGACGCGAGCTGCCGTTCCACCGCCTCCACCACGGCGGCGGCGAGGGCGGCGGAGGTGGTCACGAGCGCCGCCGGGGACTGCGGGCCGTGCTCCGCCTGGCCGAGCAGGTCCGCGGCCACCACCTCCGGATCGGCGGTGTCGTCCGCGATGACGGCGACCTCGCTCGGGCCGGCCAGCAGGTCGATCGCGACCCGTCCGAACAGCCGTCGCTTCGCCTCCGCGACGTAGGCGTTGCCGGCACCCACGAGCATGTCGACCGGCCCGTCGCCGAGCAGTCCGAACGCCATCGCCGCGAGCGCCTGCACACCGCCGAGCACGAAGACCCGGTCGACGCCGGAGCACGCCGCGGCGTAGAGCACGGCGTCGTTCGCGCCACCGTTCGGCTGCGGGGGCGTGCAGGCGACCACCTCGGGCACGCCTGCGGCCTTCGCGACCCCCACGGTCATGAACGCGCTCGCCGTCAGCGGGAAGCGGCCGGCAGGAAGGTAGGCCCCCACCCGACCCACGGGCACGTACTTCACCCCGGTCACGAGTCCGGGCACCGGCTCGGTCGAGAAGTCGACGAGGTGGGAGCGCGACGCCTCCGCGAACGCTCTCGTCCTCCGGGCACCGAGCTCGATCGCCTCCCGCAGGTCGACCGGCAGCCGCTCGCCGCTCGAGGCGATCGTCGCCGCGTCCAGCTCGACCTCGCCGCCCGCCCAGTGGTCGAGCTCCGCGGCGTACTCGAGCACCGCGTCCATCCCCCGCGTCTCGATGTCACGCAGCATCACGGACACCGTGGCGGCGACCGCCGGGTCCTCCTGAGCGGCGGGCGCATCGACACCCGGTGCCTTGACGACGCGGAAGCGTCCGTCGAGAGCGGCCAGGACACGGGAGGTGGAGCGCATGCCGTCCAGCCTGCGCGCGGAGCGAGGCGGCCGGTAGCACCGATCCGCAGCGCGACCCATAGGCGCGACCTTGGGGCTCCGGCGCGATCCTGGTCTCCCCTAGGTCCGACCTATGGGTCGTGTCGGCGGTTGCCGCTTGTCGCGCGGTCCCGTCCGGTCGTACGGTCGCCCCGACCAGCCCGGATCGGCGACGGAAGGCCCTCCATGACCACGACCACGTCCAGCGGCACACCCGAGACCGGGCAGGGGCTGCATCGGGAGCTGCGGGTCACCGACGCCGCGGCGTTCTCGATCGGTCTGATCGGCCCGGTCGGGGTGATGGCCCTCCTCGGGGCCGGCGCGGCCGGCATCCTCGGCCGCGGCGCGACGTGGGCGTTCGTGTTCGCCCTCGTCGCCGTCGTGCTCGTCGCCTACGGATTCGTGAAGCTGTCCCGGCACATCGCGCACACCGGCTCCGTGTACGCGACGGTCGGCATCACGCTCGGACCGCGCGCCGGCTTCGTGGCGGGCTGGCTGCTCTTCCTCGCCTACTTCACCATCGGCGCCGGTTCGACGATCGAGATCGGCCTGTTCCTCACCCAGCTGCTGCAGGACCTCGGCCTGAACGTCACGCCGGACTGGCTGATCGTCGCGGTCATCGCGCTCGCCGTCGTCCTGCTCGTGAGCCGCAGCCAGGTCCACGTCATCACCCGGGTCCTGCTCTTCGCGGAGCTGATCGGCGCGGTCCTCGTCACGATCCTGAACCTCGTCGTGCTGTTCCGCCTCGGCACCGGCAGCGCGCCCGGCGGACGCCACCTGAGCCTCGCCTTCCTCCAGCTGCCCGCCGGCACCGACATCACCACGATCGGCGCGGCGGCGGTGTTCGGCTTCCTCGCCTTCGCGGGCTTCGAAGGCGCCGCCACCCTCGGCGAGGAGACGAGCAACCCGAAGAAGGACATCCCCCGCGCGCTGAAGATCGCGGTCGCGGTGGTGGGCGCCTTCTACCTGCTGTCGATCGTCGCCCAGACCCTCGGCTACGGCACCTCCGACGCCGACATCAAGACGTTCACCGGAGCGGCGGCACCGTACGGCGACCTCGGCCGCGCCTACGTCGGTCCGTGGCTGGCGGACCTGCTGACGCTCTTCGCGGTGGTGAGCCTGTTCGCGATCTCGATCGGCACGCTCTCCGGCGCCTCCCGCGTGCTGTTCGCCCTCGGCCGCGGCGCGGGCCTGAAGCGGGGCGTCGCGAAGGTGTCGCTGAAGGGCGCGCCGACGACGGCGCTGCTCGTCAGCGGCGGTCTCGCGCTGCTCTGCATGGTGATCGAGCGCCTCACGAACGCCGCGGTGCTCGATGCCACCTTCTGGGTGCTCACGATCGGCACGATCGGCCTGCTGGTCGCCTACGTGCTCGCGACGCTCGGCGCGATCCGGTTCCTGTTCTTCGGCGGCCGGACGACGACCCCGAAGTGGCAGATCGTGGTGCCGATCCTCGCGATCGTGCTCCTCGCGTACACGCTCTACAAGAACGCCGTCGGTCTCGACGCCCCGTACAGCTGGTTCCCGTACCTCGTCGCGGTGTGGCTGATCGTCGGCGTCGTGATCTCGTTCCGCAAGGGCCTCAAGGAGCAGGTGGCCGCCGAGCTGAACGGTTCGGACCAGAGCGCGCTCATCCCGTGACGCGCGTCGCGGCCGTCCAGCTGGCGCCGGTCGTCGGCGACCTGGACGGCAACGTCGACCGGGCGGCCGCGGCGGTCGAGCGGTCGGTCGCCGAGGGCGCGCAGATCGTCGTGCTGCCGGAGCTCGCCACCTCCGGCTACGTGTTCGAGACGCCGGAGGAGGCGCGCTCGCTCGCGCTGCGGCCGGACGACGAGGTCTTCGGGCGGTTCGCCGCCGCAGCGGGCGACGCGACCGTGGTCGCCGGCTTCGCCGAGCTCGGCGAGGACCGCGTCAGCAACAGCGCGGCACTGCTCGACGCCTCCGGAGTCCGCGCCGTGTACCGCAAGGTGCACCTCTGGGACCAGGAGAAGCGCTTCTTCGCACCGGGCGACGCCCGGCCGCCGGTGGTCGAGACCCCGTTCGGGCGCGTCGGGGTGATGATCTGCTTCGACCTCGAGTTCCCGGAGTGGACGCGCATCGCGGCCCTCGCGGGCGCCGACCTGCTCGCGGTCCCGACCAACTGGCCGCTGGTCCCGGTCTCCCACGGTGAGCGGCCGCCCGAGGTGCAGATCGCGATCGCGACCGCTCGGATGAACAGGATGGCGATCGTGTGCGCCGACCGGGTCGGCGTCGAGCGCGGGGTGGACTGGACGGGCGGTACCTCGGTCGTCGACGCGGACGGCGCGCTCGTCGCCCGCGTCGGCACCGGCCCCGGCACCGCATGGGCCGACATCGACCTGCTCGCGTCCCGGGACAAGCGCCAGGCCGAGCTGGTCGACCTGATCGGCGACCGCCGCCCGGACCTGTACGGGCCGCTGGTCGACTGAACCGTCGGGCGTCCGGGGCGCGCCCACCGGCCTCACGTAGGCTTTCCCGCGCTCGGACGGCGGTGCTCGGAGGCGGGAACGGTGAGCTCACCTCAGGACCTGATCGCCGACCGGTACCGGCTGCAGCGGCGCATCGCCGCAGGCGGCATGGGCGTCGTGTGGGAGGCGCGCGACGAGCTGCTCCGCCGGCCCGTCGCGGTGAAGCAGCTCCGCACGCAGGTCGGTGTGCCCGAGGACGAGGCGGACCTCGCCAAGCAGCGCGCGATGCGGGAGGCGCGGATCACCGCCCGCCTGCACCACCCGAACGCGGTGCCGGTGTTCGACGCGGTCGAGCACGACGGCGAACCCTGCCTCGTCATGCAGTACGTCCCGTCGGAGCCGCTGTCCGCGCTCATCAAGCGCCGCGGCCCGCTCCCGGTCGGCGAGGTCGCCGGCATCGGCGCATCGGTCGCGGCCGCCCTCGCCGCGGCGCACGCGCTCGGCATCGTGCACCGCGACGTGAAGCCCGGCAACATCCTGATCGCCGACGCCGACGGTACGGCCCTGCTCAGCGACTTCGGGATCTCGCACGCCCTCGGCGACGCGACCCTGACGTCGACGGGCTTCGTGCACGGCACGCCGGCCTACCTCGCGCCGGAGGTCGCCAGGGGCGACGAGTCGACCTTCGCATCCGACGTGTTCTCCCTCGGGTCGACGCTCTACGCGGCGTCGGAGGGTCGTGCGCCGTTCGGCGAGGCGCCGAACTCGATCGCGGTGCTGCACCGCGTCGCGTCCGGCGGGTTCCAGGCGCCGAGGGACAGCGGCGCCCTGGGGCCGCTGCTCCTGCAGATGATGGCTTCCGATCCGGCGGCTCGCCCGACGATGCGACAGGTGGCGCGTCGCCTCGCCGCGGTGCAGGTGCAGGCCGGCGATGCGCCGGTGCCGACGCTCCCGCTCGTCTCCGATGCGGCACCGGCCGAGTCCGCCGGCCTCGACGACCCGGACCAGCCCACCGCCTGGGTCCCGGTCACGAGCGAGGAGCCCGCCACCCTCGTCGTGGCGGCACCCGGGCTCGTGCCGCAGGCGGCCGAGGAGCCGCACCGGCCCGACGGCGCTTCCGTTCCAGCGGCTGCGGAGGCGGGCACGGCGGTCACCGCCACGGCGGAGACGCGGCCTGCACCCACCGCGCCGCCGGACCCGGCCTCCGCTCCCCCGGATGCGCCCCCGCCGCACCGCCCGTCCGGTCCTCGGCGGCGCGGGCCGCTGATCGCCGTGCTGATCGTCCTCCTCCTGCTGCTCGGCGGGTTCGGGCTGCTCCGCGGGATCGTCCCGACGAGTCCCTCGCATCCGCAGACCTCCCACCGCGCCGCCGGATCGGTGCCGCCGTCGAGTCCCGCTTCGACGCCGGTGCCGACCTCTGCTGCGCCGACCCGGGCGGCCTCGACGAGCCCCGATCCGAGCAGCACCCCCGCCGCGTCGGTGCCTCCGCCCTCCGTCCCGGCAGGCACCGCCCCGCCGAAGGCCGCGGCGGCGACGCCGGTCGCGGCGATCGAGCACTACTACACGCTCGTGCCGGGCGACACCGCCGACGCCTGGCAGCTGATGACGGCGGCCTACCAGACGAACCACGCGGGCGGCCGGCAGTCCTACGACGCGTTCTGGGCGCCGGTCCGGTCGGTCAGCGCGACGCAGGTGCGGTCGATCGGCACCGGCCGGGTCGAGGCCACGATCACGTACGTCCGCGACACCGGCGCCCGGACGGTCGAGGACACGACGTTCGTGCTCGTCGAGGACGGTGGCGTGCTGAAGATCGCCGACTCCTCGGTGGTCAGCAGCAGCGGCTGAGCGAGGGAGCGGCGCATCGCCCTCCTCAGTCCATCCGCGTCTCCGGCGGGACCACCAGCACGGGGGCGGCGCTCAGCAGCATGCTGCTGTGCGTCACGGGGCGCCGGTTCGCGGGCGGATCCGGGTTGCGGCCGAGGACGAGCAGCATCGCGCCCCGGGCCGCGCTCAGGAGCACGTCGGAGGCGCGCCCCGTGGTGATGCGCGTCACGATCTGGAGCGACGGGTAGGCCGCCCGCACGGGTGCGAGCACGTCCTCGACCATCTGCTGGGCGCCGTCCGCGTCGGAGCGCCGGGCCGGGTCGCCGGGCAGAGCACCGACGCCCATGCCCAGCACGGGACGCGGCACGTGCACCGCGACCAGCTGCTGGCGGCGCCGGTCCGCCTCGGCGGCGGCGGTCAGCACCACGCAGCCCGCGTCCGAGCGCCCCTCGATGCCGACGAGCACCGTGCGGCCGCCGGTGTACGACTGGGGCACCACCACGACCGGGCCGGTCGCCTCCAGGACGACCCGGTAGCCGGTGGAGGTGCGACGCAGGTGCCGCGACTCCTCGTTCCGCCGGCCGCCGATGGCGATGAGCGCGTCGCTTCCCGACCGTCCGGCGAGCACCTCGGCGACGTCGCCGTGCTCGCGACCGACGGTGACCGCGATGCCCGGGTGCGCCGCCCTGACCAGGGCCGCCGCCTCCCCCGGGTCGCGACGCGGCCCGTCCGGCTGGCGTCCTGCGCCCTCCACCACGACGAGCTCGAGCGACTCGGCAGCCGGCGAGTGCCGCACCGCCCAGTCCAGCGCTCCCGCCGCCGCCGCCGATCCGTCCCAGCCGACGATCACCCGTCGCGCCATGTCCGCGCCTCCTCCAGCACCGATCTCGGGGGCTCCGGCACCGGCGCCGCCGAGCGCGGGTCCGACGTCCCCGGTCAGTCCTACGCCGGAGGAGGACCC
>JABBOB010000092.1:0-4841 GCA_019352055.1 Acidobacteriota bacterium
GCCGAGGCGCTGCAGCGACCCGTCGATCGACTCGAGGATGTGCTTGCGCGACAGACCGACGTCGTTGTGACCCTTCGGCCCCGTCGGGCCGAACACCTTCGTGAAGATCTCGATCGACTGGCGGCGGGTGCCCTTCAGCGCTTCACCGAGCACGGTCTCGGCGCCGGTGTTCGCGTAGACGTCCGCCGTGTCGAATGTGGAGATGCCGGCGTCGAGCGCGGCGTGCACGCTCGCGATCGCGCGGTCGTTCTCCACCTGGCTCGCGGCGGTCACCCAGTTGCCGTAGGTGAGCTCCGAGATCTTGAACCCGCTGTTGCCGAGGTACCGGTACTCCATGACGCACGTCCTTCCGACTTCGTTGCCGTCACAGACAAACTACGCGGAGGCGGCCGCCCGGGTCCTGGGTGCCCCGGGCGGCTGGGACCGAGCGCCCGGGGAGCTCCTCGTGAGGGGAAGAGGTCCGGGTACCCCCAGTCCGGGTGGATCGCGCCCGGAACGCCGCGATCACCGCGCGCCCGTGCGAAGGTTCAGCACGACCAGGGGGGTCAGCCATGGCATCGACCGTGCAGGGATACGCAGACGCCACGACCCGTCGACGGCGCCCGCTCGCGGTCGGCGCGGGCCTGGGACTGCTGGTCGCCGGCGCGCTCGTCGCCGTGGGTGCTTCGCCGGCGCTCGCCGCCGGCGTCCCCGGATCACCGGGCTACCTCGGCGCGGCCGAGTCCTTCGCGGTGCTCGGCGGCTCGACCGTGACCAACACCGGCGCTCCCACGCACGTCTGGGGCGACGTCGGCGTGTGGCCAGGATCCGCGTTGATCGGGTTCCAGCCGAACCAGGTCGGCGGCACGCAGCACGCCGCCGACAGCGCGGCGCAGAACGCGCAGACGTCGCTGACCGACGCCTACGGTGCCGCCGCCGCCGCGTCACCGAGCGACTCGGTGGACCACGCCGTGATCAGCAACACGACGTTCCTGCCGGGGGTCTACAAGGCCGCTTCGTCGATGGACTTCACCGGAACGGTGACGCTCGACGGCCGTGGCGACGCGAACGCGACGTGGGTGTTCCAGGCCGGCACCACCCTCACCAGCGGGTCGGGCAGCCGGGTGGTCGTCATCAACGGCAACCCCTGCAACGTCTACTGGCAGGTGGGCAGCTCCGCCACGCTCGGCTCGAGCACGACGTTCGTCGGCACGGTGCTGGCCGACACCTCGATCACCGCCGTCACGAGCGCGACCGTCGACGGACGTCTTCTGGCGAGGAGCGGCGGGGTCACCCTGGACAGCAACCAGATCACCGCGCCGGCCTGCTCGCTCACCGACAGCAGTGGCGTCACGATCCCGGCATCGACATCGACGCCGACGCCGACGCCGACCGCGACGACCGGGGGCGGCACCCCGACGCCGGGGCCCAGCGCCTCACCGTCGCCCACGTCCGGGAAGCCGACACCGACCGCATCACGTGGGCCGAGGCCGACCGCGTCTCCTGCGCCGAGCGGCGCATCAGGTGTCGGCGGTGGGACCACCGGCAGCGGCACGGGGACCGGCACCGGCACCCTGGCGACGACGGGCAGCGCCATCGTGCAGCCGCTCTCCCTCGCCGCCGCACTGATGCTGGCCGGCGGCCTCGTGCTCGCCGTTCCGGTGCTGCGCCGCCGACGAGCCACCGCTCGCGGGTGATGCTGCGGCGGCTCTCGACCGTCCTCGGCCTCCTGCTCGTCGCGGGGGGCCTGGTCGTCGCGGGACTCGTCGGCTGGCAGGCGTGGGTCGGCAGCCCCCTCGACGCGGCTGCCCAGGAACGCGCTGCTGCAGCCCAGTCGAGAGCCTGGGCCGCCGCGACGGCCGGCACCACGCCGCCGGTGCCGGCGTCCCCGATCGTGCGTCGTGAACCGGCCTTCGCCGCCACCGTCGCCGTGATCGTCGTCCCGCGGTTCGGCCAGGGGTGGAGCCGGATCGTCCGGCAGGGCATCGACGAGGCGACGATCCTGAACAGCGCCGACGCCGGCGTCGGGCACTACCCCGGCACCGCCATGCCGGGCGGGATCGGGAACTTCGCGATCGCCGCGCACGACACCGGGTACGGTGACGCGTTCCGCCGCGTCGGCGAGCTCCGCGTGAACGATCTGCTCCTCGTCCGTACCGCGGACGGCTGGTACACCTACCGCTTCCGCAACTTCCAGTGGGTGCAGCCGACGGAGGTGGGGGTGATCGCGCCGGTGCCCGAGGCCCCGGACGCCGTCCCCTCGGCGCGACTGATCACGTTGACCACCTGCGATCCGCCGTACGACGCCCAGGAGCGGGAGATCGCCTACGGGACCTTCGTGTCCTTCCGGCCGGGCGCCACGCCGCCGCCGGGCGTCTCCTGACCCGTCTGCGCTACCAGTCGATCGGACGGGTCCTGCCGATCAGGCAGCGGCCGTCCACGGGCTCCACCACGACGCTGCGGTAGCCGCCCGAGCCGGGTCCGTGCTGCCCGACGAGGCAGACCCCCTGCCACAGCACCGAGAACTGCACCGACGGGACGGGCGAACCGATCGTGGTGCGGTCCTCGGTGACCTGCATGTCCGCCCGGTGGAATCCGGCGGCGACCAGCGCGTCGATGAACGCCCGGCCGCCCGGCTCGGTACCGCGCTCCGCGGTCCGGCGGTTGACCGCGTCGAACAGGGCGAGCTCCTGCAGCGCACGCGATCGGGAAGCGGTCGGCGACGACGACCGCTCGACCGGAGGGGCGGCGGGGCGGGTGGACGCGCTCGGCGCCCGGAGGGTCGGGTCGTCGCGCGCGGTGCAGCCGACCAGGACGACGGCAAGCAGCACGGCTGCGGCGAGCGCAGCGCCACCGCGGACCACGATCAGTGCGGCGCCGCGAGGCGCGCCCGCAGCTGCTCGACGTCGAGGTCGGGCTGCGGGTACCGGGGGTCCAGCTCGAGCAGCGTCTCCCGCAGCAGCTCCGCGACGGCCCAGTTCCGGTAGGCCTTGTGGTCGGCGGGCACGAGGTACCAGGGTGCGGCAGCCGTGCTGCAGCGCTCGAGGACCGCGTCGTACGCGGCCTGGTACTCCGCCCAGCGCGCACGCTCCTCGATGTCGGCCTCGTCGAACTTCCAGTGCTTGTCCCGCTTCGCGAGACGCCGCAGCAGCCGCGTGCGCTGCACGTCGTACGAGACGTGCAGGAGCACCTTGAGCACCGTGGTGCCGCCGTCGACGAGCTCCTGCTCGAACGCGTTGATGGCGTCGTAGCGCGCCTCGCACTCCGCCGGCGTCACGAGCCCGTGCACCCTGGTGACGAGCACGTCCTCGTAATGGCTGCGATCGAAGACGCCGATCATGCCCGGGCCCGGGAGGCGCTTGCGGATGCGCCACAGGAAGTCGTGCGCCAGCTCCTCCTCGGTCGGCCGCTTGAACGCGGTGTACTCCACGCCGATCGGGCCGAAGACGCCCATCGCGTGCGTGACGACCCCGCCCTTGCCGGCCGTGTCCATCCCCTGCAGCACGAGCAGGACGCGCCGCCGGCCGCCCGCGGTCGACTCGGCCCAGAGACGCTCCTGCAGGCTCGCCATGTCGGCGCGGTCGCGGGAGGACATGCGACCGGAGGGCGCGAGCGGCTTCCCTCCCGAGTCGAAGCCGGCTGTGCTGACCGGACCGGCCGGGACCCGCAGCGCGGTCCGGAGGGAGGCGTCGTCGGTCATGCGGGCGAGCGTACGGCGCGCAGCCGCCGGGAAGCAGGGACCCGGGAGGATGATCCGCATGCTCGACGACGCACCGATGCCCACCCGCACCCTCGGCCGGACCGGCCGCACCGTCTCCGCGATCGGGCTCGGCACCTGGCAGCTCGGCGGCGACTGGGGCGACGTGCCGGAGGCGGACGCCCACGCGGTGCTGGACGCCTCAGCCGCTGCGGGCGTGACGCTGTTCGACACCGCGGACGTCTACGGCGACGGGCGCAGCGAGCGCCTGATCGGCGCGTGGCTGGCCGCCAACCCCGACTCGGGCGTGACGGTCGCGACGAAGATGGGTCGCCGCGAGGCGCAGGTGCCGGCGAACTACGTGCTCTCGAACTTCCGCACCTGGACGGAGCGGTCGCGCAGGAACCTCGGGGTCCAGACGCTCGATCTCGTCCAGCTGCACTGCCCGCCGACCGCGGTCTTCGAGGACGACGCCGTCTACGACGCCCTCGACACGCTCGTGGCGGAGGGGGCGATCGCCGCCTACGGCGTGTCGGTCGAGGAGACGTCGCAGGCGCTCGCCGCCATCGCCCGGCCGCACGTCGCGTCGGTGCAGATCATCCTGAACGCGTTCCGGCTGAAGCCGCTCGACGAGGTGCTCCCCGCGGCGGAGGCGGCGGGCGTCGGGATCCTCGCCCGGGTCCCCCTGGCGTCGGGGCTGCTGTCGGGCCGGTACGACGAGCGCACCGAGTTCGGCGCCGACGACCACCGCAGCTACAACCGGCACGGAGAGGCGTTCGACCAGGGCGAGACGTTCTCGGGGGTCGACTACGAGGCCGGGGTCGCAGCAGCACGCCGGTTCTCGGCGCTCGTCGCTGCGGAGGGGCCGGAGGGCGTCACCCCGGCGCAGGCCGCGATCGCGTGGGTCGCGCAGCTGCCGGGCGTCACGTCGGTCATCCCGGGCGCGCGCTCCGTCGCCCAGGCGCGGTCCAATGCGGGCGCCGGCGCGGTCCCGGCGCTCGGGGAGGCGTTCGACGCGGGCGTGCGCGCCATCTACGACGACTCCTTCCGCGGGGCGCTCCACGAGCGCTGGTGACGCGACGGTCCGAGCCGGTGCAAGCGGATGCAACGGTCCGGCCCGTCGAACCCGGCTGCCTACAGGGCTCCGCGCCTATGTTCGCGCTCC
>JABBOB010000092.1:4851-6062 GCA_019352055.1 Acidobacteriota bacterium
AGTTCGGTGCCGACATGCGCGGCGCCGCGTTCGACGCGGGGGTGCACGCGATCTACAACGAGCGGTTCCGCGGGGAGATCCACCACCGCTGGTGAGCGGCGGCCCGGCCGGCGCAAGCGGATGCAACGGTCGGGACCGCCGAACCCTGGTTCCTCCCGGCCTCCGGGCCTACGGTCGCGCCCGCCGGCGCCGAGGCTGCGTCCATCGCGATCGCCTCATCGCCGGTGACCGGCCGGACGCATCGGCCGGTGGCCGACTCGACGAGGAGGAACGCATGACCGGAAACAGAGCAGTCGCGTACAAGGGCCCGGGCACGGTGGAGGTCATCGACACCGCCTATCCCGACTTCCAGCTGCACGATGGGCCCGGGGTCAACCCCGCGAACGTCGGCCGCAAGGTCAACCACGGCGTGATCCTGAAGACGGTCTCGACGAACATCTGCGGGTCGGACCAGCACATGGTCCGCGGCCGCACGACCGCGCCGACGGACCTGGTGCTCGGTCACGAGATCACCGGCGAGGTCGTGGAGGTGGGCTCCGACGTCGAGTTCATCCAGAAGGGCGACATCGTCTCGGTGCCGTTCAACATCTCCTGCGGCCGCTGCCGGAACTGCAAGGAGGGCAAGACGGGCATCTGCCTGAACGTCAACCCGGATCGGCCGGGGAGCGCCTACGGCTACGTCGACATGGGCGGCTGGGTCGGCGGCCAGGCGGAGTACGTGCTCGTGCCCTACGCGGACTGGAACCTCCTGAAGTTCCCCGACCGCGACCAGGCGCTCGAGAAGATCCTCGACCTCACGATGCTGTCCGACATCTTCCCGACCGGCTTCCACGGCGCGTACACCGCGAAGGTCGGGCCCGGCTCGACCGTCTACATCGCGGGAGCCGGACCCGTCGGCCTCGCCGCCGCGGTCGGCGCGCAGCTGCTCGGCGCCGCGGTCGTCATCGTCGGGGACCTGAACGCCGAACGCCTGAAGCAGGCCGCGTCGTTCGGCTGCGAGACGGTCGACCTGACACGCGGCGACCCCCAGGACCAGATCGAGCAGATCCTCGGGGTGCCGGAGGTGGACAGCGCGGTCGACGCCGTCGGGTTCGAGGCGAAGGGACACGGGAAGGACGCCGGCGAGGCGCCCGCGACGGTGCTGAACTCGCTGATGGGGCTCACCGCGGCGGGCGGCGCGATGGGCATCCCCGGGCTCTACGTGACGGGTG
>JABBOB010000093.1 GCA_019352055.1 Acidobacteriota bacterium
CACGACGGCCGAGCTCGCCGCCGGCAGGCGTCTCCTGCACGGTCACCGCTACTGACCGGAGCGCCGAACCCGCGGTTCTAGAGTGTGCTCCGATGCCGCTCCAGGTCGGCGGCCGCGACGAGGCGGTCGGAGGAGGCGGGGCCGTCGGAGCACGGTTCCGGCTCGATTCCGCCGCGGCCGAGGTGTACGGCGACCTCCGTCTCGAACCCGTCCTCCGCAGGATCATCGACCACACCGGCACGGTCGCCGGGAGCGGCTCGGGCGCGATCTCGATCGTGGACGGCGACGCGGGCCGCTACACGAAGGCCGCCGAGCGCGGCGTGGCCTGCCAGGTCGGCATGAGCTTCCCGCTCGACGAGGGAGCCACCGGCCGCGCCGTCGCGCTCCGCCGCCCGGTCGTCCTCCGCGACTACGCCGACCTGGGCGGCGGTCACCTGTCCGCGCAGACGCCGGCCGGCCATCGCAGCGTGCTCGCCGTGCCGGCCTGGTGGCGCGGCGAGGTCATCGGCGTGAACGTCGTCTTCCGGCCGCCCGGCGTCGACTTCCCGACCGCGGTGGTCGATGCGGTGGAGGCGCTGACCCAGGTGCTCGCGCCGGCCATCCGCATGGTCCGACCGCTGCGGGAACGGACGCTCGCCGCGACGCTCCGGAGGAGCGGCGGACAGCGGGTCGTCGTCACCGAGACCGGCCCGAGCCGGCCGGCGACCGCGGCGATGGCGACGACCGCGTCGGAGGTCGTGACCGCCCTCGACCGCGCCGTCGGTGGCGGGTCCGGCCCGATCCGGATCGGTGTCGTGCACCGCGACCACGGCGTGCGCCTGCTCGTGCAGCGCGAGGGACGCTCCGCGAGCGCCGCGGCCGTGCTCGACTCCCTTCGCGCGGCGATGGGGTCGCGAGCGGAGGCGCTCGTGGTCGAGGACGTGCCGGGATGGGGTCTCGCGGTGCAGGTCGACCTGGTCGACGTGGTGCGGGTCGTCGGGGACCCGTTCACCGACCGGGAGCGCGAGGTCCTCGAGCTGCTCCGGCACGGGCTGACGGACCGTGCGATCGGCGCTGCGCTCGACCGCTCCGCGCGGACCGTCGAGAAGCACGTCGGTGCCCTCATGCGGAAGACGGGTGCGGCGAACCGGACCGCTGCGGTGATGACGGCGCTCGACCAGGGCTGGCTCGCGCCCTGAGGGCGGGGGATTCTCCCCATACCCATCGGCGTGCTGCCGCGGTTCAGTGGGCTCATGCCCGTCGTCCCGCTGCACGAGCTGCTCGCCACCGCCCGCACCGGCGGCTACGGCGTCGCCGCGATCAACGTCGTGAACGACCTGTCGATCGAGGCCGTGCTGGCCGCGGCGGCCCAGGAGCGTGCGCCCGTGGTGCTGCAGACGTCGGTGAAGACGGTGAAGCAGTACGGCGCGGCTCCGCTGCACGCCATCGTCTCGGCCATCGCCGATGCGATCGACGTCCCGTACGTGCTGCACCTCGACCACTGCCCGGATCGCGCGGTGATCACGGACTGCCTCGCGAACGGGTGGGGGTCGGTGCTGTTCGACGCGCACGACCTCGACGTCGCCGAGAACCTGCGGCAGACGATCGAGGTCGTCGCGGAGGCGCGCGCCGCCGGCGCGGACGTCGAGGGGGAGATCGAGGGCATCCAGGGGGTCGAGGACGGCATCGGCTCCGATGCGCGCACGAAGCAGCAGACGCTCGAGATCGCGATCGACTTCATCCGACGCAGCGGCGTCGACGTGTTCGCCCCCTCCATCGGCAACGCGCACGGTCGGTACACGCAGGCGCCCGTGCTCGACGCCGAGCGGATCACGGCCCTCGTCGCTGCGACCGGCGTGCCCCAGGCGCTGCACGGCGGCACGGGGATGACCGACGACCAGTTCCGGGACCTGATCGCCCGCGGCTGCGCGAAGGTCAACATCTCGACGGCGCTCAAGGAGGCGTACATGAAGTCGGGGTGGGAGTTCCTCCGCGGCGCGGCCGAGCGCGACGTCTGGGACCCGCCCAGCCTGTTCCGCGCGCAGCGGCAGGCCGTGCTCGACATGGCCGCCGGTCACATGCGGTTGTTCGGCAGCGCGGGCCGCGCATGACCGGCCTCGTCCTCGACTGCGACGGGGTGCTCGCCGATACGGAGCGCTTCGGGCACCTGCCCGCGTTCAACGCGACCTTCGCGCACTTCGACCTGCCTGTGCGGTGGAACGAGGAGGACTACGCGGACAAGCTGCGGATCGGCGGCGGCAAGGAGCGGATGGCGAGCCTGTTCCGCGATCCGGGTTTCGTCGAGCACGCCGGTGTCCCGGACGGGGAGGCGGAGCGCACGGCGCTGCTGGCCGAGTGGCACCGCTACAAGACCGCTGAGTTCACCCGGCTCGTCGAGTCGGGTGCGCTGCCCGGGCGCCCCGGTGTCGGTCGGGTCATCCACGCCGCACTCGACGCCGGCTGGGAGGTCGCGATCGCCTCCACCTCGGCGGAGGCCTCGGTGCGCGCGGTGCTCGAGCACGCCGTCGGGCAGGACGCCGCGGCCCGGATCCCGGTCTTCGCCGGCGACCTGGTGCCCGCCAAGAAGCCGGACCCCGCGATCTACCTCCTCGCCCTCGAGCGCGCCTCCCTCGACCCTGCGGACACCCTGGTGGTCGAGGACAGCCGCAACGGCCTGCTCGCCGCCACCCGAGCCGGACTCCCGTGCCTCGTCACGGTGAACGGGTACACGCACGACGAGGACTTCGCGGAGGCGTCGCTCGTCGTCTCCGAGCTGGGGGATCCCGGCCGGCCGCCGATCGAGGTGCTCGCCGACCCCCTCGACGTGCGGCCGGAGGACCTCGTCGACCTCGACGACCTCGCGGCCCTCATCGCCCGCACCAGGAAGGAGCACGACGCATGACCGACACCTCCACGTCGCAGCAGACCGTCGACCTCGTCGTCCGGACCATCGCGGAGACCGCGATCGAGAACGAGACGTACTTCGGAGAGCTCGACTCGGTCGTCGGGGACGGCGACTTCGGCTACTCGCTCGCCCGCGGCTTCGAGAAGCTGCTCGAGGGCTGGGACGGCATCGACCGCGCCGACCCGGGCACGTTCCTCAAGCGCAGCGGGATGATCATCACCTCGCGGATCGGGGGCACCTCCGGGCCGATCTGGGGCACCGCGTTCATGCGGGCGGGGATGGCCGCCGGGAGCGCCGCCGACCTGACCGGCGAGCAGGTCGTCGCGATGCTGCGTGCGGCCGTCGAGGGCATCAAGGCCCGCGGGCAGTCCGACCTGGGGGACAAGACGCTCCTCGACTCGCTCGTCCCGTTCACCGACGTGCTCGAGCAGCGGCTGCAGGCAGGCGACCCGCCGAAGGCGGCGCTGGAGGCGGCCGCAGCGGAGTGCCGACGGGCTGCCAACGCGACCGCGGAGATGGTCGCCCGACGTGGCCGCGCCGCGTACACGGGCGAGCGGAGCAAGGGCTCCGTGGACGCCGGGGCGACCGCCCTGGCGGTGCTCGCCGAGCGGCTCGCAGCCGTCTGGCCGGCAGGAGCCGGATCACTCGCGGCCGATGGGCCCGAAGGAAAGGGAAGCGAATGAAGAAGTTCGTCAACGACCCGCAGCGCTTCGTCCCGGAGATGCTGGAGGGGATCGCGCTCGCGAACCCGGACACGCTGAAGTACGTGCCCGAGTACAACCTGATCATGCGGGCGGACGCCCCACGTGACGACAAGGTGTCGATCGTGCAGGGCAGCGGCTCCGGCCACGAGCCCGCGCACGTGATGGTCGTCGGCAAGGGGATGCTCGACGCCGCCTGCCCGGGGGACGTGTTCGCGGCCCCGCCCATGGACTACGTCTACGAGACGACCAAGCGGCTCGCGACCCCCAAGGGCGTGCTGCTGATCGTGAACAACTACACGGGCGACCGGATGGCGTTCGACATGGGGCGCGAGATGGCCGAGTCGGAGGGCATCAAGGTCGCGGTGCTCAAGGTCGACGACGACGTCGCCGTGAAGGACTCGACCTACACGGTCGGCCGCCGCGGCGTGGCGGGCAACTTCTTCGTGATGAAGGCGGTCGGTGCCGCCGCCGAGCAGGGCGCCGACCTGGAGGAGGTCGTCCGGATCGGCGAGAAGGTGAACAGCGTCACCCGCACGATGGGCGTCGCGCTCACCGCCTGCACCCCGCCCTCGAAGGGTTCGCCCCTGTTCGAGCTCGGCGACGACGAGATCGAGTTCGGCGTCGGGATCCACGGCGAGCCCGGTCGGGAGCGCCGGAAGCTGGAGCGTGCGGACCGGATCGTGGACGACCTGCTCGACGCGATCGTGCCGGACCTGCCGTACCGGTCCGGCGACCGGGTCGCGCTGATGGTGAACGGCTTGGGCGGCACCCCGATCAGCGAGCTGTACATCCTGTTCCGCCGCGCCTACCAGGTGCTCGCCGAGAAGGGCATCACCGTCGGCCGCAGCTACGTCAACGAGTACTGCACGTCGCTCGACATGGCCGGCGCGTCCATCACCCTCGTCAGGCTCGACGACGAGATCGAGGCGCTGCTCGACGCACCCGCGGAGGTGGCCATCCGCGTGTTCTGAACGCCGCGGACCCACCGCGCCCGGCACACCGTCCCGTGACCACCCGAGACGAGCCACCCCGCCGGGTGCGGCGGTGGGTCCGTCGGCTCGGACTCGCCGCGCTCGCCTCGGGCGTGCTCGCCGCGATCGGGTTCGTGGTCTGGGCGGGGCACCGATGGAGGCGGCGCCGAAGCCGCTCGCCGCCGTCCGAGCCGACCCGCTGCTCACCTACCGCGACGAAGGAGCGGCGGTGCTGCTGACCCCGACCCGGCGGAGCGGGACCAGACTGGTGCTCATCGCGGGCGCGCGCGTCGATGCGGCCGCCTCCGCGTGGAAGCTCTCCGGCATCGTGGACGAGGGCGTGAGCGTCGTGATCGTCCGCCCCACCCTCGAATTCGCGATCGTCGACACCCGCGCTGTCGACCTTCGAGCGCTACGACTCGCAGGTGCGCCGATGGCTGGTGGGCGGGCACTCGCTCGGCGGGGTGCGCGTGCCAGTACGCCGCCGACACGACGGGCTCCGCGAAGGTCGTGGGTCTGGTGCTGCTCGGCTCCTACTGCGCCGTCGACCTGTCGGAGTCGGGCCTGGCGGTGCTCAGCGTCGGCGGCACGCACGACGGCCTGACCACACCCGCGAAGATCGCCGCCGCGCGCCACCTGCTGCCGGCGGACGCGCGGCTCGTGGAGATCCCCGGCGCCGTGCACGGCCAGTTCGGTGACTACGGCGTGCAGCCGTGCGACGGCACGCCCACGACAACGGACGCGGCGGTGCGCTCGGCGATCACGGCGGACGTGCTCGCGTTCCTCACCGATCCCGCGACCGACTGAGCGCCAGGCGGCGGATGAGGGCGGCCGAGTCCACGCCTCGCGCTGCCGGCCGAGCGCGGTCCAGCGCGCGCGAGTCGCTCGTGCTCGCCAGGAGGACGAGCGCCCAGGCCTGGGGAGCGGCCGCAGCGCGCAGCGCGGGGGAGAGCGGCACGCCGGTGCGACGGAACGTCCGCTCGCAGGTCGCGAGGCGGTGTGCCGCCGTACCGAGCCGACCGGCGGCGACGAGTGCGCGGAGCAGCAGCACCGCCCCGTCCGTGCCGCCGGCAACGCGAGGTTGCGCCGGAGGTCCGCGAGGCTCCACCGCAGGGCGGCGAGCGGACCGTCCGCCTGCTCGAACAGCTCCTCGGCGAGCTCGCGCCGCAGCAGCGGCCGGTGGGCGGCCGCGATGCGGGCGAGCACCGCCAAGGACTTCCGGCCGCGGGGCTGCGCGCCGACCTGCTCGCCGCCCTCGTCGAGCACCTCGACCTCCGGGCGGCCGAGCAGGTGGACGCGTGGCGGCACGAGCGGCATGGTGTTCCTCCACCACCGCGGACCGTGTGAGGCCGCGTGTGAGCGCGGGACGTCCGTCGGGGATCAGCGCTGCCCGAACGCCGACGCGGGGATGATCTGCAGCTGCGAGTCGGCGTAG
>JABBOB010000094.1 GCA_019352055.1 Acidobacteriota bacterium
CGGAGGCCCACGCCGGCGCGATGCGGCGACCGGTGCTCATCCCACGGGTGCTGTAGCCGCGGGTGAGCTTCGCCGCCAGAGCCTCGTACGCCTCTGTGGCGGAATCCCAGTCGTACCGACGGGCGGTCCGCTCCTGCATCAGCTCGCCGATGTCGCGGAACCGAGCCGGATATCGCTCGACCTCCTCGATGCTGCGCGTGACCTCGGCGGGGGAGGAGAAGTACGAACCGGCGGTTCCCGTGACTTCGCGGTTGAAGACGACGTCCCAGCCGATGACGGCCGTGCCGGCACCCATCGCGCGGAGCAGCGATGGGTTGGCGCCACCCACCGAGTGCCCGTGCAGGTAGCTGATCGCGTGTGCGTAGAGCTGGTCGAGCAGGCGCTGATCCCGCACCGCGCCGAGCATCCGGATGCGCGGATCGCGCGCCGCGATCTCGGTGCCCGCGGCGGTGTCGACCGCGGGGTTCGGCGGCGAGCCGACGACGACCAGGGGCAGCGTCGCGTCGGATCGGTGATATCCCTCGAGGATCGCATCGAGGTGGTCGTCCCGCTCGAACCGGGCGACGACGAGGTGGAACCGCCCGGGGGTCAACCCCAGGGCCTGGATCCCGTCCCTGGGGGTGTGCGTCAGGATGGTGCTGCCGGAACGGATGACCTCCGCCGGGATCCCGAACTCGTCGTCGTAGTAGTCGGCGATGGCCCGGGAATGGGCGATGAGCGCATCCGCCTCGCGCACCGCGAACTGCTCGGCCATGCGGTGGTAGCGACGGCCGACCCTGCCCCACCTGTCGCGCTTCCACTCGAGGCCGTCGACATGGACGGCGACCGCGGTGCCGCGGCTGCGGAGGAGGGGGACGAACGGTGCGTTGACCGCGTTGAACACGAACACCACATCGTGCCGACGGGCGGCGGAGCAGTGCGCGGCGGACAGAGCCGTGTGGCTGAGGGACCCGAGCGCCTCGGAGCGGAGCGCAGGCAGGGTGACGAGCCGCATGCCGAGGTGGGTGCGGGGGGCGTGCTGCCGGCTGCTGCGGCCGTAGACGGTGACCTCGTGCCCCTGGGCGACCAGCCGCCGCCCGATCTCCTCGACCGCCGTCTCGAAGCCGTCGCACGCCGCCGGCACGCCGCGGGTACCGAGCATCGCGATGCGCATCGGAGCGACCGGTCGGGCGTGCCGAGGTCGTGTGGCATGGAGGGTGGTCATGCGGGTGGTCCTCGGGTTCGGGTCGAGAACCTTGCCAGCGGGCGCAGCCCGTGACGAGGTGTCCGTGGGTCGGGGAGCCGTGATGGGCAGGACCGCTGGGTGGTCGTGGTCCTGCTCGCGGCGGGGGAGTCGCGGAGCCGTGGGTCGACTGCGCGATTGGGGTTGCTCTCGACACTACCGACTCGATCCTCGATCACGACCCCCGAGTCTTGGGGGAAGGACGCCCAGCGCCCGGATGGTCCTCGGAGCCGGCGATCAGCCCGTGGCGACGCGGTCTCGGACCTCGATCGACTCCTCGGGCGCGGGAGGGCGCGCCGGCAGCGGCAGCGCGAAGGACAGCGCGACCAGCAGGGCCCAGTTGCCCTCGATCAGCAACCGGCTCTCGGCCATCGCCTGCGTGAGCAGCGCGGCGAGCAGCAGCAGCGGCAGCACCGCGATCGGCTTGTCGGTGAGCGCGAGGCGGAGCGCGCGGTAGACCGCGGAGCCCGTGACCGCGACGAGCGCCAGCAACCCGGGGATCCCGAGCTGCAGCTGGATGTCGAGGTAGGCGTTGTGCGCCTGCAGGTACTGCACACCGTCGCGGATGACGAGGTTGTTGTACGGCGGGATCCAAGGGGCCCAGTAGCTGATCCAGCCCCACCCGAGGATCGGGCGCTCCTTCACCAGCGTGCCGACGAGCCGCCAGATCTCCAGACGGCCCGTGAAGTCGTCGCCCTTGCCGAGCAGTCGCAGGAACGGCTCGGACAGGCTGGAGGAGCTGAGCGCGACGAAGCCGATGAACAGGACCGAACCGCCGAGCAGCGCGATGCGGCCGCGTCGCTCGAACCGTCTGAGGCCCGCGATGACGAGGGCGGCCACCACGACGACGCCGCCGGCGATCACGACGGTGGCCGAGCGGGTCAGCAGCAGCACGACGGCGTCGAGCAGCAGCGCCGGGACCAGCAGCCGTCGTGAGACGAACCGGCCTCGCGCGAGCGTCGCCGTCACGACCGCGGCGAGCAGCGCCTGGAAGCACAGCAGGTTCGCGTTCGCGGTGAACCCCTGGATGCGACCGCCCTGGAAGATCAGCCCGCTGCTCCAGTAGTACGCGCCCGGCACGTTCGCGCTGTAATTCGTCCAGAGCGGCAGGATCTCGTGGGCGGGGGAGAGCGCGACCGCGACCTCGAAGATCAGCGAGACGACGAGGTCGGCCTGGAGCATGATCGCGAACAGCGCGGCCAGCCGCACCGGCGGCCGGGCGAGGCACAGCGCGACCGCCACGGTCGCCGTCGCGAGCTGGATCACGCAGCCGAGCAGCGTCGGCACCGGGTAGGCGGACCAGGTGACCGAGGCGACGCACACCGCCATGAACGCCAGGATCGGGATGCCGCGCCAGGAGAGCACGAGCGCCTTCGCGCGAGCGCGGTCCCGCACGATGAGCACGATCCCGCCGGCGAGCAGGATCAGCGACACGGCGCTGAAGCCCCACCAGCTCAGCAGGTCGCGCATGCCGTCGCCGTTCCAGAGCGAGAACAGGGCGACGAGCACGTACCCGTCCCTCACCCACCGCCGCACCCGCCCAACCTACGAGGTCGAGCCGCCGGGCGTCATGCGCGACGCGACGCGGCGATCGAGCCGTGACGTCCGCCGCACCTTCGCGGACGGTGCGCAGCGCGTCAGGGTAGGAATGGGGCATGTTCGTCGGGATCACCAACACGCCGCGCGACTACGCCTGGGGCTCGCGCACCGGGATCGCCGAGCTGCTCGGGCACCACGCCTCCGGTGGCCCGGAGGCCGAGCTGTGGCTCGGCGCGCACCCGGGGTGGCCGAGCACCGTCACGACCGCCACGCCGGCGCTGGCAGGACAGCGGCTCGACGACGTCATCGCAGCGGCGCCCGCCGAGTTCCTCGGTGCCGGACGCTCCCGCCTCCCCTTCCTGATGAAGGTGCTCGCCGCGGACGCGCCGCTGTCCCTGCAGGTGCACCCCGACCCCGAGCAGGCGAAGGAGGGGTACGCGCGCGAGAACGCGGCGGGCGTCCCGCTCACCGCGGACACCCGGAACTACAAGGACGACTCGGCGAAGCCGGAGCTGATCCTGGCGCTGTCGGCGACCTTCGAGGCGCTCGCCGGGTTCCGCCACGTGAGCGAGAGCCGTCTGCTGCTCGCCGAGCTCGCCGGCGCAGCCGCGGGGGAGGACCGGGTCGCGATCTCCCGGTTCGCCGACGACCTCGCCGGGGGCGACGCCGCCCGGGCGGGCTCCGTCGGCAGCAGCGCCGAGGTGATCCGGGACGGACTGCCCGACGTGGGGGAGACCGTCCCCGAGCACCGCCACTCCGGCAACCCGCTCGCGTACGTGGTCGAGCGGCTGCTGCGCGGCGGTGCCGAGGCCGAGCGCCTGATCGCCGCGGTCGTCGCCACGGTCCCCCGACTCGGCGCGGGTTCGAGCTTCGCCCGCGAGTGGGCGACGGTGCGGACGCTGGCGGACGCCTACCCCGGCGACCCCGGCATCGTGATCAGCCTGCTGCTCAACCACGTCACCCTCCGGCAGGGGCAGGCGCTCGCCCTCCCCGCCGGCGCGATGCACGCCTACCTCTCCGGGCTCGGCATCGAGGTCATGACGGCGAGCGACAACGTGCTGCGCGGCGGCCTCACCCCCAAGCACGTCGATGTCGACGAGCTGCTGCAGGTCGTCGTGTTCGAAGCGCTGCCCACACCGACCGTGCAGCCCGACGCGCTCCGCCCGGGGGTGACCGTGTGGCAGAGCGCCGGCGACGACTTCCTGCTCGCGCAGGTGGCGCTCGGCGACGCGGCCGCGGTGCACGGCCACACGCTCAGCGGGCCCGAGAGCACGACGTTCACGATCGACGGTCCCGCCGAGATCCTCGTCGTCGCGGGCGGCATGACGGTCAGCGGGACGGCCGACTCGATCTCGCTCGCCCGGGGCGACGCGGCGTTCGTCACGCCGGACGAGGGCCTGCTCACCTTCGCCGGCTCGGGAATCGCCTACCTCACGACGACCCCGTAACGATCTGCGTACCCCTCGAACACGGGGGGGCCGTCGGCGCACTCGCGCCGTACGATCGGGCAACCGCGTCACCCAGCGCGGCCCGAACCCATTGGACTCCCCATGCCCACCGAGCCCGCGGTGGACGAGCGGAACGACGCCGCACCCGTCCCCGAAACGTACCGACAGACGTTGCAGCGTCTCCGAGCCGCGCAGAAGCCGGCCGGCCGCGGCGCGCCTGCGTACTCCATCTACGTCAACCGCAAGCTCGGCCGGTTCATCGCCGCAGCGGCCTACCGGGCCGGCCTGACGCCGAACCAGGTGACCGCGATCAGCGCGACGTGCACCTTCGCCGCGATCCTGCTGCTCGCACTGGTACCGCCCACGTTCTGGCTCGGCCTCGCCGTCACCGTGCTGCTCGCCGCCGGCTACGCCTTCGACAGCGCCGACGGTCAGGTGGCCCGCCTCCGCGGTGGCGGTTCGGCCGCAGGGGAGTGGCTCGACCACGTGGTCGACGCCGTCAAGTCCTCGACGCTGCACGCCGCGGTGCTCATCACCGCCTACCGCTTCCTCGTGCCGGCCGACCAGCGCGGCTGGCTGCTGGTCCCGATCGGCTTCATGGCCGTCGCCGCGGTCTCCTTCTCGGTGTTCCTGCTCAACGACCTGCTGAAGGCCGCCCGAGCCGGACGCGACACCACGAGCGTGATCCGCACCGGCAGCACGCCGCTGCGGTCCCTGCTGGGTGCGCCGACGGACTACGGCGTGCTCGTCTACGTCTTCCTCCTGCTCGGCCTGCCGACCGCGTTCCTCGTGGTCTACGGCCTCCTGTTCCTCGCGCACCTCGGCTACCTGGCGCTCGCGCTGCCGAAATGGTTCCGCGACATCGCCGCGCTCGACCCGAAGCGCACCACCTCGAAGGACGTCCGATGACCGACCAGCAGGAACCGTCCACCCCGGTATCCGTGGCGCCGTCCCCGAAGTCCCACACGTACTTCGCGATGGTCCCATCGGAGTCCTTCGAGCCGCTGCCGTCGACAGCGACGTTCAGGCCCGCGACGCTCGAGGTGAACGCAGCGGTAGGAGCCGCGTTCGTCGGGGTCGTGGCAGCACCGGGAGTCGTCGCGACGAGGTCATCGACGTTCCACACGATCGGCCCGTTGGAGACCCCACCGCCGGTGTACGTGCGCAGCCCGATGGTGCCGGCGCTCTGCAGCGACGAAGCGGTATCGGTCGTCGTGACCTGCCAGCTGGTCGGCTCGGTCGAAGCGACAGGCCACACCTTCGCGCTCAGCGTCGTGGGACTCGTCCCCGTCGCCTCGACGCGCAACCGGAGACCCGCACCGGCCGCCGCGGTCAGACCCGGCACCCGGATGCCCTTCAGGTAGGTACCCCCGTTGTCCACCTCGAGGTCGACGGTGCCCGTGCTCGACACGATGATCCGAGCGCCGTAGTCACTCGTCCCCTGCCTCCGGACAACCAGACCGGCGAACGCGTTCCCACCCGTCGGCAACACCCCAGGCGTCAGCGTCGCGGCCAGATCAACATCCGTCGCGGTCACAGCGGGCAGATACCCCGACAACGTGATCCCCTTCGAATCCGACAGCGCACCGACACCGGACCCCACCGAGAAGTTCCCAGCGTCCGCAGCAGCAACCGACCAGGCGCCGCCGACATCAGCGGTCCCGAGGCCACCCGTGACCGTCCGACCGAACGCATCACTGGCCAGAGGGGCGTTCGCGGCAGGCGCGGCCACGGTCACCG
>JABBOB010000095.1 GCA_019352055.1 Acidobacteriota bacterium
CCGAGGTAGCCGTTGGGTTCGGCGGCCATCGCTCCGCAGTCGGCCGCGTGCTCGATCGCGGGGGCGCCGTTGGATCCTTCGGAGAAGTCCGCCGCTGCAGCTGCAGTCATCTGGTCGGAGCCCTTGCTGGTGGCGCCGTAGTTGAGCCACTGCAGTTCGTGCGAGCACTCGTGGATGGCGACCGAGCGCTGGGATGCCGGCCGCAGGTTCGCGCTCACCCCGACCTTCGAATCGATCAGGATCAGCGACGCGCCCGTGATGTACTCGCCCGCCTCCCGACCGCTCAGGGCGGTGACGTGGACGGCCGTGGTCGGGCAGTAGGGCGCGGCGTAGGCGTAGATCGTCGCGGCCATACCCGTGTAGAGGCGCTGGTTCTCGTACACGACGGAGACGGGTGCCGAAGCCGAGTCCCCCGATGCGAACCGGTACTGGATCGATTCGGTGGCGGCCGAGGTCGCGTACGGCGGGGTGACCGCCGAAAGCGGGGAGCCCTCGACGATCGACGTCGTCACGCCGGTCGGCGACCACGCACCGCCCGCGACGCGGCGCTCGAGGCGGACGTCGATCTGGGGGCGGGTCGTGAAGCTGCGAACGGAGTAGCCGGCATCGAGCCGGACCGAGCCGCCGTTCCCCACCACAGCCTCGCTCGCGCGACCGTCACCGGAGATGGAGAGGGCCGACAGCTGCACCTGGGTGCCGTCCGCCTGAGGTCCACTCGCGATGCCTGCTTGCACCCCGGGCGGAAGAAGCGGCCCGGCCGTCGTCAACGATCCGGCGCCGGCCATCACCGCCACCATCGCCACGGTGCCGATGACGCCGGTTCCGATGCCGCCGACGGCCATCACGAGCACGGCGAGGTTCGGGACGATCCGGTTCCGGCGCAGCGCGTTCATGCCGACCAGCACGGCGACCACACCGACGGTCGACAGGACGTACCCGTGCGCACCGCCGCGCGCAGCGAGAAGCGGTGTCACGGCGCCCGCGATCGCGATGACGCCGAGGACCAGCGAGAAGAGGGCGGGGGCCCACGCTCCCCTCGCACGGCGGACGCGGAGCCGTGGCGTGGTGGTGCTCGGAGGCCGCTGACCGGCGGGCGTGCCGCGTTGCGCATCGCGGTATCTCTGGAACGCCGGATCGTCCGCCCGCACCCAGGCTGCGGGCTCCTCAGGGGCCCAGTCGCGAGGTCCTGCCACGACGCGTCAGACGCGGTGGCCGACGGCGCGGAGTGCGCTGGTGCGGACGTAGGACGGGATCAGGCAGAGGTCGACGATCAGCCAGATACCGACAGCAGCGAGGAGGAGGTACCCGACGAGCACGATGGCGGTGAGCACGCCGAGGATCCAGAGGACGAGCATGCCGACGCCGGCCCCGGTCCGGCCGAGATAGAAATTGTGGATGCCGAGACCGCCCACGAAGAGGGCGAGCACGTACGCGACAGCGAGGCTCTTCTGCCCCTGGGTGACGCTCGGCGCTTCGACGAGGGGCTTCCGCCATTCCTCCCAGCCCGTGCCGTTCCAGTACCGGAGCACGCCGGGCTTGCCCGGCTCGACGTACCAGCCCGGTGCGGGCTGCACCATCGAGGGTGCGACGGGAGCGGGGTCGATTCGGGCGATCGAATTCGGCACCGGCGACGTCGGGTCGACGAACTCCGATTCCGAGTTCGCACCATTCGGCGTCGAGAACGTCATCGAATTCCTTTCGGGATCGCTGCAGAGTAGTTGTCAGTGATCCAGGATCGATATCCCCCGATCAGGCGCCCGGCGAACCAATGGGAATGCGGTCTTCGACCTGCCTCCGAATTCGAACGGACCCCGGCGCCCGACACCGGGTTCGCCGTCGGGTGCCGGCGAACCAGGGCGGCGCTGCCCGATCAGTCGCCGAACAGCCGGAGGAAGTCGCGTTGTTGGATCATCCCCGCTCGGCGGGTGGAGGTGAGGAGAGCGGGATCGCCCAGGTCCCGTGACGCTCCTCCTGGCCAGGAACGGCCGAGCGCCGCGAGGATCGGCGCGGCCCTGGTCGACGGGCTGCTGGTCAGGCCGAAGTGCGCTCCCACATCCTTGACGCGCACCTGAGCACGAGCCGGCTTTGACGGATCGCCGAAGAAGAGCTGGCTCACCCGCGACTGCGTGAAGCAGTCGTTCGCCTTCGCGGCGATCCAGGTCACAGCGGCGGCGATCGGCACCGGGCTGCCGGAGCGGCGGACGATCGACGGGTCGGTGGCGAACGCGCGAGCGATGATGCGCCGGGTGACCGTGCGCAGCTCCACGTCGCCGAACAGCTCCATCACGGCGGCGTCGACCAGACGGGCCACCTCCGTGACCGCGGGCCGCACGTCCTCCGGGATGTCGTCGAGCAGCAGCCGCTCGTTCTTCGGCAACTTCCCGACGGTGAGTGCGTTGAGGGAGGCGGACCCGCCGGCTTCGCGCTGCAGGGTCCGGATCCGCAGCTCCCCATCGCGGTCCGCTCGGGAATCCGCCGCGCTCGGTTCGGTCGTCGCCTCCTGGCCTCGTGGAAGGAGCTTCGCCTGCCGCCACCAGAAGTCGATCGCTCGAAGGGCCTCCCGGGTCGCGGAAGCGGGCACGCCGCGCTGCGCGTGGGCGAACGGGACGAGCTCCTTCAGCGCTCGCGGCACCTGGGCGCGCCACCGCACGTCACGTGGCGCCATCCGGGGCAGCCAGTCCATGAGCAGGATCTCGATGGACGTCGGGCTCCAGCGCAACGGATCGCGGAGGGCGGTCGTGGCGGCGAAGTCGAGCAGCGTGACCACCACGTCCAGTGCGTTCGAGCCGACCGGGCCGCTCGAGCCGGCGACGATCCGCTCACCGAGCGCCTCCAGCTCGAGGTCCGTGGGTCTGGTGAGGTCCCAGCCGGCGCCTCCGGACGGGATCATCCGCAGCGCCCAGTCCAGCAGCGGACGGCAGGCCGGCCAGGTGTCCGTTGTCGGCGGATCGTGCAGCGCGTCCGTGCGGGCGATCGACTCCCGCAGCCGCGCGGCGACGTCCCGCGGAGCTTCGTCGTGCGCGGTGAGCATCGAGGAGAAGGCGCGCATGTCCTTCTCGGCCTCCGCCAGCGCACCCGGCAGGGGGAACACGTCCTTGACGACCGAGCCGAGGTTGTGATCGACGAGCGCCACGATCGTGAAGCTCCGCTCGTCGGCCAGCGTCACCTCGATCAGCAGGTTGTCCGCATCGCGCAGTGCATCGACGATCGCTGAGGCCGACGTCACGCGGGCCTCCCGCATGCGGACGAGCCACGTGGGAAGATCGTTGCGGGCGATCCGCAGCGGCACGGTGTCCGGGATCAGCACCGCGAGCGCGGCGAGCAATGCGTCCGTCGCGGTGGTGTCCAGCTCCTCGAGCATCCGGAGGAACCCGTCCGTGTCCAGATGCTCCTGACCGGCACCCACATCCCGGCCGGTCAGCACGGCCGCGTAGATGCTCGCGCTCTGCAAGAAGGCCAACGGCTCCGGCTCGTCCAGCGCGGCATCGAGCGGATCAACGAGCTCGGCGATCATCTGCCGGGTGGCGGTCGCCTCCCCCGGGCCTCCAGGCCGGCGTCGGACCGGCCGCGACGAGTGGGACGAGCGACCCTTCGGTCGACGTTTCGGCATTGATCGAAAGTAACCGATCCGGCTTCTGCACTGCAGCCGCCTGCGCCGTCGTCGATGCCGCGGCTCGGTCTGCCGCGGCCGGCGCGTGCCACCCCCAGGTCTCGTCGACCGCCTCGGGGATGCCTAGACCCGCGCATCCAGTACCGGAGCATCGGGGAGGTCCAGAGGCACCCGGTAGGCGGTGAGCAGCACGGTCCCCTCGGCGGCGGCATGGGTCAGCAGCAGTCGGTCGAACGGATCGTGGCGGCGGAGCGCCGGCCACCTGAGCAGGTCCTCCGCCGCGAGCACGCCACAGGCCGCGGGTCGAAGACCGGCGGACTCGATCCGCTGGAGCAGATCGTCCGGCACGGTCAGCTTGCCGAGCATCTGCTTGATGCGGATCTCAGCGATCGAGATCGCGGAGTAGGACACCGCGTCGGCGGTCACGAGCGATCGTCTCGCCTTCGAGCCGAACGCCTCCCCTCCATCCAGGACCCAGAGCAGGGAGTGGGTGTCGAGCAGCACCTCACTCCTCGCCGTAGAACTGAGCGGCCACCTCGGCGTCCGACCGGCTGAAGGCGTCATCCTCGATCGAGATCAGGCCGGCAGCGGTGCCGAACCGCACCGCGGACGGACGATGGGCGATCAGTTCGACGACGGGCTTCCCCGCCCGCGCGATGACGACCGGGACCACGAGCGGCACGATCGACCTGACCGGTGTCGGCGACGCGTGAGAGCTGACTCCCGTGCGTCGGGTGAATGTTGACCCTCTGCTGAACCCTTGCAGGGTGATCGCAGTGGAGGATCGGACCGAGATCCGTCGTTCGCATCGGGCGGAGGGTGTGCCGATCAAGGAGATCGTGCGGCGCCTCGGGGTGGCGCGGAACACCGTGCGGGCTGCGTCGGCTGCGGACGAGCCGCCGTTTCCCCGGATGCCCGCGACGGTCGTCGCGGAGCGGATCGGGTGGCAGCACTCGATCACTGATCGCTGGTCTCGGCGCGGTGACGAAGACGTTGCTCTGGGACCGGGAGTCCGCGATCGGCGGCGGCGGGAAGGTCACCAAGGCCCGAGGAGGCCGGGCCGCGCCGCGGCGATGAGCACGGCGCGTGCGCGCGCCGGTGTCGGTACGCACCAGGAGGACGTCCGCAGGAGGGCGCCGACCTCGTCGGCGACCCACTCCTGGTCATCGGCGAACACGCCTGCCGGCGACCGGGGGCCCGCCTCCACTCCCCGACGTCCTCGCACATGCGTTCGAACCTCTGTCGGTGCCCCGTGATGTGATGCACCCATGTCGGAACCCACTGACCAGGGCGGCCTCCCACCGTCCCCGGACCCGCTCGACCACCTCGCCGCGCTCGATGCGCGCGAGGAGTTCTTCACGGCGTCGCTCCGTCACGCCGATCGCCTGACGAACGCCGCCGCAGCCGTTCGGCTGCACCTGATGCTCGCGGGCATGGACGCGATGCTGCTCGAGGAACAGGAGCAGACCGGCACGATGCCGCGCCCGGACGACCCTGTCGTGACCGGCTTCCTGATGCACCAGGCCAACGAGCTGCGGGTCACCCGCGGCGACGTGCAGCGCCGACTGGAGGCCGCCCGCATGCTGCGCGACCACCTCCCGAAGACCTGGTCGGTGTTCCTCGCCGGTCTCGCCTCCGAGAGCGCCGCCGTCATCGCCGGTGCACAGGCGATCGGGCTGCCGCAGCAGCACTTCGACCTGTTCGACGAGAAGGCCGCGGCTCTCGTGCAGTCGGAGCGCGCGACCGCCGTCGAGCGCGAGCTGACCGACCTCCGGGACGAGCTCGAGCCCGAGCTCACGACCGAACGGCACAAGGAGGCGACCAACCGTCGCTCGGTGCGCGCCCGCCCGACGCGCGACGGGCAGGCCGTGCTCGAGATCCACTCGACCGCCGTGGACATCGCGGCGGCCTATGACCGCATCCGCAAGCACGCCGTCGCAGCGCACGGGCGGGAGGACGAGTGCCGCACGCTGTCGGCGCTCATGGCCGACTGCGCGCTCGACGCCGTGCTCACCGGCTGCATGCGCGGCCCGGAGGACGGCGGCCCGTCCCACCCGTTCGAGCGGCTCGGCGAGACCGGCGACGCCACCCGCACGCTGATCGACGCGACGGTCCTCGTGGTCATCCCCGCCGACACCGCGACCGGAACCGGGGACGCCCCGGCGCGGATCGCCGGTATGGGCACGATCGACGCGGAGACCGCGCGGATGATGGTCGCCCACACCGCG
>JABBOB010000096.1 GCA_019352055.1 Acidobacteriota bacterium
GACGAGCCGGGCGACCGCGGCGACGAGCAGCACCGCGGGCGGCCCGAAGCGCAGCCAGGCGGTGATCCGGTCGAAGAGTGCGGGCCGGCCGGCCGTCTCCTGGGCGGGAGCGAGGGCCTGCGACACGGAGGAAGGATACGGTCGCGATCGGTGGGCTCCACCGCGCCGCGACCGGCACGGGCAGACTCGTCGCATGCTCGTGCTCGCCGCCACCCCGATCGGGAACCTCGGGGACGCGTCGCGTCGGCTCATGGAGGTGCTCGCCTCCGCCGCCGTCATCGCCGCCGAGGACACCCGCGTCGCCCAGCGGCTCCTCGCCGGTCTGCACGTCGAGACGCATGCGCGGCTCGTGACCGTGAACGAGCACACCGAACGGGCGCGGATCGCGGAGCTGCTGGACGCGGCGCGGGAGGGGGACGTCGTCCTCGTCTCCGACGCGGGCATGCCGACCGTGTCCGACCCCGGATTCGCGGTCGTGCGGGCCGCCGTCGACGCCGGGGTGCCGGTGACCGCGGTGCCGGGCGCCTCCGCGGTGCTGACCGCGCTCGCGCTCTCCGGCCTGCCCACGGATCGCTTCGTGTTCGAGGGGTTCCCGCCGCGGAAGCCGGGGGAGCGGAGGCGGTTCCTCCAGACCCTGGCTGCGGAGCCGCGGACGACCGTGCTGTTCGAGTCCCCGAACCGTGTCGCGGCGCTGCTCGCGGCGATGGTCGAGGTGTTCGGCCCGGACCGGCAGGTCGTCGTCGCCCGCGAGCTCACCAAGTTCTACGAGGAGGTCGTGCGAGGCACCGTCGCCGAGGTGCTGGCCTGGGCCGAGCGCGGCGTGCGCGGCGAGGTCGTCGTGGTGCTCGCAGGCGTTCCGCCGGTCGCGGCCGACTCGGACAGCGCGCTCGAGCAGGTGCTCGCGTTGGTCGCGGCCGGTTCGAAGCTGAAGGACGCGACGGCGGAGGTGGCTGACCGCACGGGTCTCTCCCGCAAGTCGCTCTACGACGCGGCCCTCGCCGCCCGCTGACGCGGACCGAGGGCGGGCTCGACGTCGCCCGGCGCAGGGAATCCCCGCTCGTCCAGCGCGTTGGGGATGACATGCGAGCAGTGCAGATCGAGCGGTACGGCGACGAGTCGGTCCTCCAGGTCCGCGAGGTGCCGGACCCGGAGCCGGGCGAGGGCGAGGTCGTCGTCCGGGTCGTCACGGCCGGCACGAACCCCGGGGAGATCGGCGTCCGATCCGGCGCCATGGCGGCGATGTACCCCGCCACCTTCCCGATGGGCGAGGGCAGCGACCTGGCCGGGCACATCGTCGCGGTCGGGTCCGGGGTCCCGGACCTCGCCGTCGGCCAGCCCGTGATCGGGCTCTCGGACTCGCGCAACGCGCAGGCGGAGCTGGCCCTGCTGCCGGCCGACCGCGTCGTGCCGAAGCCGGACGCGCTCGACTGGGACGTCGCGGCGACGCTCTACGTGGCCGGCACGACGGCGCTCGCGGCGCTGCAGACGGTGCCGGTCGGCTCCGGCGACACCGTCGTGGTCGCGGGTGCCGCCGGAGGCGTCGGCATCTTCCTGACGCAGCTGGCGGTCGGAACGGGTGCGCGCGTCATCGCGATCGCGAGCGTGTCCCATCACGATTGGCTGCGCGAGCACGGCACGGAGCCGGTGGCCTACGGCGACGGGCTCGAGCAGCGGCTCCGGGACGCGGCGCCGGACGGCGTCACGGCCTTCTTCGACCTGTTCGGGAACGGCTACACCGATCTCGCGATCGCGCTGGGCGTGAGCCCGGACCGGGTCGACACGATCATCGACTTCGGCGCGGTCGAGCGCCTCGGCGTCCAGGCGAAGGGCATGGCCGCGCTCGCCGATCCCGCCCAGGGGGTGCGGGAGCTCGCAGCGATCCTCGCCGGCGGCGGCTTCGACGTGCCGATCAAGGCGCGTTTCCCCCTGGAGCAGGTGCAGGAGGCGTACCGGGAGCTGGGCCGCCGCCGCGGACTCGGCAAGGTCGTCCTCCGAGTCTCTGCCCCCTGACGTTGCACGGATCAGGCTCGTTTCGCGACACGCCGCGATGTCGGAGGCCCCGAACGGCGCGTCACCGAATCGGGCCTGATCCGTGAAAGCGCGTCGTCACCGAGGGTTCGGCGCCCGGTAAAATCCCGGAGTGCCAGCGGACCGGTCGTTCTACATCACCACGCCGATCTTCTATCCCTCCGACGTGCCGCACATCGGCCATGGGTACACCGAGGTGGCCGCGGACGTGCTCTCCCGCTGGCACCGGCAAGCCGGCGACGACACCTGGTTCCTGACCGGCACCGACGAGCACGGCCAGAAGATGCTCCGCACCGCGACCGCGAACGACATGGGTCCTCGCGAGTGGGCGGACAAGCTCGTGCGCGAGTCCTGGGTCCCGTTGCTCGAGACCCTCGACATCGCGAACGACGACTTCATCCGCACGACCCAGCCGAGGCACGAGCAGGGTGTCGCCGCCTTCATCCAGCGGCTCTACGACACCGGCTTCATCGAGGCGGGCGACTACGAGGGCTTCTACTGCGTCGGCTGCGAGGAGTACAAGCAGACCTCCGAGCTCGTCACGGGCACCGGCAAGTACGACGGCGAGCTCGTCTGCGCGATCCACTCGATCCCGGTCGAGCTGCTGAAGGAGCGCAACTACTTCTTCCGGATGAGCCGCTTCGCCGAGCGCCTGCTCGCGCTCTATGAGGAGCGCCCCGACTTCGTGCAGCCGGACAGCGCCCGCAACGAGGTCGTCCAGTTCGTGAAGCAGGGCCTCGACGACCTGTCGATCTCCCGCTCCACCTTCGACTGGGGCGTGCCGGTGCCGTGGGACACCGAGCACGTCGTCTACGTCTGGTTCGACGCGCTGCTGAACTACGTCACCGCAGTCGGGTTCGACGGCGACGAGGCGACGCTGCACCGGCGCTGGCCGGCCACCCATCTGGTCGGCAAGGACATCCTGCGCTTCCACGCCGTCATCTGGCCCGCGATGCTGATGGCCGCGGGCCTGGAGGTGCCGAAGCAGGTCTTCGCCCACGGCTGGCTGCTCGTCGGCGGCGAGAAGATGTCGAAGTCGAAGCTCACCGGCATCGCGCCGCACCAGATCACCGACGTGTTCGGGTCGGACGCGTTCCGCTACTACTTCCTCCGGGCGATCCCGTTCGGGCAGGACGGCTCGTTCTCGTGGGAGGACCTGTCCGCGCGCTACCAGGCGGAGCTCGCGAACGGGTTCGGCAACCTCGCATCCCGGGTCATCGCGATGATCACCCGCTACCGCGGGGGCATCGTGCCGGAGGCGGGCGAGCCCACCGAGCGCGATCTCGGCATCCGCGAGACAGTGCGGGGCGCGACGGTGCAGGCCGACCTCGCGATCGAGCGGATGGCGCCCCACGAGGCGATCGCCGCGATCTGGACGATCGTCGAGGAGCTGAACGGCTACATCACGCTCGAGGAGCCGTGGAAGCTGGCGAAGGACCCGGCGGCGTCCGGCCGCCTCGACTCGGTGCTCGCGACCGCGGCGGAGGGGCTCCGTGCGCTCGCCGTGCTGCTCTCGCCCGTGATCCCGAAGGCGACCGGCACGCTGTGGGCCGCGCTCGGTGCGGAGGCGGCGCTCGGCGTGCTGGCGGATCAGCGCCTCCGCTCGGCCGGCGGCTGGGGGCAGCTTCCGGCGGGTACGCAGGTGACGAAGCTCGAGCCGCTCTTCCCCCGCATCGAGCAGGAGATCCTCGATGCGTAGGTGCGTTTTGAAGGGGATTCTGCGCGACGAAGGCGCCAGAATCCCCTTCAAAACGCACAGGGCGGCGTCGAGTGGCTGACCGGGCGTACCCGCCGCTCCCGGAGGCGCTCAAGGTCCCGGTCTACGACGACCACACGCACATCGATCCGTTCTCCTCTGCCGGGTGGTTCTCCGACGGCGCGGGGGAGCCGTTGGACTGGCGCGAGCAGCTCGACCGCGCGTCCGTCGCCGGGGTGAAGGGCGTCGTGCAGGTCGGGACCGACGTCGAGTCGAGCCGCTGGTCCGCCGAGCACGCGGCGATCGATCCGCGCATGCTCGCCGCGGTCGCGATCCACCCGAACGACGCCGCAGTGCTGGATGCGGAGGGTGGCCTCGACGACGCGCTCGCCGTCATCGACGAGCTCGCATCGCAGCCGCGCGTCCGGGCGATCGGGGAGACGGGCCTCGACTTCTACCGGACCGGGGAGGCGGGGCGCGCCGCCCAGTTCCGCTCGTTCGAGGCGCACATCGACATCGCGAAGCGGCACGGTTCCGCCCTGCAGATCCACGACCGCGACGCGCACCCGGAGGTGGTCGACACACTGCTGCGCGTCGGGGCCCCGGACCGGACCGTGTTCCACTGCTTCTCCGGCGACGCAGGGCTCGCTCGACTCGCCGCCGCCCACGGCTGGTACCTCTCGTTCGCCGGCACCGTCACGTTCAAGAACGCGGACGACCTCCGCGCGGCGCTCCAGGTCGCGCCGCGCAGCCGGATCCTCGTCGAGACGGACGCGCCGTGGCTCGCGCCGGCACCCGTCCGCGGGCGGCCGAACGCGCCGTACCTGATCCCGCACACCCTCCGCTTCATGGCGCAGGTGCTCGAGACGGACCCGTCGATGCTCGCCGCGCAGGTCGCGAGCAACACGGAGACGGTCTACGGCAGCTGGACCGATGATGCCCCGGAGCGCTTCGGCCGCTGAGGCCTCACGCCGCGACGGGGTGGTCCGCGGAGTAGGACCGCACCCGACGCAGCTGCCGGCGTCGGGTGACCAGCATCGCGACGGTCGAGCCGACGAGCACGACCAGCACCCCGCCGACGAACCAGCCGATGCCGGGAGCGCCGTCGCGGGAGATCCCGACGAGCGAGCCCACCATGACCGCCATGACGGCGAGGGAGTTGACGGCGGTCTGCGTGGTCTGCAGGCGGAGCCACGCAGGCGCGACGGAGGCGTAGTGCGCGGCCCTCGCCCGCTCGTCGTCGCTCAGCGCCTCCGGCTTCCCCAGCACCGCTCGCCCGATGCGCCGGGCGGAGGAGACGTCGCCGCCGAGCAGGTCGCGGACGCGTCGCGCGAGGCCGAGCACCACGGTGAGCATCCCGAGCGAGGCCCCGAGCCCGGCCCCTGCGGGGAGGAACAGCAGGGCCGAGGCCGCATCGCCGCGACCGGCGAGCGGCAGCAGGAGCAGCACGCAGAGCAGGATGCCGGCCGCGAGCCCGATCGCCGCGCCGATGCCGCCGCGCCGCCAGCCGGCGCGGACACGCTCCCGGAAGCCGGCGTCGTCATGCGTCGGCGCCTCGCTCCGCAGCTCGATCCGGCGCGCGGCGCGGCCGATCGCGATCACGGCCGGGTCGAGCGCCACCGCGATCAGGACCAGCACCACGGAGGCGACGACCAGGGAGGACCGCGTCACCGTGAGCACGATCAGCCCGGCCGCGCCCACCGCCTGCACCGCCAGGAGCACCACCAGCGCGATCCGCAGCCGGCGTCGTGCCCGCGCGTCCCGGCTCCAGTAGCTCGCGAAGACGCCCGCGAGCATCGGCGGGAGGGCGAGCGCGCACACCGCCAGGGAGCCGAGCGCCAGCCGGGTCCCGTCGGGGGTGCCGACCACCTCCGCGAGCGCGAGCAGCGCGATGCCGGCGAACAGCACGCCGCTCGTCAGCAGCACGAGGGTGATGCGGAGCAGGGTGGGCACTGGAACTCCTGGTCAGGTCCGCAAACCATACCGTCGGTCCAGGCGTGTGCCGGCGTACGGTCCGTCGGAGGAGGCGCTACGGTGGCGCAGCCGACTTCAGGAGGA
>JABBOB010000097.1 GCA_019352055.1 Acidobacteriota bacterium
CGTCCAGCCGGAGCGCGAAGTTGAACATCAGGTTCAGCACGACCCGCGCCTGCTTGGCGCGCGCGTAGGAGCGCGCTGCCTGCTGCTTGAGGAACTGGTCGACCCGGCCGGTACTGATCTCGCGCAGGCGCAGCTCACTGAAGGCGGGCAGCACGATGGCCTGCAGGGATCGCTCGTACCGGTCCCTGGTGCCGTCGGCGAGGTCGGGTCGGATCCGCACGTCGGCCAGCCACGCGTCGGCCAGGGTCGTGAAGGAGCTGTCCAGGTACAGCCCGTCGGCAGCCGACGCGGTACTCGGGCGGCGGCCGACCTTGACCCGCAGCGCGGCCTGGGCGGCGCTGCGGCTGCTGCCGCTGGCGGTCACCTTCCGGATCCGGCCGTCCCAGTCCCGATGCCGCGCCTCGGCCCGGTAGCTGCCGACGGCGGTCTTGGTGACGTTGATCTCGCCGTAGGCGCCGATCTCGAGCCGGCTGCGTCCGCCGCTCACCGGTCGACCCCCTCGTCCATACCCGGCGCAACCCGGGCCCGGCGCGCGAGCCGGTCCGCCTCCAACTGGCCCAGCCACAACCGCACCTCCGAGATCCGGTACCGCAGCTCCCGGCCGACACGGAACCCGTTCGGGCCGCCGCCGGCGTAGCGGAGGTCGTAGATCGTCTGCACCGGCACCCCGAGATGCGCCGCGAGCTGGGAAGTGGTGAGAACCGGCTCCAGGCCGGCGTCCTGCGTGTGGTCGTCCATGCACGACAGGTGCGCGCGGCAACCCGAGCACACTCCAGCCGCGTCGATGCCGTCGCCCACCAAGTCGTCGGATTCTCCGAAGCGCCGAGTGAACAGCCGAGTTTTCGCCGAGCCCATCAAGTCTTCCTGCCCTTCTCGATCGAGAAGAGGGACCTGATCAGCGTTTTCTTGTACACCCCCCGGGACTTGAACCCGGAACCCACTGATTAAGAGTCAGTTGCTCTGCCAATTGAGCTAGAGGTGCGTGCGACCGCTCAGCGGCCGGGGAGCAAGATTAGCAGACACGAGAGGACCACTCCATGACGGACACAGCCGTACGCCTCGCCCCCGGCGATCAGGCGCCCGACTTCACCCTTGCCGACTCCACCGGCACCCCCACCTCGCTCGCGGGCTTCCGCGGCAGGAAGGTGGTCCTGTACTTCTACCCCGCGGCCATGACCCCCGGGTGCACGACCCAGGCCTGCGACTTCCGCGACAACCTCAACTCCCTCGAATCGGCCGGCTACCAGGTGCTCGGCGTCTCGAAGGACGCCCCGGCGGAGAACGCGAAGTTCGCGGAGCAGGAGTCGCTGAACTTCCCGCTGCTCTCCGACCCGACGCTCGAGATCCACCGCGCCTACAGCGCGTTCGGCGAGAAGTCCCTCTACGGCAAGACCGTCGAGGGCACGATCCGGTCCACGTTCGTCATCGACGAGCAGGGCCGGGTGGAGCTGCCGCTGTACAACGTGAAGGCCTCCGGTCACGTGGCGAGCCTCCGCAAGAAGCTCGGCATCGACTGATCCGCGTCAGAGCGTCCCGGCGCTCCTCGCCGTCGCCTCACGGACCGGCCGGGTGAACAGCAGGACGATCACGGCCACGGCCGGGACGATCGCGATCAGCGCGAGTCCCGGCTGTGCGCCCTGCCCCTGGAACGCGTAGAGGCCGACCAGCAGCTGGACGACCTGCCAGACGAGTCCGGACGTCCGCGACCACGGGCGTGCCCGCAGGGTGCCGATGCCGACCAGCACGAGCAGGGCAGCCGCGAGCAGGAGCGTCCCGCCGACCCCGTAGGCGGTCTGCGGGTACCGGCTCGAGGGCCCGGAGGCCACTGCCAGCACCGCGAGGACCAGCAGTCCGGCCGCTTCGAGGAGCTCCACGGCGGCCACGACCAGGAGACCGACAGGGCGGGTTGCGCGCACATCCGAGGGGTTCACAGGCACATCAAACCTTCGCACCCTTGATCGGCGTTCGGTGCTGTGTCACCATGTTTCCGGTTCGTTTCGATGCCCCCGAAGTCGTGGGCATACGGTGGCGCGAACGAGAGGGACGGGTGACCGTTCCTCTTCGGCTGTCTGGGGTTGTTTTCACCCTAAGCCGTGTCACCCGGAGAACATCGAGCGAACGCTGACTGCCCGGCGCCGCCTGCTGCCTCCGGGACGACCGACGAATTGAAGGAGCGCCCCGCATGGATTGGCGTGACCGATCTGCCTGCCTGACGGCCGACCCCGAACTGTTCTTCCCCGTGGGCAACACCGGCCCCGCGGTCGACCAGATCGAACGAGCGAAGTCGGTCTGCGGCCGCTGCACGGTCACCGAGTCGTGCCTCCAGTACGCGCTCGAGACGAGCCAGGACTCCGGCGTCTGGGGCGGCCTGTCGGAGGACGAGCGCCGTGCCCTCAAGCGCCGCGCAGCCCGCGCGCGCCGCTCGGCCTGACCCCACCGCGTCCCGTCGATCGAGGGGCCCTGGCGAACGCCAGGGCCCCTCGATCGTGTGGTCCGCCTACTCGGTGAAGTTGAACGGCACCGCGATCGTCACCTCGGTGCCCCGCCCCGACATCGTGTGCCAGTCGATCAGGCCGCCGAGCTCGCCCTCGATGAGGGTCCGGACGATCTGCGTGCCGAGTCCTGCGCCGACCCGGCCCTCGGGGAGGCCGACCCCGTTGTCCCGCACGGACACCGTCAGGCCCTCCTCCGCCCGGTGCGCGGTGATCACCACGTTGCCCTCCCGGCCGGCCAGACCGTGCTCGACGGCGTTGGTCACGAGCTCGGTCAGCGCCAGCGCCAACGGCGTCGCGTAGTCGCTCGGCAGCACCCCGAACGCTCCCCGCTTGATCGGGTGGACCCGGGTGTGGTGCGTGGAGGCGACCTCCGCGATGAGCATGAGGACCCGGTCGAACACCTCGTCGAAGTCGACGCTCTGCGCCAGGCCCTGCGCGAGCGTGTCGTGCACGACCGCGATCGCGGACACCCGCCGGGTGGCCTGCGCGAGCGACTCGCGAGCCTCCTCGGAGTTCGAGCGGCGCGCCTGGATCCGGAGCAGCGACGCGACCGTCTGCAGGTTGTTCTTCACCCGGTGGTGGATCTCGCGGATCGTCGCGTCCTTGGTGATGAGCTCCTGCTCCTGGTGCCGCAGCTCGGTCACCTCCCGGCACAGGACGATGGCGCCGACGCGCTCCTCGTCGTGCCGGACCGGGATCGCGCGCAACGACAACGTCGAGCCCCGCGCGTCCACCTCCGTGCGCCACGGCGCCTTGCCGGTGACGACCACGGGCAGCGTCTCGTCCACGAGGAACCGCTGCGGCAGCAGCTCGGTGACCACCTGGGCCAGGTTCTGCCCCTCCAGCTCGCCCGAGAACCCGATCCGGTTGAACGCGGACAGCGCGTTCGGGCTCGCGAACAGCACCGTTCCCTCGACATCGAGCCGGATCAGCCCGTCGGACGCGCGCGGGGCACCGCGACGCGGGGCGGTCGGGGCTGTGAGGGTCGGGAAGTCACCGGACGAGATCATGCGGAACAGGTCGTTCGCGCAGTCGTTGAAGGTGAGCTCCTGCCGGCTCGGCATCCGCGCCTCGGACAGGTTCGTGTGCCGGGTCAGCACCGCGATCGGCCCGATCGTCTGCTGGGGGCCGGCCGACGGGGACGTCCGGCGCAGCACCGGCACGGCGCGCACCCGCGTCGGCGTCTCCTCGAACCAGTCCGGTGCGGAGGAGTCGAGGATCGTTCCGCGCTCGAACGCGTCCGTCACGAGGCGCTTCCAGTCCGGCTTGATCGCCTGACCGACGAAGTCCCGGTAGAAGAGCGTGGCCGCCGACGACGGGCGCGCGTGGGCGACCGCCACGAACTCCCCCTCCGCTGAAGGGGTCCACAGCACGATGTCGGCGAACGCCAGGTCCGCGAGCAGCTGCAGATCGCCGAGCAGGGCGTGCAGCCAGTTGAGATCGTCCTCGCTGGACCTGCCGTGCGCGCTGACGAGCTCGCTCATGGTCGGCATCCGAGGATTCTACGTTTCAGGGGGCCAGGCGGTACCGGCCGTCCTCGTCGACGACCCGGCCGGCGTTCACGAGGGCGCTGATCAGCTCGCCGAACGGGTCGGGCTCCCCCATCGACGGCAGCGCCTTCCGATCGAGGTCGGCGGCCGGCAGCGCAGCGCGCAGGTCCGCGAGCGTCGCCGGTCCGTTCGCGAGCCGGTGGAGGACATGCCCTGCCGCGTCGCCGTCCACGTCAGTCGCGCCGGGCCAGGAGGTGGGCGTTCAGGTCGGCGGTGAACGCCGCGTCGATGGGCCGCTCGTCGCCGTCGATCGACCGGATCGGCGCCGCGTTCCGCACGCTGGACAGCAACCACAGCCCGTCCGCGTCGGTCAGCCCCTCCGGCCCGAGGATCTCGTACGACGTCGTCAGCCCGCGCAGCCGGGCGAACCGGAACGCCTCCGCCTGCGTGGTGCCCGCCAGGATGCCGAGGCTGGTGGAGGGGGTGACGAGCCGATCGCCCCGCTTGATCAGCAGGCTCGACGTCGGCCCCTCCAGCAGGAAGCCGTCGGAGCTGACGAACAGCGCGTCGTCCGCGCCGCGACGCCTCGCCTCCCGCAGCGCGGCCATGTTCACCGCGTACGAGAGGGTCTTCGCACCCTGCAGCAGCCACGGCAGCTCGCCGGCGCTGTCGTGCGGCAGCCCGCGGTCGAGCACCACGACGCGGATGCCCGCGGTTCGGGCGACGGAGTGATCGGGCGACGGGGCGCCGAGCACCCAGCCGGTGGGCCGTCCGCTCCCCTCCACCCCGCGGGTGTAGACGAGCTTCACGAACGCCTCGGCGTGCTCCGACATCCGCTCCGCGACCGCGATCGCCGCAGCGCGCCAGGCGTCCAGGTCCGGCTCCGGCAGCTCGAGCATCGACGCGGACCGCGCGAGCCTCGCGAGGTGGGCGTCGACGGCCTGCGCACGGCCGGCACCGACGCCGAGGGTCTCGAAGACGCCGTCACCGCGCGTCGCGCCGAGGTCGAGCACGCGGAGCAGAGGCGCGTCAGGATCGGCGAACCGGAAGGGCTCCGCGACCTCCGATCCGGCTTCGGGCGCGGTCAGGACGGCGAGCACTCTGTCGGGCACGGTCCCATTCTGCTCACGATGCAGCAGGACGGAGCCTGCGCAGCCCCGGAACACGGCGACGTGGGGCCGGAACCGGACGCTCGATGAGGTGGTCGGCGGCGAATCGCCGGAGCGCCGCCGTCGCAGCCGATCTCGGGGCCGCGTCCGGAAGGGTGCGCGCGGTCAGCAGAGCCGCGTCGCAGGCGGCGGCGTCTGCGGGCACGAGCGTCACGTCGTCGATGCCGCCGAACCGCTGCAGCCCGGCACGGATCTGGCCGGCCGCCCCGAGTCCCACCGCGCTCTGGCGCACCTTGCCGATCACCGCATGGACCCGGTGGGGGTCGACGAGCTCGACCAGGTCGCCGAAGGCCCGCACGTACCGCGCGAGCCCGATCGGGTCACCCGCCCCGAGCGCGACGACGGTGTCCGCCGCGCGCACGGCGGCCAGCGTGGCCGCGTTCCGGCGCGGGGCGAACAGGTCG
>JABBOB010000098.1 GCA_019352055.1 Acidobacteriota bacterium
GTGGTCCACGACGTCCTCGATGACGACGACCCGGCTGGCTCCGCGCAGGAGATCGGCCGCCTCGGGCAGCTCGGGCCGGTGCATGGAGGCGAGCGCACCCCGGTGCAGGTGGAACCCGGTGAGCTCCTCGAGCACCGCGCCGTCGCCGACGTGCACCGGCACGTCCGGGAACGCGGCGAGCAGCGTCTCGAGCTGCGGCAGCCACTCCGGTCGGGTCAGGACGGCCCGTGGCCGGTGACCGGCGCGGATCGCGCGCTCGATCACCTTCGTCGACTCGGCGAGGTACAGGCCGCCCTCGGGCTCGAGCAGCCGCCGGAGGGCCACGTCCGTGAGACGCGTGAAGTCCCGGAGCGCAGGGTCCGCGAGACCGTCCGCGGACAGCGGAAGTACCCGCATCGTCGTGCCTCCACTCGCCGATTACGCTTCCAGGCTATGGGCGGACGCGCGACGGAGGTCGCCAGGGAGCCCGGGGCCGACGTCCTGGAGCAGGCCGCCGAGCTGCTCTCGGGCACCGTCGCGGTCCTGACCGGGGCCGGGATCAGCACCGACTCGGGCATCCCGGACTACCGCGGCGACGGGGCGCCGAAGCGCAGGCCGATGACGATCCAGCAGTTCCTGTCCGACGATTCGTTCCGGAAGCGGTACTGGGCGGGCAGCTACCTGGGGTGGGCGCGGTTCGTCTCGGCCGAGCCGAACGCGGGCCACCTCGCGCTCGCCGACCTCGAGGCCGCGGGCCGGGTCCCCGGCGTCGTCACGCAGAACGTCGACGGTCTGCACGGCAAGGCGGGCTCCCGCCACGTCGTCGAGGTGCACGGCTCCGTCGACCGTGTCGTCTGCCTGCGCTGCGGCCAGCTCTTCGCCCGCGGCGCGATCGCGGAACGCATCGAGTCGGCGAACGCGTGGTTCGTCGGCGGGGCCACGGTCACCCTGAACCCCGACGGCGACGCGGACGTGGGCGACGTGGCCGACTTCGTCGTGCCGGACTGCACCGTCTGCGGCGGCACCCTGAAGCCCGAGGTCGTCTTCTTCGGCGAGTTCGTGCCCCGGGACCGGTTCCAGGAGGCGGCGGCGCTCGTCACCCGCGCCGACGCGCTGCTCGTCGCGGGATCCTCACTCGCCGTGAACAGCGGCATCCGCCTGCTCGAGCAGGCGCGGCGCCGCCACCTGCCGATCGTGGTGCTGAACCGCGGCGCCACGAAGGGCGACCGCGTCGCGACCCTGAAGATCGAGGCGGGCACCACGGAGACGCTGACCGCCCTCCGCGACGTCCTCCTCGCCTGAGCCGCTCCGCGCATCCGGACGTCCTCCGCGCTCGCTGTACGGTGCCTGCGTGGCAGCGCTGACCGTCGACCCCGGCTCCCCCACCCCGCCGTTCGAGCAGGTGCGGGCGCAGCTCGCCGCGCGGATCCGGAGCGGGGAGCCGGCTGCCGGCGGACGCCTCCCGACGGTCCGGCGCCTCGCCGACGACCTGGGAATCGCCGTGAACACCGTCGCCCGCGCGTACCGGGAGCTCGAGGTGGAGGGTCTCGTCGAGACGCGGGGCCGCAACGGCACCGTCGTCAGCTGGTCGCCGGATCGCGGCACCCGCGAGCTCGAGCGGGCGGCAGCCGCATTCGCCACCCGCGCCCGCTCGCTCGGCGTACCACCCGAGGACGCCCGCCGCCTGATCGACAGCGCCCTGGGCCTCCGCTCGTGAGCTCCGCGTCGCGATCGAGCAGCCTCCGGACACGGCTCTGATCGCGGCGCGAGGTGCACGGGTAGGCTCTCCGGGCTCTGTTCCCCTGCTCGAGACGAGACCATGACCGACCTGATCCTCGTTCGCCACGGTGAGACCGAGTGGAACCGGCTGGGCCGGGTCCAGGGCAGGACCGACATCCCTCTCAACGACACCGGCCGCGGGCAGGCTCGCCGCACCGCGGAGCGGCTCACCGGCGGACGGTTCGACGCCGTCGCTGCGAGCCCCCTGTCCCGCGCGGCCGAGACGGCGCAGATCATCGCCGACGGCCTGGGCATCGGTCCGGTCGAGCTCGTCGACGCGTTCGTGGAACGCGACTACGGCGAGGCCGAGGGCATGACCGGCGACGACATCGACGCGCGGTGGGGCGGCCACCTCGAGGCCCGGGAGTCGCGGGACCAGATCGTCGCCCGCGTCAAGCCCGCACTGCTCGCCCTCGCCGAGCGGCACCCGGACCAGCGCGTGCTCGTGGTGTCCCACGGTGGCGTGATCGGCTCCCTGATCCGCGACGCCACGAGCTGGGTGTGGCCGCAGCGCGGCGAGCAGATCACCAACGGATCGGACCACCTGTTCCGCGTGGTCGACGGCGCGCTCGAGCTCGTGGAGTTCGCCGGGCGCCCCTGGTCCGCCGACCTCCTGCCCCCTGAGGACGCGGCCGTCGGCCGCGACTGAGTCTCAGCGTCGGGCGGCCGCGACGCGCTCCAGCACGGGGATGAGGCGGGCGGCGGAGGCGTCCCAGCTGTACCGCCCCGCCTGCTCGAGCGATGCGGCCGAGCGGCGGCCCCACTCCCCCTCGTCCTCGAGCCGCAGGACGGCGGCGGCGAAGGCGGCCGCGTCGCCGGCGGGCGCGTACAGCGCGGCGTCGCCACCGACCTCGCGGAAGATCGGCACGTCCGTGAGCACCACCGGCACCCCACGCTGCATCGCCTCGACGACGGGCAGGCCGAAGCCCTCGTCGCGCGAGGCGGTGACGAGGGCCGTGGCCTCGTCGAGCAGCCGGGCGTAGCCGGCGTCGTCGACGCCGTCGTGGAAGCGGAGGGCGGCGCCCCCGGCCTCCGCCGCGACGCGTTCGAGCCGCGCCCGCTCGGCCGGCTGGATCCGGCTCGCGAGGTGGAGCGTCCACCCCGGCAGCTCCGCGGCCGCGCGCACGAGGGTGGGGACGTCCTTGTACCCGATGAACGCGCCCATGTACACGATCGAACGCGCCCGCGGTCCCGGCGCGGCGCGACGCAGCGGCGCCCCGTCGGCGGCGTTCGGCACGACGGTCACCGGCCGGCGCGTCAGGTGGTGCTCGGCGATCTCCGCCGCGACCGTCTCGGAGACGGTCGCGATCTCGTCCGCGCGGTTCAGCAGCAGGCGCTGCGGGAGGTAGCTCGCGTACAGCAGCCGCCAGCCGAGCCGCACCCACCATGCGAACTCCGTCGGTGGGGTGCGGTGCCGGTAGTAGATGAGGTCGTGCAGCGTCAGCACCAGCCCGTACCGCCGCCCGAGCGACCCGGACGTCTGCAGCGGGCAGAACACGACGTCGGGCCGCAGCCGGTTCACCACGCGCGGGATCAGCGGTTCGAGCAGGGAGGTGGGCGGCCGCGTCCGCGCCCACGGCAGGTCCGGCAGCAGGTCGAGCTGTCGCTCGTCGTCGATGATCATCGTGAGCGGCACCGCCCGGCCGAGTCCCGCGGTGATCCCGGCGGTGTACCGGCTGATGCCGTCGTGCCGCCCGTCCCGCCGCACGTAGCGGCAGTCGACGATCAGCCTCATGCGACGTCGACGCCGGTGACCGCGGCGATCTGCTGCGCGGCCGCCCGCGGCGTCTCGTAGTGCACCAGGTGGCCGACGTCGGGGATCACGGCCATCGTCGCGTCGGGGAGCAGCGTCCGCAGGCGTCGCACGGCGCCGACCGTCGTGATGTCGTCGTGCTCCGCGGCGACGAGGTGCACGGGCAGCGCCAGGCGGTCCGCCCACTCCGTGATGTCGTGGCCGACGGAGGCGCGGAACGCCTCGACCACGACGTCCCGGTTCGCGTAGCCCGAGAAGTACCGATCGTGCTGGTTGTGGATCCACGCCCGAAGGGCCGGATCCTTGGTCTTCGCGAGGAACGCGCCGGCGCCGCGGGTGATGATCCTGCTCTGCAGCAGCGCGTTCCCGATCCGCTCGGGCAGGGCGGCGCCCAGGCCGAAGTACAGCGACGAGAGCCGGGTGCCGAGCGCGTTCGGGCCTTCCAGAGCCGGCGCTGCGATCGGGTTCAGGAGCACGGCACGGGAGGCCGGGAACCCGTCGGCGAGCGCCTTCGCGGCAACGATCGTGCCGAACGAGTGGCCGACCACCACGACGTCCGCGGCCAGCCCGACCGCGGTGGCGAACCGCCCGAGCCAGGCGGCGTACCCGTCGATCGAGTGCTCGCCCCGCAGGGGCGCCGAGGAGCCGAACCCGGGCAGGTCCGGGGCGACGACGTGCACGCCGGGCAGGTAGGAGACGACGGGCTCCAGCCCGTGGTGGTCGCCGCGGAAGCCGTGCACGAGCAGCAGGGTGGGACCGCCGCCCGGCTCGCCGTACTCCCACCACGCGACGCGGAGCCCGTCGACGTCGGTGTCGTGGCGCACGACAGGGGTCCTGGCGAGTCCGGCGGCGTAGGGGGAAGGGACGATGCGCATCGAGCGAGCAGTCTAGGAACGCCGCCCAGCCCCGGCTCCTAGGATCGCGGCACTGCGCCTCACCGGCGACCGAAGGGATCACCTGCCTTGAGCTTCACCGCCCCGATCCAGCTGCCCGGACTGACCCGGGATCCGACCTGGTACAAGCGCGCGGTGTTCTACGAGGTGATGGTCCGCAGCTTCGTCGACAGCAACGGCGACGGCACCGGCGACCTCTCCGGGCTCGCGTCGCGGCTCGACTACCTGCAGTGGCTCGGCATCGACTCGTTGTGGCTGCCGCCGTTCTACCAGTCGCCGCTCCGCGACGGCGGCTACGACATCTCGGACTTCAAAGCGGTGCTGCCGGAGTTCGGCACGATCGACGAGTTCCGGGACCTCGTGCGCCGCGCGCACGAGCGGAACATGCGCATCGTCATGGACTTCCCGCTGAACCACACCTCCGACGCGCACGAGTGGTTCCAGCAGTCCCGCAGCGACCCCGATGGCCCGTACGGCGACTTCTACGTCTGGAGCGACACCGACGAGCAGTACAAGAACATCCGCATCATCTTCGTCGACACCGAGGAGTCGAACTGGACGTTCGACCCGGTGCGCCGCCAGTTCTTCTTCCACCGCTTCTTCAGCCACCAGCCGGACCTGAACTTCGAGAACCCGAAGGTGCAGGAGGCGATCTTCGACATCGTCAAGTTCTGGCTCGATCTCGGCGTCGACGGGCTGCGCCTCGACGCGATCCCGTACCTCTTCGAGAGCGAGGAGGGCAACGGCGAGGGCGAGCCGAAGACCCACGAGTTCATCAAGCGCCTGCGCGAGTACGTCGACCGCGAGTACCCGGGCCGGATCCTGCTCGCGGAGGCGAACCAGTGGCCCCGCGAGGTCGCCGCGTTCTTCGGCACGGACGACGAGCCCGAGTGCCACATGGCGTTCGACTTCCCCGTCATGCCGCGGATCTACTACTCGCTCCGTGCGCAGACCGCGACGGAGCTCGTGAAGATCCTCTCCGAGCAGACGCACATCCCGGACTCGGCGGCGTGGGGCGTCTTCCTCCGCAACCACGACGAGCTGACGCTCGAGATGGTCGACGAGGAGTACCGGCAGGCGATGTACGGCTGGTACGCCTACGACCCGCGGATGCGCTC